>DJVC01000080.1 GCA_002440765.1 bacterium UBP3_UBA6266 | reverse complement strand
GTATCCGTATTCCCAGTTCGGGAAGGTTCAGGAAAACCGGGCCGCTTTTTCCGCGGGACTTCCGTAATCCGTCTTTCCTCTCAAGCAGAGGTTTTGACTCAATATCCGCTTTTACCAGTTTTGTGCTTTCAGGGCGGGTGTAAAAACCGGACCGAATCTGCGGTTTTCCAGCGGGAGAAAAATCAAATTTCCCATTCTCCGCACTGCCTCCGACAAGCTTTTCCCTTTTTGCCGGTTCGAATATGTCAGGCTTATCCGCGGAAATTTCCCCCTCCGGCATTTTTTCATTATGGACAAAATAATAACCGGCAATAATAAAGATACAGGCAGCCGCGGCAACAACGGCTATACGTTCCGCTCTCAGAAGAAAAATATTTCCTGTTCTGACGGGCCTTCCGGTTCCAACTTTTTTTCCCCCCTCTTTTATTATCCCGATAATCCTTCCGGGCAGGCTTTCAAAATAGCCTGCGGGAGCATCTGTTTTCCTGCGTTCCAGAAAGATTCCTCTCACCGCCAATATTTTCTCGTATTCGGCTCTGCAACCGGCGCAGGAATTTAAATGTTCAAAAAGCTTTTCAGATTCTTTCTTCTCAATCTCACCCCAGGCCAAATCAACAAGTTTCTCTTTGTCGCACATAACCATCATCCTTTTATTTCGGAAGCCAGCGGTTTCAAATAATCATAGAGCTTCTTTCTCGCGTAATGAAGCCTCGATCTCACCGTGCCTTCGGAAATCTTCAAAATCTTCGCAATCTCAGAATGTGACATCTCCTGAAGGTCAAACATAACAATCACGGAACTGTGTTTCGCCGGCAGTTTTTTTAAAGCGGCGTCAATTATTCTTTTCTTATCTTCGATATTCAGTAACTCCTTAGGGTCCGACACATCAGGCAAACCTGATTTTTGGCTTGCCTGCCCGCCAAAATTTTCCATTTCATTCAAGCTTGTTTCTTTCCTGATCTTACGCCTGCGTAGCCTGTTTATAGCTTTGTTAACGGCAATACGGTGAATCCATGTCCCAAGTCCGGCTTCCTTCCTGAATTTGCCGATATTTTTATAAACACTTATAAAAACTTCCTGCGCTATATCATCCGCGTCCTGATAAGACCCTGTCATTCTATAGGCAAGGAAATATACATTCTCCTGATGGCTGCGGATTATCTGTTCAAATGCGGATTCGTCACCGGCAGACGCTTTCTCTATAAGATCAAACTCATTTTTTACTTTCATATTTATGGACGCCTTACGGCAATAAATCGTTCAAAATATAATTACACATTTACAGGCAGCACACCTGGTTTCTTCCCTCTTCTTTGGCTCTATAAAGGGCCTTATCCGCCAATTCTATAAGACAGGAAGGGTTATCACAATCCTCGGGAAAGTTTGAAATCCCTATGCTGACCGTCAGGTCCATTTTTTCTTCCTGAACGATAAAATCATGCTTCATCACTTTTATCCGCAGCCTTTCCGCGACCTTAAACGCATTATCTTTGGATGTATTCGGAAGAGCCATACAGAATTCTTCCCCGCCGTAACGGCCGACAAGATCGCCCTGCCTGGCCCGGTCTTTCAGGACAAATGCAAGTTCTTTAAGGATAATGTCCCCGACCAAATGCCCGTATGTATCGTTATATTTTTTGAAATGGTCTATGTCTATCATAAGAAAAGAAAACGGGCTTTTTATTTTCAGAGCCCGTTCAATTTCACTGTCAAACCTTTTCATAAAATAACGCCTGAGATACAACCCCGTTAACTCATCTATGATTGATAATTCCCTGATCTTCTCGTAAAAAGAGGTCTTTTTGATTTCCAAAGCCGCATCGGCAATAAGAATCCTTACATTTTCAAGTTCATAGAAAGACACGCCGCCGAAAATAAGGACGCCGAGCACTTCGTCTCCTGTTTTCATGGGAATCGCAATGATATCATACAGGAATAAAGATTCGTTCGATTCGCCGATTCTAAGTTTTCCGGACACATCTTTATAACTGACTTCCCTGTGCTGCATTACGGAAGCGAAGACCTCTTTTTCATCCTTATTAAACTCTTTATCCGATACATTGCATGTTTTAAGGTCTAAAATATCGGTGCTTTTCTCCCCCGACTCAATTGAAGGCCTGAATATAATCATCTTCCCCCATTTGAAGTTCGAAAGTTCCCTTATACAGCAGGCGCATTCGCTCAGGGTCTGTGTCATATCCAGGTTTGCACTCATGGAAGTAAGGCCCTTATATAATTTCTCTACTTCATTAACCTCTTTTCTTTTTTCTTCATTCTCCGATTTTACCGCACGGTGTTTTTCAGAAACATCATCATATCTGTCTCTTGCTCTTCTGTAGTTGCAAAACGCTTCTTCAACTCCGGCAACCTGTTTGCTCCTGTAAAAAAATATAATCGTAAGATAAATGACCATATAACAGAAGCTCAATCCTATGAGCCACGGGGATTCATGTAAGAAAATACCGTCTTTTTCAAGCATCTTGTATACAAGAAAAATCACGATATGAGCCAGGCCGGCAAAAGAAATAAGACAGGCAACCCTGTAACTGAAAAACAGGCCGATTACAATAATCAATGCGGTATAGAACGGCAAAGCAAAAAATAAATTCAGGTTTATTATCAGCCCTTCTGCCATAACACCGCCCTGTTCTTTCCCTGTCCTTTAGCCGCATACAGGGAACTGTCCGCCGCCTCAATTAAATCTTCGGCCTTCTTAAATGAGGGATCCATAAAAGCGACTCCCGCGCTTACCGTAACCCTTATCCTGTCTTCTCTTATGGTTTCCTCGGAAGAAGCAACACTTCCGCATATTTTCTCCGCGAATTCAAAAGCCGTTCCGGAAGATATCTCAGGCAATATACATGCAAATTCCTCTCCTCCGTATCTTGCCACTATACCTTTTTGCCCTATAATTGCCTGGATTTCCCGCGCGGTCTTCCTGAGCACTATATCTCCCACAACATGCCCGTATTTATCATTCAACTTTTTAAAATCATCTATGTCCATCATTATCAATGACAACGGCTTTTCCATTCCCTGCTTTACATACTCGGTTATCTTCTGCCTGAAATAACCCGCCGTAAACAATCCTGTTAACCCGTCTTTTATGGCAAGCAGCCTGGTTGTTTCATAAAGCTGGGAGTTTGAAAAAGCCAATGCCGAAAGATTCGCGATGATTGAAAGAATCCTCAGGTCATCAACGGAATAAAGTCCGGGTTCCTCATTATTTATCTTGAGTATCCCCATAATTTTGTTGTCACTGATTAAAGGCGAAGCAATTATGCTCTTCGCCATACTGCTGTATTTTCTGCCGAATCTGAAATCTTTATTCAGATCCGATATATGCACAGGTTGTCTGTTCCTGAATATCCACTGGTTTAAATCATCTTTCTCGAAGTATGTAAAATCATCGCTCTTCACCCCGTACGCGTTCAAACCCCGGAGTTCCATGGTCCTCATATCCTCGGTTAAAAGATAGATCTGATAAACTCCGGATTTCTGGATAATCTGAATCATATTCTTTATTACTTTTTTGATAAGCTCTTCTTTGGTAAGGGAAATGCCTATATCCTTCGAAATAACCCTCAGTTTGGATATTCTGAGCAGTTTTCTGTCAAGTGATTCTCCCAGCAAACTTTCTTTTTGAAAGTCTTTAAACAGGGTATTTGACGATTCGGATATATCGCTGGATTTAATTTTTATATCCGAAACTTCATTACTCTGCTTATTCCAGAACCCATACAGCGACATGCTTACCGCGGCAAACGCGAAACCGTTGGATAAAAATTCCCATTTCTGAAATACAGTCGCCACAAACACGGTAACGACTACAGCCAGGCCTGTGATTATGCTTCCTGCGATATTGCCCATCAGAAACCAGGCTGATGTTATTATCAGAGTGTAGAACGCAACCGCATAAAACGAATAATATTCAAATTTTTTTATTTCGTACCGGTAAGAGTAAGTATAGGTCAGAGATATTATTATATATGTCAGTATAACCGCGATAACAACGGTGAGAATCTTAAGGTGTTTTTCCCTTATTCCAATCATAATACCCCTTCAAAAAAAAATGCGAGCGTACCCCTACCACTCGCAATTTATCTTCTTCAAAAATCCATGGTATACTACACAATCGTTTTTTCAGTGTCGACATCGAAGAAGTGGGCATGATTCATATCAAATACCAGTTCAAGGTCTTGATTCACCTCTGCTTTTTCATGCGAATCTACTCTGGCTATAAACGGATTTGTACCGGTATTCATATAAAGATATATCTCTGAGCCCATTGGCTCAACAACTTCCACGGTTGCTGTGATAGTAGATTCAGGATCGGCGCTGCTCATAAACAGCTTATCAAAAATATCCTCAGGCCTTATTCCAAAATATATTTTTTTATCAATATATGTCTCCAGTTTGGGAATCATATCATTCACAATTCTGACTTTGAAATTTCCTTCATCGAAGAAAAGTCCGCCTTTTTCACTTATAACCGAGCCTCCCATAAAGTTCATGGGCGGGCTCCCTATAAAACCCGCGACGAATTTATTTGCGGGATGTTCATATAACCTCAACGGGTCGGCTACCTGTTGTATAACACCGTCTTTCATAACAACAATTCTATCCCCCATTGTCATAGCTTCTGTCTGGTCGTGTGTAACATAGATCATCGTGGACTGAAGTTTTGTGTGGAGCTTCGATATTTCCGTCCTCATCTGGACTCTCAACTTAGCGTCAAGATTTGAAAGAGGTTCATCAAAAAGAAAAGCTTTCGGTTTTCTGACTATTGCCCGCCCGACGGCCACTCTCTGCCGCTGTCCGCCCGAAAGGGCCTTGGGTTTCCTGTCAAGCAGAGCCGTTATTCCCAGTATTTCGGCCGCTTCTTTAACCCTTTTATCTATTTCTTCCTTTGAATATTTCCTGAGTTTCAGGCCAAAAGCCATATTCTTATAAACCGTCATGTGAGGATAAAGGGCATAATTCTGAAACACCATCGCAATATCCCTGTCCTTGGGAGGAATATCATTTATAACCTTCCCGTCTATTGTAACAGACCCCGATGTTATTTCCTCAAGGCCCGCCACCATTCTCAAGGTTGTGGATTTACCGCAACCCGAGGGCCCGACCAGCACAAGAAATTCTTTATCCGAAATGTCCAGATTAGCGCTCTGAACGGCAACGACCCCGCCGGGATACACTTTCTTCACATCCTTAAGAACGACTTTTGCCATATAAATACTCCTTAATGGAAACTACATGATGATTATAACACCTATAGGACCTCAAATAATAACACTTTTTTCCGCCAGTTGTCAAAAAAAACAAAGTTAAAGAGGCACGGAGGGAAAAACACCTATTCCCGACCGGGCTTTATGTAATCAACAACCCCGTTTACGGTATCGGATATTTTATCTTTTATCTTTTTCACGCCGTTTGAGATGTTCTCTCCGGTAATATCAATGCCTTCTTTTATACTGCCGGCGGCTTTAAGCGGAATATCAAGGGCATTGAGAATGGAATTTATTATCACTTTTTCACTGCCCGGAGCAAGCCTGACCTGCGGGTCGGATATATTGCCCGTTAAAGTATAATAGAATTTCATATCCTTATGTTCCGATATGTGCGTCACAACCTTTTCCGCGGCAACACCAAAAAGCTTTTGCGAAATAAGACCTTCTTTTGCCCTCACGGCAACTTCTTTCAATTCTATATAACCGCCGCCCACAAGTTCCTCGTTCCGGCACGCGCCCCTGCAAAAAACGGACATTTCTCCGCTATCTATAATTATAGGTGAAGCCGGATTATAATAAGGGCTGAACCGGTTAAGCACAATATTGTCCAGATGTATATCAATCTCAAAATTTTTCACAATAGCCGAGGGATTGAATTTCCCGCATATGTGTATTTTTGACCTTTCCGAATCCCCTATACCGGCATCAAGGGTCAATTCAGCATATTTATCTTCCGCGGGAAGCGGCAAATAAAACTTTTCCAGAACGAGATTGATATCTTCCAGATCCATACTGAATTGTTTTTCGGGCAAATCGTCCTTAAACCGGACAATGCCTTCATCAATCTTCAGCGTTCCGATCTGCAGACCCCGAAGATTAATTCTTCCCGATTCTTCCCCTGCATAAGAACTCAGTCTTTTCTTAATCTCAACAATATTTATTGCTTTTTCCCTGTTTCTTTCGACTTTTAAAACGGGCTTTTTCACAGTCGCATAATTAATCCATAAATGTCCTGACATCAAAGCCCGAAGGTTTAGTCCGGCTTTGATGCTGTCCGCCGTAAAAAAAGGGTCTCTGCCGAAATTCACATCTATCAGTCTTATATTCTCGATCTCTATTTCCCCTGTAATAATTTTCAATCTAAAATCATCAAATCTTATATCGAGGCTTGTTTTGTCATATATCCTGGAAACAACGAAATTCCTGAATATATCGGTAAAATATATGTACAGAACACCGGACGTCAGGCAGAAAATCACGAGGAAAGATACTGCAAGACGCAATAATATATGTTTTTTTGCGTATTTAGTCTGTTTTTTCATAATGAATACGGATATATATCAGGGTTAGACACGGGAAAACCGAAAATGCTCGAATATTTTTCTGGGCCGGGCTTAATTTTCTGACGCGCTGATGGTCTCATCAACATTTCTTCTGTCGGTTTCCGCCGATTGCCAGATTTTGTTCGCTTCTTTAAGATATCTTTTTTGTGTGCTGGCTGTAGGAGAGTTTTTTGCTTTTATATAAAAGTCTATGGCTTTAAAATACAATTTCATACATGAATAATAACCTCTGCTTACTCTTTTGCTGATTTCAAGCAGTTTATTACCCACAGTTTCAGCGTCTTTCGCGTTTCTGAAGGGTGGATTTTCAGGGTCGTCCCATATAAGTTCATCAAGGGTATCCGACAGATAGTCACTGCTTTCTTCCGCTGTCAACCGCCTGTTTGTATCCCTGAGCTTTTTCGCCCGTTCCGCCTTTAGTTCCGCTTTTCTTCTTATAGCCCCGATTTCTTTCTCTTTTTTCTCTTCCCTGGTTATCCATCTCCCTTTAAACTTCACCAGTCCTTTCGCCTGCTGCTGTCTATCAAAACTATTTACCAATTCCGCTTTCTTGTTATAAAGATATATAAGTTTTTCCTTGTCCTCTTCGGACATCGGGGTTATCTCTTTTATCCTGTCCTTAAAAATTCTCATGAGGTTTGAATTAACGGATATCTTCAGGTACTCTGTATTCTCTTCAAGTATCCTGCCTTCCATGGTTATTCCATTCTGCATTAATACCTTGTCACGCGGAATATTATCGGAAATTTCCCTGATTTTTGTCAGAAGCAGTATGTATTCTGTTTCGGTTATATCGCCCCGGGGGATAGCAATAAGTTCATAATCGGTATTCGCGGTTTGTGACGCAATCAAAGGTTCCGCGGCCCCGACATCAACATCAGGTTCATTCAGGATCTGCTCCTCCGCATACGCCGCGGAAAAAACCGCGAAAAAAACGGCCGTAAATAGATTTATATGGTTTTTCACAAAACTCATATATTTACTTGTCTTTTAGGCTCAACTCAACCATCTTTGCCTGAACTCCTTCCAGAAGATTGAGTTTCCTGGCGAGTTCATCCTTTTTCTGTTTCTGCCCCACAAGTTCCAGAATAATCAAACCGCTGTTTGAACAATCATCAAGCAGCCCGTCATGTATCCCAAGCCTTGTTTTTATCATGCAGCCCCACTCGGTAAGGATTTTCTGAGCCGTAACGGCAGATTCCTTCCTCTTATCAATCAGCACTATCAATAAAGTCCTGTCCATAAAACCATTCCCCCTTCCGTAACATATATATCAATACCATAAATCAAAAGATTTTCCCACAAGTTTTAGGAAGGTCCGCGATTTTCCGGGGCGAACAGAGTGAACCGCATCCGTATTCGGAAAACGGTCCGGCTGCCTGCAAGTCGTATTATTTCACTTTATCAAATCTTTTTCTCTTTAGATAATGCGTATGCAAAAGTTCATGAGCCTTATGGCTGTTCGGTTTTTCCAGAAAATCCTCATAAAGTTTTTTTATCGCCGGGTTTTCATGGGATTTTCTTATGGTCATAGCTTCATCTTCTTCATAAATTGCCCTGGCGCGGGCTTTTCTTATTTCGGGGCTTGTGGGGATAGGCTGTCCTCCGCCGCCCAGGCAGCCTCCAGGACACGCCATAATTTCAATGAAATGATAATCGGCTTCACCGCTTCTCACCTTATCCATCACTTTCTTCGCGGCGCTTAATGAATGGGCAACCGCAACCTTGACCTTTGCTCCTTCGAGAAATTTATACTCTTCCTTTACCCCTTCTATAGTTATTCCCGCCTCTTTCACATCTTCCATTCCCCTGACAGGGGTAATATCCAGATTCTTAAACGGAATTTCCCTGCCGGTCACTATCTCATACACAGTCCTCAATGCCGCTTCCATAACACCTCCTGTAGCCCCGAAAATTACGGCGGCTCCGGTCGATATACCGAAGGGATTATCATATTCCTCAACGGGCATATCTTTCAGGTCAAGGCCGGCCATTTTCATCATTTTCGCAAGTTCGCGCGTGGTAAGGACATAATCCACGTCTTTGTACCCGCTGGCATTCATTTCAGGTCTATCCGCTTCATACTTCTTGGCAACACAGGGCATTATGGAAACTGTTATCATTTTGGCAGGATTTATCCCTTCTTTTTCCGCAAAATATGTTTTGGCAAGCGGCCCGAACATCTGCTGCGGACTTTTACAAGTGGATACATGTGTCAAAAGCTCTGGATAAAAATGCTCTATATATTTAATCCATCCCGGTGAACAGCTTGTGGTCATAGGAAGCAATCCCTTTTCCTTGTTTACAAGTGTCCTCTTGAGCCTTGTAAGGAATTCCGTCCCTTCTTCAATAATGGTAAGATCCGCCGTAAACTGGGTATCAAAAACCTTGTTAAAACCCAATCTTCTCAATCCGGCAACCATTTTCCCCGTCACTCTTGATCCGGGTTCCATACCGAATTCTTCCCCGAGAGCAGCTCTTACCGCGGGCGCTGTCTGGACTACGACATATTTATCCGGATCCGCCAGAGCATCCCAGACAGGCTGGACACATGATGTTTCATAAAGAGCTCCTGTGGGGCAGCGGTTAATACACTGTCCGCACATAGTACAGGAAGTATGCATAAGCCCCTGATTGAAGAAAGTCCCTATATGTATATCATTGCTTCTGCCGACCGGTTTCACCGCGTGGACACCCTGCAGCTCTTCGCAGGTACGAACACATCTTCCGCACATAATACATTTATCGGGATCTCTTGTAATAGAAGGAGTTATTTCAAGCGCTCCGGTTCTTTTGCCTTTTTTAGGGAAGGGCAATTCTTCAATGCCGTATTCTTCGGCAAGTTTCAAAAGTTCGCAGTTGTTGTTTCTGGGACAGGTATAACATTCCCCGAAATGGCTGCCCAGAAGAAGCTGTATATTCATTTTCCTGGCTTTAATCACTCTGGGAGTGTTTGTCCAGATTTTCATCCCGTTTGAAGCCATGGCGGTGCAGGCAGTCTGTAATGTTCTTGCTCCGTCTACATCTACAACACAAATTCTGCAATTGCCGGCAAGACATAAGTCGCTGTGGTAACAAAGCGTCGGGATCCTTACACCGTTTTTTCCCGCAATTTCAAGAATAGTCTCCCCCTGAACCGCTTTGCATTTCTTCCCATTTATATAAATATCCATTAACTCTTTCTCCTTTCAAATCTTATTTAAGACAATAATTCTTCTTTAAAATTATCAAGAATGCTGATAAAAGCATTCGTGGATGACTGACCGAGGCCGCATTTACTTGTAAGTTTCATGCAATTGGAAATATCACGGAGATTTTTTAATTCCTGATCCGTAATCCTGCCGTTTTTTATCTTTTCAACGGCATCTACAAAATATTTAGTTCCCTCTCTGCACGGAGTGCACTGGCCGCATGATTCATCAAGGAAAAACTCCATGAAATTTTCCATTACATCAATCATTTTTCTCGTTTTGTCGAATACGATAACAGAGCCGCCGGTGGGAATATCTTCAAACGATATTTCCCTGTCAAACTGTGACTCAGGAATCACTATTCCGGACGCTCCCCCGATATCCACGGCTTTCGTATTGCCGGCTTCCACAAGTTTCAGCAGGTCTTTTACCTTCATACCAAAGGGGATTTCATAAACTCCCGGTTTTTTCACATCCCCGGAAACACTGACCAGTTTTGTCCCCGCTGATTTTTCTGAACCAATGTTTTTAAACCACTGCGCTCCCTCCGTAACGATATGAGGTATGTTGCAGAATGTCTCGACATTACTTACCAGGGTCGGGTGGCAGAATAACCCGCTGCTCACCGGAAACGGCGGTTTATTCTTGGCTTCGCCTCTTTTTCCTTCAAGTGATTCAATAAGGGCTGTTTCTTCCCCGCAGACATAAGCTCCGGCTCCCAAAACTATCTTTATATCGAAATCGAAATTACCACCGAGTATTTTTTCGCCGAGAAGATTATTCTTTCTCATCCCGTCAAGAGTATTTTCAAGCCCGGCTTTCAGATATTCATATTCACCCCGAAGATAAATAATGCCTTCTTTCGCGCCTATCACGTAAGCGGTTATAGCCATTCCTTCAAATACTTTTTCGGGGACAGTTTCAAGTATTACCCTGTCTTTAAAAGTACCCGGTTCCCCTTCATCAGCATTGCAGATAACATATTTTATCGTATCCGCCGCCGCACCGCACAAATACATCTTCAGCCCCGTGGGGAAACCCGCCCCGCCCCTGCCCTTGAGGCCGGAATCTTTAATCATATCGGTAATTTCCGCCCTGTTTATCTCAAAAGCTTTTTTCAAAGCTTCACCCTGTTTTCTTTTTTCAAGCACAAACCCTGCTGCCGGCATAAATATCCTCCTATTTATTTTTATAAGACCTGATAATTTCCTTTGCTTTCTCAGGTGTAAGTTCCGTATATACTTTATCATTTATCAGCATCGCGGGCGCCTTGTCGCACATGCCAAGACAATTAGCTCTCTCGAGGGTAAATTTCATATCTTTGGTGGTGCCGCCGAATTTTATCCCGATTTCATCTTCTATAGCCTCGACTATCTTATCGGCGTTTTTTAATTTGCACGATATTGTGCGGCATATCCTGATTTTATACTTCCCGCTTTTTTTCACGGGCAGAAAAGCATAAAACGAAGCGACACTGTAAATCTCATTGGGATCAACCCCGAACCGTTTGCCCACCTCCACCGCCATAATATCATTCAGATATCCGAATTTTCTTACAAGTTCCTCAAGGACACAAAGGAGATTTTCCCTCTCTAAATTTGTTTTCGAAAGAATATTATCGAGTTCATTAATTATTTCTTTTTTCGAGATTTTCGATGAAACTGTCATTACCCCTCCATTTCTTATTGTGAATATTTTCACAATATATATTAAAAAAATTATTGGCAAAAAACTACAGTTTAAATAATCGAATAGTACCTTCAAGAAGAAAGTAAAGCCAGAGTATACATTAAAAATAAACCCATTTCAAGTAACTTATTCACAAAAAAACATTTTAATTTTTTCATGGCTTCGGAAGGCTGCCTGAGGCAAAAGCGGATATACATACACTTGCGCGGTTACGTCTCCCGCGCTTGCGTTAACTCTAAAAATAAAGGTCCCTTTCCCCTTTTTTAATCCTTTCATAATATTCAACCAGCCGGGAATAAAAAGCAGGTACTTTTTCTTCTATCTCCCTGATTTCCTTTTCTATAACTTCCTCCCCTGCCCGCCGGGTTTCCTCACCGGCAAAATCGTCAAGCCATTCCCTGAATGTAAGAACAGCGTTAAGCTTGCAGAATCTACCCTCCTGTCCGCTTCTTAAAAGTTCCATAATGCATTTACCGGTCCTGCCGCATCTGTAGCCTGCGGTACAAAAAGAAGTTATGTACCCCATCCGGGAAAATTCCCTTATAACCTCATCCAGGCTCCTTGTGTCCCCGAGAATAAACTGCTGTCTTGCTTCCTCCTGTTTGTCATAACTCTCACTGTAAGCGCCTATTCCTATCCTTGTTGACGCATCTGTCTGCGTTACGCCCATTCCCAATGTCGCTCTTCTTAACGCCGCGCTTTCCCTGGCGGTTATTATCATTCCGGTATACGGAATCGCCAGGCGGATAACGGTAATGATTTTTTTAAAATCATCATCGCTTACCTTGAACCGCGTATTACCCGAAACAGGTGAATTTATCGCAGGTTCAATTCTCGGGAAAGATACGGTATGGGA
>DJVC01000072.1 GCA_002440765.1 bacterium UBP3_UBA6266 | reverse complement strand
TATGGCACCGGAATCAGCCAATACTGCTCTGAATTTCAACCCGCATCTTTTAAAAATATTTGAATACACCTCAAACATCATGCCGTAATAAGAATCAAGGTCTTCCTCAGTCCTGTGAAAACTGTAAGCGTCCTTCATAATGAATTCGCGGCTTCTCATTACTCCGAATCTTGGCCTGATTTCATCCCTAAACTTTGTCTGAATCTGATATAAGCATGCGGGAAGCTGCTTGTATGACTTTAATTCTTTTCTTGCAATATCCGTTACAACTTCTTCGTGTGTAGGACCTAATGCATATTGTTTTTTATGCCTGTCTTCAACCCTCATCAGTTCTTTGCCATAAATATCCCACCTGAGAGTTTCTTTCCATAATTCAGCGGGAGAAAGAACCGGCATAAGTAATTCCTGCGCTCCGGCCTTATCCATCTCTTCCTTTATTATCTTCTTCACCTTCTCGATTACACGAAAACAAAGGGGGAGATAATTATAAATACCGGGAGATACTTTCCTTATCATCCCGGAGCGCACCATCAACTTATGGCTTATGACTTCCGCATCCGAAGGGGATTCTTTTAATGTGGGAATTAACGCCTTGCTCCACCGCATATACTCTCCCTGCTCACGAAATGAGCGTGTCCGAGGCACGCGGATAAAATGTCTATGAGATTTTGTCCACACGCTTGTGCCCGGACCTGTTCAATTACTTAAAATAAAAAAAACAGAAAAACTTTAAAGACTTAAAAGCTCTTTTAACCATAGATGACCCGGATAGAAACTATTAGATACAAAAGAAAATTTGAGAATTATAATCTTTCATTTTCAAACTATTTGCATGTTTTTTACTTTTTTATCCGTGTGATCTGTGTAATCTGTGGTCCCAAATTCTTTTTTATTAAAGCTTTTTTATTATTTTCTTGAACTCACCCAGCAATTTTCCGGGCGGAACTTTCTTTATAATTCTACCGTTTTTAAAAATAATTCCAATGTTTTTTCCACCGGCTATACCTATATCAGCTTCCCTCGCCTCTCCCGGACCGTTTACGGAACACCCCATTACCGCGATAGTCATCGGTTTTTTTATAAAAGCCGTAAGTTTTTCAACCTCAAGCGCAATCTTTACCACATCAATCTCTTTTCTGCCGCATGTCGGGCAGGAGATTATCTCCGGACCGAACTTTCTCAGTCCCAGAGATTTCAATATTTCTCTGGCGACCCTGACCTCCTCAACAGGATCAGCGGTAAGAGAAACCCTGACGGTATCGCCAATCCCTTCCAGAAGCAATCCGCCTATACCCGCCGCGGACTTAACCGTCCCTGAAAATAATGTTCCGGCTTCGGTAATACCTATATGAAAAGGATAGTTCGTCTTTGAAGCCAAAAGCGTGTACGCATCATACGTGTCCCTTACGCTGGTAGATTTGATAGAAACTTTCAGGTTATGAAACCCGAATTCTTCCACCAACCTTATGTTCTTTAATGCGCTTTGCGCCAGCGCCTCGGGCGCAGGTCTTTTATATTTTTTCAGCAATTCGGCTTCAAGAGAACCTGAATTAACTCCTATCCGCATGGGGATTTTGTGCTTCTTCAGACAGTCAACAACAAATTTCAGTCTTTCGGATGAACCGATGTTACCCGGATTGATTCTCACACAGGAAGCTCCCGCCTCCGCCGCTCTGACTGCCAGGCGGTAATCAAAATGTATATCGGCTATCACAGGTATTTTTGCGCGCGCCGCGATTTTTTCAAACGGTTTTATATCGGCAGAATTCTTCACGGCTACTCTCACTATTTCGCAGCCTTCACTTATCAGCCGGTTTATCTGCCGCAAAGTCGCATCTGTATCTTTTGTATCGGTTTTAGTCATCGATTGCACGGATACGGGCGCATCTCCGCCCACAACTACATCTCCGACTTTTATTTTAATTGTTTTACGTCTTTTCATCTTAACCTTATGTCATTAAACGTAACAAAAATCAGAAGGAACATAATAAGTATTAATCCGATTTTCTGCCATATAAGGACGTATTTTTCATTAATCGGTCTGCCCTTTATTTTTTCTATTAACAGCAAAAGGACATGCCCCCCGTCAAGCATGGGCAGGGGAAGAATATTGAAGAAAGCCAGGTACATGCTCAAAATACCCAGCCATTTCATCAAACTGGAAATACCGAAACTTGCGACCGCCGATGTTACTTTGAATATCCCGACCGGGCCCTGCAGCTGATCAAAACCGACTCTGCCGGAAAATAAGAGCACCAGAGAACCGATAACCATTTTCAAAGTCGATAACGATTGTTTGATTCCATTCCGGACCGCTTTTACAAAGGGATATTTCTCATATATCATCGCAGGCCCTGTTCTTACCCCTATAATACCCCTGAAATCTATTTTTGAAGTGATTTCAATCCGGTTATCAGATGAGCCGAAAAATCCTTTTTTTGTTCGCCTGGAAACTGTTATTTTAACCCTCGAACTTTTTGCCTGTCCGGTCACAAGGTCATTCACCTGATTCTTTTTTTCTATATCAATATCATTGAATTTCTTAATTCTGTCCCCTGTCTGAATTATACTTCCCGCCTTTTTCTCATTATAAACAATGACAATATTATCTTCTGTTACGAACATCCCGCCCAGGCATTTTAACGGCATAGGTGCTAAAGACACCCGCTTTTCTTCCCCTTCTCTTAAAATGGTCAACTCCATTTTTTTACCCAGCCTATCGGCTGTAAGCATGCTGAAGTCAAAAAGCTGGACATACTTATCATCGATTTTAAGTATAATATCTTTCGGGAGCAGACCCGCTTTTTCAGCGGGAGTATCACTCTGGACCTCATAAACTTCGGTGAAATCAAAAGGGCTTATACCTATTCCGCCGGGATTACGGCCTTTGGGTTTTTCCGGAACAACGGTAAAGTCATACAGTAAACCGTTTCTGTCAACGCTTAATTCCAGTTCATCCCCGGCTTTTGAAATAATCTGCCATCGTATATCTTCAAAGGTCAGTGTTTCTACTCCGTTTACGCCTGCAATCCTGTCTCCGGCACGCAAACCGATTTTCTCGGCGGGTGAACCCGGCAGCACACCGCCGATATAATTCTCCTTCATCCCCAACAGGATCTGATGCCCAAAAAGGAAAAGCAATATAAAGACAAATACCCCGAAGAAGAAATTCATAAACGGGCCGGCAACGACAACAGACATCCTCTGCCAGACACTTTTCCTGTTAAATTTCCGGTTTTCCGGGACCTTTATGCCGATATTTTTTATTTCGTCTTCTTCATGTCCGGGGAAATCCTCCTGTCCGGCCATCTTCACATATCCTCCTATCGGTATGGCTCCTATACCGTATTCAGTCTCTTTTCTTTTTATTTTAAAAAGTTTCGGAGGAAACCCGATCATGAATTCAAATACATAAATGTTCAAAAATTTAGCGGTCAAAAAATGACCCAGTTCGTGGACAAAAACAAGCACTCCCAGAAATATCGCAAAAATAAGAATATTAAAAATCAGTTCCATCAGCGGTTTCCCCTTTTCTTTTTTAGCAATTCCGACGCATATTCCCTTGCCCAGCGACCGGTATCTTCCACATCTTCAATTGTTTTCATCTTTCTATTCCTTGCGGATGAAAGAGTGTTGACGACAATTTCATATATTTGAGTAATATTCAGCTGCTTTTTCAAAAAACCATCCACCGCAACTTCATTCGCCGAACTCATAACCGCCGGATATACACCTCCTTTTTCCAAAACCTGATACGCCAGCTTCAGAAAAGGGAATTTTTTTTCATCGGGTTCGGCAAAGGTCAGGCTTTTTATGTCAGCCAGATTCAGCGTCTTTACCGGCGATTCGATCCTATCCGGATATGTCAACGCATACTGGATGGGAATCCTCATATCCGGAACACTTAACTGCGCTATAACCGAATTATCTTTAAATTGAACCATCGAGTGAATGATGGATTCGCGATGAATCACAACCTTTATTTTTCCGGAATCGGCGCCAAAAAGCCACCTTGCTTCGATGATTTCCAGGGCTTTATTCATCAATGTCGCAGAATCCACCGTGACTTTTGCGCCCATTTTCCAGCAAGGATGTTTTAAGGCGTTCTCCGGTTTCATCCTGCTCATGCGGCTCTTGCTGTAATTCAGGAAGGGACCGCCTGAAGCTGTAAGAATTATACTTTTAAAATCGGCCGTGTCATTGCCGGCAAGGCACTGAAATATCGCGCTGTGTTCACTGTCAACAGGTATAATCTCTGTTCCGCTCCGGCGGGCCCTATCCATAATAAACTGCCCTGCCATAACCAACGACTCCTTATTCGCTATCGCAAGCCTCTTCCCGGCGCCGGCCGCCGCATATGTGGGTTTTAATCCCGCGGACCCCACTAAGGAGGAAACACAAATATCCGTTTCCTTAAGAGAGGCAATTTCTAGGATCCCGGCATTTCCCGCAAGAAGCTTAACGCCGGCAGGGATTTTTTTCCTGAGGGCCGGATATTCATTTTCGTCGGCGATAACGGCGTAGCGGGGCCTGAATTCGCGTATCTGTTTAAGCAACAAGCCGCTGTTCCTGCCGGCGCTCAGGGAAAGCACTTTGAACAGGCGCGGGTTGTTCCTGATAATATCCAGGCAACTGCATCCGATAGAACCTGTTGACCCAAGTATAGAAATTTTTTTTACTTTCTGCATCACACCACTAATAAAATTTTTTTATCTGTAATTATCCTGCCTGCCAAAATTAATTTCTGCTGCGCCTAAATGAAGACAAGTAAGTGTTTCGAGCGGATTCGGGAGCTGAGTTTTTATCTCAGCGACAGCCTCGCAGTTCCGCCTCTGGCCGGACGAGAATGAGCGAGAAATACTTACTTGTCTTCAGACCCACCTTTTCTGTTTAACTGTTCAAAATATACCTTACATAGAAGTAAAAAACCGGAGCGCACAGAAGGGGGCTGTCAAGAATATCGAGCATCCCTCCAAGTCCGGGAAAGAGCTGCCTTGAATCTTTTATTTCGGCGTCTCTCTTTAAAAGAGATTCCGAAAGATCCCCTATCTCCGCCACAACCCCGATAATACATCCCAATACTACTGCATCAAGTATAGAAAAACCGACTTCCTTAATAAAAAAATATGTCACCAGTCCGCCGACTACCGAGCCTATAATACCTCCTGCGAGGCCTTCAATGGATTTTTTCGGGCTTAACCTGGCATTAAGCCTGTGTTTGCCGAAAATAGAACCTATGAAAAAAGCAAATGCGTCAGAAAACTTAATCATCATAACCGCCGATAACAAATAATATTTTCCTATGGCAACGGATTGGAAAAACCTTAATAAAACCAAAAAACTGAAAAGATAACCGATATAAAATATTCCGAGTATTGTGGCCGATATCCCGAATATAGCGTTATTTGTGGAAGCAACAAAAAGCTGCCTTACAAAGGCGCCGCAGGCAGCGAATAAAAAGACCCAGGTGAGCAGAGACAACGCTATTTCATTCAGTCCGCACAATACCCCGACAACTATGATAATAACTATATTGGAAATGGTCCCATACCATTTTGACGCTTTAATCCCTTTTTGTTGTACAAGATCGTAAAACTCCACTGAACTCCAAAACACAAAAGCGACAGCGCCGCCAATAATCAAATATGTGTTATCGAAGAAAATCAACATTAACAAAAGAAGTATTAATATCGCCGAACTGAACAATCTTTTCCCGAGGTTTTCCATAAATTTTACGCTCTTTCTTTTCCGTATCTTCTCTCGCGGTTGTAATACTCCTTAATAGCTTCCAGAAGTTCTTGTTTGCCGAAATCAGGCCAAAGAACCCCGGTGAAACAGAATTCCGTATAAGAACACTGCCACAACAGAAAATTGCTTAATCTGACTTCCCCGCTGGTTCTTATCAATAAATCAGGATCAGGGATACCGTCGGTGTAAAGATGCCTTTGAAATACAGTCTCATCTATCGCCTGCGGCTGAATATCGCCTTTCCGGCATTCAATCGCTATCTCGCGGACGGCTTTTAATATTTCCGCTCTGGAACCATAGTTCAGAGCCAGGACGAGTGTTAACCCCGTATTGGCTTTAGTCTGATCTTCAACAAAAATTATATTCTTTTTTAAATCAGGTGGGAATAAGCTTACATCTCCGATGACCCTGAACTTAATCCTGTTTTTCATCATATTCTTAAGTTCAAAGCGCAGGAATCTGTTTAAAAGTCTCATCAGGGCATGTACTTCGCTCTTGCCTCTTTTCCAGTTTTCAGTTGAAAAANNTGCGCCTTCGTAATGGCCTTTTATTCTCGGCAGGCCTCTTTTCTTCGCCCACCTGCCGTTACCATCCATAATTATGGCAATATGATCTGGAGCTTCCAATTTCTGCATACCCGGACACTTATATAGATTATTGGCGGCTTAAAACTTAAGTAAGTGATTATATTTTTTTAAACATACAGTGTCAATAGATTATAGAGCGGGAACCTATACTGTCAATTTCGCCGGCAGGACGCAAACTCCCGTTGGCGTATTTATTGGCCGAGGATTTCCTGCATTTCTTTACCATATTTTTCGCACAATGACCCGATATCAGCATTCTTATCCATTACAACAATCTCATGAAGACGATAAAATGCATCCTGCAACTCTGCCAGATGTTCCGTCCTGGGAAAACATTTTCCAAAAGGAATAGATTTTATGAAAGCATCCTCGCTGTACGATTTCGAAGAAAAATACTGTTCCGATTCAGCTATCTTTTTCAGCGCCGGAGTTGAAAAACCCATTTTAACAATCAGTTTTTGCCCATGCTCACCTGCCAAAAATTCAATAAGCCTCCATGCCGCGCGTTTATTCTTTGAGCCTTTGCTTATCGAGAAACATGAACCTTCGCCCAAAGTAGCTTTTTGTTTCCCCTTCGGCAGCATAACAACATCCCACTTGAAGTTCGCATAATTTTTATAATAAGGCACCATCCAATGCCCGTCGACTACCATTGCAACCCTGCCCTGAACAAAAAAGAGGCTTGTATTTAAGACTTCCATTTCCGTGACACCCGGGACAATATTATATTTAAATCTCATATCGGATATAAATTTCAACGCCTGGACGAAATTATCCGAGGTTACAGTTATCCTTCCGGGATTTAAATAATCATCCGTCAAATAGGCATTATTCTGCCATATCCATAAAAAAGAAGAAAATGGATGTCCGTAAACATATCCATAAACATCCTTAATGCCGTCACTGTCTATATCCAATGTTAGTTTTTTAGCTTTCTCCATAAAATCTTCCCAAGTCCAATCATCGACAGGATAAGCAACCCCATAATTGTCAAAAATATCTTTGTTGTAAAACATACAATATACCGCAATGTCGTTGGGGAGTCCGTAAACCTTATCCCCGAACCTATACAGGTTAAGGGATTCCTCATAAAAATCTGAAGCTTTTATGTTTTTTGATCTGCGAATATACGGAGAGAGGTCTTCAAGTGAATCATGCAGGATATAGGCCTTTATTCTGTATGACTCCATAAATATAACGTCAGGCGCAGTGCCGCCGGCTATCATAGTGCGTAATTTCGACCAGTAGTAACGGTCTTCGACATTCTGCAGTTCTACTTCAATTCCGGGGTTTTTCCGCTTAAAAACATCGACAACTGTTTCCCATATACTAAACTGCTCAGGTGTTGCCCTGAGCAAAAAAACAATTTTTGCTACCTCTGTTTTTTTGCTTATTTCGGAACATGAATTTAAAAAAACACAGGGGACAAGACAGAAGACATACAGAACAGCTTTGCTTAAAACCCGCGTTATAGCGTCTTTCAACACTTTGAATTCCCTGTTAAATTACCTTGTTATTGGAATCTAAAAACTATGGGTTTTTATAAATCTGATGATTTCGTCAATATCGGCTTCAGCCACGGAAATACAAGTGTCGGCACAGCCATAATATAATCTTAACGTATTGTCCCTGACAATTGCGGAACTGGGAAAAACTACGTTAGGCACATCTCCGACTCTTTCATAAATTTCAGTGGGAGCCAACAGGTAATCCTTAGTCCTGTAAAGAACTTTCCACGGTTTTTCCTTATCAAGGATAGCCCCGCCCGTATAATACAGATAACCGTTGCAACTGGTCCAAACTCCGTGATAAATGAGCAGCCATCCGTCTTTTATTTCAATAGGCGCGGGGCCGGGTCCGACTTTGGTAGACTGCCATCCCTGTAACGGACCGAAAACAAACCTATGGCTTCCCCAATGGATAAGGTCCGGACTTACAGAATAAAAAATATCCCCGAACGGTGTATGTCCCCTGTCGCTGGGACGATGCAGGACAGCATATTTACCGTTGATTTTCCGCGGGAAAATCACACAATTCCTGTTTGCCGGCGGGAACAAATTGTCCATCCTCTCAAAGTTTTTAAAATCTTCGGTTTTTGCCAATCCGATACAGGGTCCCTGGGATGAATCCACGCACCACGTAATATAATAGATGCCTTCAAGCATCGTAATCCTCGGATCATAATTTCTTTTGCTTTCAGGAATATCGGGATTTTTGCACTCCATTTTTATTTCTTCCTGCTCTATATCCCAGGATATCCCGTCCTTACTCCATCCCGTATGCAATGTAAACCTGAAATCCTGCTCATCAACCCTGAACACTCCGGCATATCCGTCCTTGAAAGGCACTACGGCGCTGTTATGGATGCTATTAGCCTTTTTAACAGCCGCTGCGGTAATAATAGGATTCCCTTTATATCTTTTAAACACGCTCTCGTTTGCCATAAGTTGTTCCTCCAAAATGTAATTAATTATTAAATCCGAAATCTTAAGCACGAAACTCGAAATAGATTCTACTTTTTGTGTTTCTAAACTCTTTCGGATTTCGATATTCGGATTTAGAACCTACATCAAAATCCCCAGCGATAAATCACATAAAAACGCTACTCCACATAGCCGGCGCATTGATAAGTTTTACAATGGCGGTCTTTTGCCTTTCTTGCAAAGTTCTATAAGGTCATCTGTCTTTGCGGTCGCTACATTCATACACTGGTCCGCCCCGCCGTAATATATTTTCAAAGACCCATCCGGCTCCGGTATCTGACCGCAGGTAAATACAACATTATGCACATAACCTATTCTCTCGTGCACCGCGTCAGGGCTTAAAATAAACTGGTCGGCTATACCTATGACTTTTTCCGGATTTTCCAAATCCAGAAGAGCGCAGCCGAGCCTGTATATCTGCCCGTCCATAGTGCATGTTGTGGCATGATAAATACACAGCCATCCTTCTTTTGTTTCTATGGGAGGTCCGCCCGGGCCGACTTTGTTGTTTTCCCATATGTTTATGGAGCTGGGCATCATTAAGGCTTTAGAATCCCCCCAGTATCTAAGGTCAGGGGAATACGATATCCATATCCCTACTTTTCCTCCGTAATTGGGTCTCGTAAGGCGAACATATCTGCCATTAATCTTCTTCGGAAATAAAACCGTATTGCGGTAATCGACATCGGTTATTATCCCGACTCTCTCAAATTTTTCAAAATCCGCCGTTTTGGCCAAACCCGTACTGAACCCGATATTCGAATAACAGCTGTGGGTAATATAATATATATCGCCGATTTTCGTTATCCTCGGGTCTTCTATCCCCCTGTCTTCATATAAAGCATATGGGCCCGATTCGGCTTTTTTCATGACGGGTTCTTTTCTCACCTTGAAATTGAAGCCGTCTTTGCTTTCCGCAAGACCAAAACAGGATATCGTGTTCAACTGTAATATTCTTAGGAGAAGAATGTATTTGTCTTTGTGTTTAACGGCTCCTGAATTATAAACCGCTTCAGCCGGAAAAGGGATATCTTCCTTTGTAAGAATCGGATTACCCTCATATTTCTTGCATACAAATTTCATCGTCGCTGTTCCTCCTTTTCACTGTTGAGTACTTCCTCCATCTCTTTGGAATATTTTTCACATAACGCCCTGATATCCGCTTTTTCATCTATTATAACCTGTTCGTGTAATCTGTAGAATATGTTTTCAAGCTCCGCCAGACTTTGAACCCTCGGCTGGTACCTGCCAAAAGGTATTGATTTAATAAACGCTTCCTTGTTTTTCGGCGGAGGATTCAAAAAGACATCTGTTTTTGTTATCTCCTTCAAAGCGGGTGTCGAAAACCCTTCTCTCACGATTATCTGCTGACCTTTAGGCCCCGCCAGAAATTCTATTAACCTCCATGCTTCATCTGCGTTCTTAGAACCTTCGCATATAGAAAAACATGACCCTTCACCCAGAGTAGCTCTTTGCTTTCCCCTGGGAAGCATCACTACATCCCAGTCAAATTTAACGTTATTCTTAAAATAAGGAACCATCCAGTGCCCGTCCACACACATGGCAACTTTCCCGTTGGTGAAGAACTGGCCTGTATTAAAGGCCTGAACCGCCGCTTCGCTTGGGACGACTCTGTATTTGAAACGCAGGTCCGCCAGAAATTCCAAAGCGCCGATAAAATTATCGGATGTAATCGTTATTTTCGCAGGATTATAAGGGTTATCGGTCAAATACGCGTCATTCTGCCATATCCACAGGAAAGGATAGCCATAAATAAACCCGTATATATCGGTCGTGTTGTCCCCGTTCGTATCAACGGTGAGCTTCTGCGATATATCCAGAAAATCGTCCCATGTCCAATCATCTTTCGGATAATCAACATCATATGTATCAAAAAGCTCTTTATTATAAAACATACAAAAAACAGCAATATCATTGGGTATGCCGTATACTTTGTCCCCGTATTTATACAGGTCGTAAGCTTTTTCAAAAAAATCGCTTCGACTGATATTTGAGGAATTCTCCATATATTTCGACAGGTCGACCAGAGAACCCTTTAGGGCATACGCAGGCAGCCTGTATGATTCCAGGAATACAACATCCGGAGGCGTTCCCCCCGCTATCATAGTCTGTAATTTTGACCAATAACTGTTGTAATCCAGATTATTGATTTTAACGTCTATCTCCGGATTTTCAGCCATAAAAGCGCCAACCGCTTTTCTCCACACTTCAAGCTGCTCGGGTGTCGCCCTCGTCAAAAACAATACCCTGCTCTTCTGCCCGTCATCCTGTATCCTTCCGCAGGACGACGCTACAAAAAGCAGTAACATCGCGGCAAAAACATCTAAAAATTTTTTATATCCCATAAAAATCTCCTTAATAAGCGACACCCTGAAAATTTTATTTCAATGTTCTTATTATATCCTTTGAATACCACTCTTTAACAGTCTGTTCCGCGGGTTTCTTGTGAATGACAAAAGACCTGTCTCTTTCCCCGCCTTTCGATAAGTTAACATACCAGTACCACCAGTAAATACCATGGAACCATTCTTTATCCTTAAATGTCTCCACTAAAGCTCTGTAACAATCATTCTGCAGCTTTAAGTTAACAGGGGTTTTTAAAACCCATTCGTAAGGAACTCTGGCCGCGCCGTCAGCGCTGTGGTATCCTATCTCAGTGAATATAACAGGTTTTTTGATATAATCAGCCCACTCTTCTATCTCATTGAGATGAGGTTTCCACCCTTCCAGAATTTCTTCATAACCGGGGATGTTTTTCTCACTCAGGGGAAAATATGGATCTAATCCGGCATAATCAAGTTCATTCCAGAATTCGATATTAACATACTCTTCATACCAGTTAGCCGCATATGTTATTTTACCCGAGTATACTTCTCTCACTCTTTTAATTACTTTGCTTTTCCATAATTCGCCCTTGTCAACCGTTGTACCGGAAAGCTCGACGCCGATACATAAAATCTCAATCCCATACTTTTGCGCTGTTTCCGCGTATCCCGTTATCATATCCCCGTAATTATCAAACCATTCTTCCCAGTCTTTATCGTTGTAGAACGCAATATCCACTCTTGAACCGCTTTGATGGTTCAAGATGTCGATGTGCGGTTTCAGCATTATTTTAAATCCCTTTTGATGCGCAGTTTTTATGAACTCGGCAAGGTCTTCGTCAGACAGAGTTTTTTTCGTCCTTTTTATCTCCACAGAATCCGGCGTATCCTGAAACCATGTGGGCGAAACGGATATCCATTCCGCATTTAACTGCTTCAGGTAATCCAGAGATTCCATGGCTCTCTCC
>DJVC01000107.1:24440-25068 GCA_002440765.1 bacterium UBP3_UBA6266 | reverse complement strand
ATTGTATAGAACATTCTTAATCAAAAAAATGGATCCCTACCAGAAAAGTTTTCTTTTGTACAACCAGCTTAGAAAAAATGAACAACTTGAAAAAGCTCAATTTATTAGATGGTTAATAAAACCAAAATTTACAGATAAAATCCTTGATGTAGGATGTGGGACCGGAATTTCTATGTCTGTTTTCATAAAGAACAATGAAATTATTGGGCTTGATAAAAGTGAAGCAATGCTTAAATTAAATCCATATAAAAAGGTCTTGGGCTGTGCAGAAAACCTTCCCTTTAAAGATGAATCATTTGATATTGTCATAAGTGTAACTTGCGCGCAAAACTTTTCAAGCATCCACAAAGCTTTGAAGGAAATGAAAAGGGTGTCAAAAAAAGTTGTTGCTATTTCAATACTCTCAAGGTCAAAAAAGTTAAAAACACTAAAAAATGCGGTGGCTAAGTACTTTAAGAACTATGAAGAGTACAAAATAAATGTAGATTTACTTTTTATTTGCAATAAATAATTAAATTTAATCAAATGCTTAGAGAATTTTACTATACACAATCTTAATTAACATAGTTTTCCCTAAAATCCATTTGATAGTTGCCTTTTTACTCTTGATTTCATGAATCCGTCATTC
>DJVC01000107.1:0-24406 GCA_002440765.1 bacterium UBP3_UBA6266 | reverse complement strand
TAAAGTCAATATAGTATAGAACATACCCTACTGAAAAACAAAAATTTAAATATAACAGCACAAATAAAGGTTGCTATTGTATGGGAGGGAAGATAAAATGGATAGTTTAATTCAAGGTGCTAGGGGTAATGTCTCCAATTCTAACCTAATCAAAAGAGAGATGGGACATAGTGAAATAGATAAAGAGCTTGAAAAATTAGTGGATTCCCAAAAGGCGAGTATAAGGGTTATTGGCTGTGGAGGTGGAGGGAATAACACTCTTTCAAGGATTAATCAAGTTGGGATAAAAGGTGTCATGACAATAGCAATTAATACCGATGCACAGGACCTACTTTATACTAATTCTGACAAGAAAATTCTTATTGGCAGAGAACTCACAAAAGGGCTTGGTGCAGGTTCAAAACCAAAGGTCGGTGAAGAAGCTGCAAGAGAAAGCGAAAATGAAATAAAAGAATCTTTAAAAGGCGCTGATATGGTTTTTATCACTTGTGGTCTTGGCGGAGGAACGGGGACCGGTTCAGCTCCAGTAGTAGCAGAGCTTGCAAAAAAACAAGATGCACTTACAATAGCAATTGTTACAGTACCTTTTGCTATGGAAGGGCAAGCTAGATATGAAAATGCTGCTTATGGGCTTGAAAGGCTTAGAAAGGCAGTTGATACATTAATTGTGATTCCGAATGACAAACTCTTAGAGCTCGTCCCAGACCTTCCTATAAATACTGCTTTTAAGGTTGCAGATGAGATACTTACAAATTCTGTAAAAGGAATAGCAGAGTTAGTTACAAGAGCAGGGCTCGTCAACCTTGATTTTGCAGACATAAGGGCTGTAATGAGAGATGGTGGTGTTGCATTAATTGGAGTTGGTGAGTCAGATAGTGAAAATAGAGCTGAGGAAGCCGTAGAAAAAGCAATAATGAACCCACTTTTGGATGTTGATATCTCAGGTGCATCAGCTGCACTTATAAACATATCCGGAGGCTCTGATTTGACGCTTTCAGAATCAAAAAAAGTAATGGAAATGGTACATGAAAAGCTTGATCCTGAAGCAAAGGTAATATGGGGCGCACAAATATATGAGGACTTTGAAAAGACTCTTAGAGTAATGGTCATTGTAACTGGAGTAAAGTCCTCTCAGATTTTAGGCTCAAAATTTACTCCTAAGGCAAAATCAGAGATGGAATCGGATTTAGGCATAGAATTTGTGGATTAAAAGGATTAAGTTTATAAATTGTTATTTTTTTCTATGATTAAAATGACACTAAAAGAATTCATTTACCAGTGCAAAGTTGCCTTAAGGCTTACAAGAAGACCAACTAATGATGAGTATAAAAATATTTTAAAGATTACTGGTCTTGGGATTTTAGCAATAGGCGCTCTTGGTTTTGTAATTAGTATGGTTAAGTATTATTTGTTTGGATAAGGTGTTTTTAATGGATGAAGAGTCAAAACCACAATTTTTTATCGTGAAGGCCACAGCAAACAGGGAAGAGCAGGTTCTTGATTTTGTATCTAGTAATGCTGCCAAAAAGGGTTTTGAAGTCTATTCAGTTGTACATCCTCACGGAATGAAGGGATACATTATTATTGAAGCAAAGGATAGACAGAGCGTTGAGGGTGCTATACAAGGTGTCCCGTATGCGAGAGGAATACTTAAGTCTGCAATAGATTACAAAGAAATTGAACATCTAATAGAAATCACCCGAAAGAAAGCTGTAAACATAGTAAAAAATGATATAGTTGAAATTATTGGTGGTCCCTTTAAACGAGAGAACGCCAAGGTCACAAGGATTGACCCTTCAAAAGAGGAGCTTGTCGTTGAACTTTTAAATGCAGCGGTTCCAATTCCAATAACCCTAAAGATTGATGATGTAAAGGTAATCAGAAGAGAGAGTGAGGAAGAGGACGGCACTGATTCTGTTTGAATCAAGTTAGATACAATGCTTCCAAAAACTTTTGAGGTCTTTTAATGTATTCTTTTCTTTTAATATACTCTTTTATTTTAATATACTCTTTTCTGGTTGTAGAATTTATGAAAGTGTTTTATTTCTCTTTAAAAAATATAATTCTAAATATACTCTTTTTCTAAACAGAAAATGAAATGTAATATCGAAAAATGAAGTAAATAAAAAAATTTTAATCCTTTCATTATTTCTTGTTTTCTCCAATCTCTTTATCTTGGGAAAGCTTATCTGTTTTCAGAGCATCTGTTTTTGGTTCTTCCTCTTTTTTCTCTTCAAAAACGATCTCTTTCAGATCACTTATACATTCTTTTATTTCATTTGAAATCAATTCAACAACCTGAGCTGGCAAATTATATTTTACTGAAATCTTAGCCTTATCTCCTTGGATTTCTAGACTTTCTGGTTTTAATCCAAGTCTGTTTTGCAAAATACACTCGACTTTATCTTGTGTTTTTTCAAGTTCTTTTATAACCTTAACCTCATAAATAATTTCTTTGCCGGATAAAGGGTTATTAAAATCCACCAAAACCCTTCCTCCGCTAACGTTTTTAATAACTCCCACAGTGTCATTAATCTGAACGCTAAGCCCTGGCGTTGGATTGATATCGCTCCTCTTAAACTGCGATAAAGGAACAAGTTTAATTAAACTTGCAGATCTCTTTCCAAAAGCATCTTCTGGTGAAATTTCAACAGAATACTCTTGCCCAATCTCTTTTCCTTCTAAAGAGATATCAAGTCCCTTTATAACATGCCCTCTCCCAACACAGAGCTTAACAGGCTGATAGAGCTTGTCTTTCTCAAATAACTCATTATTCTTAGCCACATCTAAGACAGTGGTATCAAAAACCATTCCATCCTTAATCTTGCCCGTATAATCAATCTCCAAAAACATTCCCTTGTTAACCTTCATATTAACCACTCACAGTATTTTCTTATCAAAAGGTTTGTGGCTTTAATTTATAAATATAACTATAAAAAACTCTATTGAGAAAACATATTTTAAAATAATGGTACTTTTATCTAAATCGCTTAAATATAGCCAAAATAAATATTGCCCTAGTAAAAAAATCCACAAGAGAAAAATTTTAATTCAAATCAAAAACAAAAATTTATTCTTTCTTTTCAGAGTCTTCTTCATACCCTTCCATAAAAGCCTCTTCCTGAGGTGAAAGCTCATCATCATCTACAAGATCCTTTCTTGACTCTTCATCATATATGCTTTCATCCCCGCCGGTTCCTTCATATTCTTCGTAATCGTCATCATCCATACCGATCACCCTATTTATGGCGTTTAAAAGCGCTTCTTTAAATAGATTGCTGTTTTAGGAGAAATAAAAGAGCAATGTTAAAGAAATTACACGTTGTTATCCCTTTTTCTATTGCTGCTTTAGAGAAGAAATCCGTTCTGGAACCAAAAGTATAGTGGAATGCACCTTTAGCTCCTTGTTTGTAGCACGATACTTATACTCTTTAAATCCTGATTGTGCTTTCATTATGGCCTTTTCTCTAACCTTGAATACTTTTTTATCATATTCTTTTGAAACCTTCTTAATTCGATTCTCAATTATTTTAATCTCTTTTTCTAGCATTTTAATACGCTTAGTTGCAAACTCAAGCTCTTTTGTAGTTTTGCTAAGTCTTGCTTTTTTCAAAACCTTTTTTATGGTTCTTTTTGTTTTTTTAATCACGATAGACCTTTTAATTTGAGAAATCTTTTTTTTATCTTTTGAAACCCTTTCTTTAAGATAGTCAACTTTTCTTTTTTTAATCTGTAAAATCCTTTTCTCTTGGGCAAAAGAGACCTTTAACATATATTCCTTATTTTTATCAATTACAAAATCAATATCTTCGCTTATGATGTTTAGTAGTGTGCTCTTAAAGTAATTTCTCCTTAGATTCTCCTTTGCATCCCTTATTGCATAGTCAAATGCAAATCTAAGCGAAGCGGTAGGTCTTTTTATCTGAATATCACCAAGGGTATATTGCCTAAATGAGATTTGTTTAAGATAATTATCAACAGGAATAACCTTTGTAGTTAGATCAAAGATATATGCGCCCTGAAATTCAAGGTTTAATCCCCTCTTTTTCTCTGGTTCAATGACAATTCTTAAATGGGGAACAAAAACCTTAGATTCACTAATGGCAAGTTTTAGTTGCAAAGTATCAGAATATCTTTTTACATTTCTAATAAGCTCTTTTAGTGTAGGGTCAAAACCCTTAGTATTCGTATCTTTGGTGTTTTTATTGTTGGTTGTTTTTTCTTCTCTAAAAAGGTTAAAATGCTCTTTTTTTATCTCTTGTTTTCTAGTATTAGTTCTTTTGATAGCCTTATCCTTTTGTTTTTTATCAAACCCTTCTAAAGCAGTTCTTACAATCTCAGAAGCATGTGTTAACTTTTTTGCCTTTGATTTTAATGGGTTGTTATTTTTCTTTATATCTTTGCGCTCAGTATTAGGATTGATCTTGCCTGAAGGGACTGTTGCTTTACTTGGATTATTAATCCACTTAATCTGTTCCGGAGAAAAAGGACCTGTATGAAAAGTATAAAGCCATCTTGCCTTAAAGGGCTTTGTAGAATTATCAACAGAGTTGTTTAAAATAAATTCACCTGTTTTAAGAGTTGATATAAAAGCCTTTAATTTAGTTGGACTAATACCAATTGCACTTGCAACCTTCTCAGCATCATTATCTGTCCTAAGCTTTCCAATGAACCTTGTTCCAATATTTCCAAACACCTTATAATCTACATCTCCTGGGTTTTGGGTTGCAATAATTATCCCCAACCCAAACGCTCTGGATTGCCTGATTAAAAGCTCCAAAAGCTTTTTTGTGGCAGGAGTGGCGGGTGGCGGGGGAAGAATTCCTGCAAGCTCATCAATATATAGAATATATCTAAGCTTTTCATTTCCACCAGTGGATATTAAAAATTTGTATATTTCTTGAAGAATTATTTGTACCGCAAATTGTCTTTCCTCAAGATTTCCGGAAAACCTTAAATCAAAAACAGATAATTTATTTTTTGAAAAAAGTTCTTTAATATCTAACATCTCGCCTTCCGCTAATGCCTTTTTAGAAGGGCTACTTAATAGAAGGTTTACCTGGCTTGCTATCTTTCTCCTGCTCTTTTCTGTAATAACATCTTCAAGTGCTAATGAGCCGATTGTACTAAATGGCGGGTTTAGTATATTTTTTATCAAGTCACTTATGTTTAGATCCTTTTGCTGTTTCCAGAAATAGATTATAATATTTGAAATAAGGCTTTGGCTTTTTAACTTGTCTTGTCCTTTAATTTGTGCAAGCGATAAAATAGATTCACTCACAGGCTCAACAAAATCAGCGACAACTGTTTGATCGTCGCAAATAGATGCAAAATTTTTTGGCGCACTTAAATCAGGCATCAAAGATATTTGTTTTCCAATGGATGATTTAGGTGTGTAAATCTTAGAATTAATTTCAATTAGTTTAGTAATATACTCTTTTTTAAGCCCAAACTCGCTAGCTTTTTTTAGATAAATATTTGCAATCTTTTCAGCATTGATTTTATTGTTACCTACAAAAGGTCTAAAATCAAAATCCTCTTTTGCAATACATATCCCTGAAACATCGCCCTTAGGATCAATTGCTATCACTGGAATACCATTAAGCAATGCTTCCTCTAAAAGAATCTTTGACATCACAGTCTTTCCTGAGCCAGTAGTGCCAAGAATTGCAGTATGTCTTGTCAAAAGAGACAAATCATAATCCAGCTTTTTTCCATTTAAAATACCTATGTATCCTTTAGCCATACTATTCCAAATCTGCTTGTAGTTAAAAAGCTTTTTGAATTTAACAGTCATTTTGAAATAAATAAACAAAGTTTTATAAGCTCTAAAGCAAATGAGTCAGAATAGGTGATAACAATTGGTAGAAGGTTATTGTGTTAAATGTAAAGCAAAGAAACAGATGGTTAACTCAAGCGAAATTACTATGGCAAACGGCCGTCAGGCAATGAAGGGCAAATGCCCTGATTGCGGAACGGGAATGTTCAAGATTCTCGGAAAGAAAAAATAATAATTTTGAGTTAAAAAACAATTCCGGAGCTGTACCTTTATTATGAAAGCCTGAGGTACGGCTCCGGAAGATCTTTTAGTGCTGCGATGTATTTGAGGAATTCTCTATGGCACAGGAACTTGCATATGTTTTAATTAATCCTTACACCCTTATGAAATCAAGAACAGGCGGTGTCATCGCAAGGCTGCTCGGAAGAAGCAATCTTGAATTGGTCGCTTGCAGAATGTTTGCGCCGAACGAAGAAATGGTTAATGAATTCTGCGAGGTCATAATGAGTGATTCCAAAGGCAGCAGACAGATCAGGGATCATATAGTCGATTATCTTCGGAATAATTACATAAGGCACCCCAATTCGAAGATGCATAACAGGGTGATGTTCCTGCTTTTTAAAGGCGAAAATGCCGTCAATAAAATAAGAAAAGTTGTGGGACCGCTGGTGCATAAAACCATTTCCGGCGAAACAATACGCGATACCTATGGTGATTACATTAAAGACGCGAAAGGCAACATTACTTATTTTGAACCCGCTGTTCTTGTCCCTCCCGACGCTAAAAATGCGGAAAAAAGGTTAAAAATATGGGCGAAATACTCAAGGGAAAACGGCGGTCTTCTTGAAAAAACGATAAAATACAGGAACAGGAAAAAGGTTCAGAAAACCCTTGTCCTGATTAAGCCGGATAATTTCAGAGGGCCGAGCCATAAGGCGGGCAACATTATAGACCTTTTTTCGAGAACCGGATTGTATATTATCGGGACAAAGCTTGTTAACCTCAGCTTGAAAGAGGCGGAGGAATTTTACGGCCCTGTCAGGAAAGTATTGGCGGAAAAACTGCAAGCACGGATTAAAGAGCGGATCAAAAAAGCCATAGAAACGGAATTTGGCTTTAAAGCGCCGGATACATGCCTTGATAAAGTTACGGATGAAATCAGCAACATCAATGCTGAAAACGAATTCAACAATATTATTTATTTCATGACCGGTATAGACAGGCGAAATCCTGAGATACTGAAAAACAAGGATCGAAAGGGGAGAGTTAAATGCCTCGCGCTTGTATATCAGGGAAAGGAAGCGGTTCAGAAAATAAGAAATCAGCTTGGATCGACTGACCCGACAAAAGCCGAATGGGCGACAGTAAGGCGGGAGTTCGGCCAAAACGTAATGGAAAATACCGCTCATGCTTCTGATTCCCCGTTAAACGCGGAGAGGGAGATGAGAATAATAGATATAGACAAAGATGATATCGATCAAATAGTCAGAGATTTTTATGGAAAGAAAAAGAAATAAGATTTCGCTAAGCCGCCGCGTACAGAACATAACGCCCTCCATTACGCTTGAAATAACAAGTAAAGCAAAAGAAATGAAAGAAAAGGGCATTAGTGTCCTTGGTTTTGGGGCGGGGGAGCCGGATTTTGACACTCCCGAAAATATAAAACAGGCTGCGAGGAAAGCAATTGATGAAGGTTTTACAAAGTATACGCCTGCGGCCGGAACCCCTGAATTGAGAAAAACAGTCGCGGACGAATTCAAAAAAGATACTACGATAGACTATGATTACTCTCAAATAGTAGTTTCATGCGGCGCCAAACACTCTCTTTTTAATATTTTGCAGGTTATATTGAATGAGAAAGATGAAGTGATAATTCCGTCCCCTTATTGGCTGAGTTACCCCGAGATGGTTAAAATGGCGGGCGGTGTCCCGGTGTTTGTGCTTTGTGATGAATCGGAAGATTTTCAGCTCAGGATGAAGAACCTGGTCAAAAAAATCACACCGAGAACCAAAGCCATTATAATAAATTCCCCGAACAACCCGACAGGTTGTGTTCTGGAAAGAAAAATACTGAAAGAGATAGCAGAATTTGCCATAGAGAATAATATATTTGTTATATCTGATGAAATATACAATAAGATAGTCTATGAGGGTGAATCAGAAAGCATTTTGAAAATATGTCCCGAACTGAAGGATTTGGCCATTATAGTTAACGGCGTTTCAAAAAGTTTTTCTATGACCGGCTGGAGAATCGGTTATATAGCCGCGCCGAAACCGATAGCTTCCGCGATATCAAGTTATCAGAGCCACAGCACTTCTAATCCCGCTTCCATTGCCCAGAAAGCGGCGTATGCCGCGTTAAAAGGCGACAGGGAATTTATAAATAAAATGGTCAAATCATTCAGGGACAGAAGAGATTATATGTTCGGTAGATTAAGTGAAATCCCCGGTGTTTCCTGTGTTAAACCCGGAGGCGCTTTTTATGTATTTCCCAATGTATCCGGGTTGGGAATGAAATCCACTGATTTTGCCGCTGATTTACTTGAAAAAGCTCATGTGGCTGTTGTTCCGGGGGCTGCTTTCGGTTGGGACACGCATATAAGGTTGTCTTACGCCGCATCGATGGAAGTTATCAAGAAAGGTCTTGAGCGGATCGAAAAATACATTAAATCTCTGTAATGCCTGGGAACCCCTTGTTTTTTCGGAAAAGTCCGATTTATTCCGCCGATTAACAGATACCGTACGGAAAGGTAACAGTTGTATTGGCCGGGGAATACCTCAGGAAGCGAAGGGGTATGTCCTTTCGTATCTTTTTAAGCAGCTCTCCAGAAGTTTTATCCTATGTGTTTCCGGAAATCATGAAGCCGAGTCCGTTATAAACGAAATAGAATCTTTTCTGGGCGGGTATAGTGTTATTTACCTGCCCGCGTGGGAAATCCTTCCCGGGGAACATGTCCATCCTCACATCGATGTTGTCGGGGAAAGAATGTCAGCGTTGATTCGCATTGCCGAAGATAAAACTCCGGCGCTGATAATTACGACAGTAGATGCCCTCCAGCACAGGGTTGCCGCTCCCGCGCGCCTCTTTGATTGTGTTATAAGCGTAAAATCCGGGGAATATTTAAATTTTGAAAATACACAGACAAAGTTGTCCTGTATCGGTTACGAAAGGGTGAAGCAGGTTTCATTCAAAGGAGAATTTTGTGTCAGAGGAGGCATTATCGATGTTTAACCCTCAAATTCCGATTATCCTGTGCGCATTGATTTCGACGGAGATACGGCAAATACCGTCAGGATATTTGATGCTTCAAGTCAAAGGTCATTCAGGAAGCAGAACGCTGTTTCGATCGCGCCCGCGGATGAAACGATAACGATGACTCCGGGCAGGATGGGACGTATAACGGATTATTTTTCACCGTCTGCTGTTTTAGTCCTCGATGATCCGGGGGAATTGGTGCGAAAAGCAGAAAAGAATAAGAAAATGCTGGCGCATAAAAGTCCGGAGGAATTTGAAGAAGTGCAATATCTGTTTGATTCCGCCGGACAAAAAATCATTTTCGCGGAAGACGGTGTTGCCGGCGGGAAATTCGGACATTTTAAGGAAATTAATTTCGGGATAAGCAGGATAGAGTATTTCCGGCCGAAAACGGAGCACGCGGGCCTGAAAAATATATTCAGCAGCGCGGTTAGCGATTTAAAAAAAATAATAGATAAACGAAAAAAAATATTCATATTCGGAAATAACACGGGAGAAATCGGGCGCCTGGCCGAAATGCTGGTCGAGGAAAAAGTGCCTGTCGATAAAATTAATTTTTCAATCGGTAGGCTAAGGGGCGGCTTCTCGCTTGATGATGCGGGGCTTTATATCCTTACCGATCAGGAAATTCTGGGAAGATATAAAATACAGAGGCCGAGGAGAAAGTTTTACGGCTCTATCGCGCCCATGGAAATTTCCGAACTTAAGACCGGAGATTATGTTGTCCATATAGATCATGGTATAGGCAGGTATCTGGGGCTTAGTCAGATAGAAAAAGACGGCAAAACATCGGAAAAGGCCCTTATAGAATATGCGGATAATTCGAAGTTATATGTCCCTTTAAGTAAATTTAACTTAATACAGCGTTATATAGGGTTAAAAGACAGAAAACCGGCGCTTGACAGGCTGGGCAGCAGGAAGTGGCTTTATAAAAAGGCAAAAGCCCGGAAAGCCATAATGGATTATTCATCGGAACTGCTGAAGACGCAGGCCGCGAGAAATTCCGCTTCCGGGTTTAAGTTTTCGAAAGACAGCATGTGGCAAAAAGAACTGGAAGCTTCTTTCATTTACGAAGAGACACCCGATCAGAATTCTTCGTTAAGCGACATAAAAAATGATATGGAATCCGACAGGACTATGGACAGGCTGATATGCGGCGATGTTGGTTACGGAAAAACGGAAGTTGCCATGAGGGCGGCATTCAAATCAGTCATGGATTCAAAACAGGTTGCCGTGTTGGTACCGACCACTATTCTCGCGAAGCAGCATCATGATACTTTTTCCGAAAGGATGGCCGATTATCCGGTTTGTATTGAAATGCTTTCCAGGTTTAAAACGTTTTCTGAACAGAAAGACATTATTGAGCGTCTAAAAAGAGGTAGAGTCGATATTATAATCGGTACGCACAGGCTCCTTCAGGATGATGTGGAATTTAAAGATCTGGGGCTTGTTGTTATTGATGAGGAACAGAGATTCGGGGTTCTCCATAAGGAAAAACTGAAAAGATTCAGGTTAACCGTGGATGTGCTTACTATGAGCGCTACTCCGATTCCGAGGACGCTTTATATGTCACTTGCGGGAGCCAAGGATATAAGCACAATCACTACTCCTCCCGAAGACAGGCTTCCGGTTGAGACATATGTCGGGGTATACGATAAAACTGTTGTCAGGGAGGCTATCCTGCGGGAAATCGGGCGGGAAGGTCAGGTCTTTTATATTCATAACAGGATTGATTCCATCGGTAAGGTATGTTCCGAGCTGGCGGAAGCTATCCCGCAGGTTAAGTTTGCTTATGCTCACGGGCAAATGCACGAGCATGAACTTGAATCCATAATGGGTGATTTTGTTTCCGGAAAAATCGATGTTCTGGTGTCAACAACGATCATAGAATCCGGGATAGATATACCCAATGCCAATACGATAATTATAGCGCGCGCGGATATGTTCGGGCTCGCGGACCTTTATCAGCTGAGAGGCAGGGTGGGAAGATTTAAGCGCAGGGCGTATGCCTACCTTTTTACATTGTCCGATTCGGCTATGACATCCGATGTGAGGAAGCGTCTTTATGCGATGAAGAAATTCTCTTCGCTCGGTTCGGGTTTTAAGGTTGCTCTTAAAGACCTGGAAATAAGAGGTGCCGGAAATATTATAGGAAAGGAACAGCACGGGCATGTGAGCTCGATTGGATTCGATTTATATTGTAAACTGCTCCGTCAGGCCGTGGCTGAGCTTCAAGGTAAACAAGTCAGTGAAATTCCGGATGTACACATAGATCTCGGTTTATATTTGAGGATTCCCGAGGCTTATGTGGAAGAAGAGACTGAAAGGACTAAAATCTATATTATGATAGCCTCCGCTGTCAATGGCAAAGAGATAGATTCGATAGCCCGAAACATGGAAGACAGGTTCGGGGCGATTCCCAGGCCGGTGAGTTTGATGTTAATGATTGCAAAATTAAGGTTCTCGGCGTGTTCCTGCGGGGTAAACTCCGTTGAAGTTACCGGTTCCGGGCTGATTATAAGAAAAAAGGGAAGAAGACTGTCTTACAATTTAACGGATATCGGAGGTGATATTGATAATCCTGAAAAGTTAATTTCGACGGTGAAAAACTTGTTGCAGGGTATATAAGTAAATGATAAACTCTTTTTCTTGTTAAATATTGGGTTAAGCGCTTTAAACAATCCCTAAATTGGAGGATTTCAATGAAAACAGCGAAATATTTTTTTGTGATAGGTCTTATGTTTTTGCAGGCTGCGGTTTGCGCCGCTTCCGGTAAAGATGTGGTGGCTACGGTGAACGGGCAGGAAATAACGGTTGATGACTTCAAAAATAAAATAAAAATTTCTGTTATGCCTGCCGCATATGGTGATGAAAACGTTAAAAAACAGGTCCTGGATTCCATGATAATAAACAGCCTGATATATGATATGGCGGTGGAGAAGGGCATTGATAACGATGAAGAACTGCTGTCCAGGATAAACGATATAAAGAAGTCAATGGCGTCACAGATATTCATTGAGAGGGAAGTACTTGATAAAATCGGTTTAACCGATGAGGAAACGAGAAAATATTATGATGAGCACAGTGAAGAATTTGTGATTCCTGAGAGAATAAAAGCCTCTCACATACTTATCCAGATTCCTGAGGATGCGGATGAAGAGATCAAGGGTAAGGCGAAAAAAGCCGCTGAAGATGTTCTTAACAGGATAAATAATGGAGAAAAATTTGAAGTCCTTGCCGAAGAAATGTCGGATTGCCCTTCTTCAAAAAGAGGCGGTGACCTCGGTTTCTTTGCCCGCGGGCAGATGGTTCCTGAGTTTGAAGACGCGGCGTTTGACCTTGAAGTGGGGGGGATTTCCCGGGTGGTGGAAACCAGGTTTGGGTACCATATAATAACGGTTACCGAAAAAGCATCCGGCGAAAAAATTGATTTTGATGAAAATAAGGACAAGATTAAACAGGTTCTTCTCCAGAAAAAAAAGAATGACACGTTGCAAAAATGGCTTGAAGATGTGAAATCCAAATCCGATATACAGATAAACGAAAGCGCCGTAGAGGAAGTAAAGATAGAAGCCGATGACAAGCAGTAGAATCCTCAATTTTATTTGTATTTTTATCATCGGGATAACCTGCCTTGCTTTTCCCGCTGATGTTCCCGCTTTTGTTTTCGACAAAATAATAGCGATAGTCAATGATGATGTCATTACATCGAGCGATATAAACAGGTTGATAAAACCTCTGTATGAACAGTATAAGAATATATATTCCGGTGAGGAATTGAATAAAAAACTGCTGTCTGCCCAGAAGGAAGCGCTTGATATAATGATAGATAATAAACTTCTGTATCAGGAAGCCGTCAAATATAAGGTTGAAATTGACAAAGAAGAAATAGACAGGAAAATAAACGAGGTCAAAGCCCGGTTCGGCTCCGAAGATGAATTTATCCAGGCGCTTGAAGGTGATGGAATAACAGTTGAAAAATACCGCCAGGAAATAAAAGAACAGATGATGATAATGAGATTGGTAGGGTATTTTGTCACTTCCAGGGTAGTTGTTGCCCCTACCGATGTGGAAAAGTACTATAATGAGCATAAAGAAGATTTCTTTGTAAAAGAGATGGTGAGGTTTGATTTAATCACGGTCAAGGATTCAGAAGAAGAACCGGCTTTGGATAAGGCAAACAAAATATTCGCGCTCCTGGAAAGCGATGCCACCCTTTCAGAAATAAAAGGTAACTTTAAAGGCGATACTTTTGTAAACGTCAAGGAAGACATGGGTTTTTACGGCAGGGACCAGCTGCTGAAAGATATAGAAGAAAACGCGTTTTCGCTTCAGATAGGTGGGTTCAGCAGGCCTTTTGTTATTGAAAATGAGTTTTATGTGGTGATACTCACAGACAGGATTACCGAAGGTACGGCCTCTTTAAGCGATGTTTTCCAGTCTATAGAAAACAAGTTGACATATGATAAAGTCAGGGATAAAAAGGCGGAGTTTATTAAGGAACTGAGAGAGAAAGCCTATATCTGTTACAAATAACCCCCTCTAAGAGATTATAATGTCTAAAAAACCTGTTGTTGTTTTTACAATGGGAGACCCCTCAGGGATCGGACCTGAGATATGTGTTAAAGCGGCATTATCGAAAAAAGTCCTTTCCGTATGCAGACCTGTGATTTTCGGAGACCCCCTGGTTGTTGAAAAAGCGGGTATCTTAATCGGGAAAAAGATACATATTATATCCGGAAAACTGGATTCAACGGAGTTGGGGAAAAAGATATGTGTAATGCCCGCGGTAAAACATAAGGGGAGGCTTAAACCGGGCATTGTTTCCGCTTTATCCGGAATTTCCGCCATGAAATGCATAGATGTTGCGCTGCGGTATGCTTTGGAAGGAAAAATTTCGGGGATTGTCACTGCACCGATAAATAAGGAATCGATTAAAAAGGCCGGGTATGATTTTCCCGGACACACCGAGTATCTTGCCGATAAAACAAAATCCGCGGATTTTGCGATGATGCTTATCGGAGGAAACATAAGGACAGCCCTTGTTACGACCCATTTGCCGTTGAAGAAAGTTGCGGATTCTATCACGGTTTCCGGCATTTACAGGAAAATATCGGTCCTGAATGACGGGATGTTAAAACTGGGGTTTAAGAAACCCAGAATCGCCGTCTGCGGGTTAAATCCCCATGCCGGAGAAAACGGCAGGTTCGGCACGGAAGAACAGAGAATCATAAGGCCGGCGGTTCTTAAGGCCCGAAGGAGAGAAATAGATTGTTCGGGCCCTTTCCCGGCAGACACAATTTTTTATTTTGCGAATAAGGGGAAATACGACGCGGTTTTGGCTATGTATCATGACCAGGGTCTTATCCCGGTTAAAATACTCGGTTTCGAAGATGGAGTCAATATAACTTTAGGCCTGCCGTTCATACGGACATCTCCCGACCATGGAACAGCTTTTGATATCGCGTGGAAAAACAGAGCGTCTTCAAAGAGTATGGAAGCCGCCGCGATCCTCGCGGCGAAACTTGCGAGGAAGTTAAAATACTTTAATAATTGATATCCTGATGAATATTTCTGAGATAAAAAATATCCTCGAAGAGTGTGAAATCGCCCCTTTAAAAAGGTTTGGCCAGCATTTTCTGATAGATGCTAATGTTGCGGGAAAAATAGTCAATTCCATGGAATTGACTGCTGCGGACAAAGTTCTGGAGATTGGCGGCGGACTGGGCGCCCTGACTTCCGTTATTTTGAATAAAGGCTGCAGCCTTGAAGTCTGTGAAATTGACAGGAAGATTTCTGACATTCTTGAGGCGCGTTTTTCATCCGACAAAAACTTTAACCTCATAAGGGGAAACTTTCTCGATTATAAGTTCTGTGTTCGCGACAAAGAAAAATATAAGATAATTTCTAATTTGCCCTATTATCTCACTTCATCTATAATATTCACTTTAATGGAAGCAAGGGGGTGTATTTCCGAAGCCGTGCTTGTTATGCAGAAGGAGATGGCGGAGCGGATTGTCGCAAAACCCGCTACACCCGAATACGGGGCCATTACGGTTAAAATAAATCTGTTTTGTTCGGTCAGGAAATTGTTTGATATAAGCAAAAACGTATTTTACCCGAGGCCTGAAGTTGAGTCCGCTGCCGTTAAATTTGTTTTCCCGGAAAAACCCAATTATTATGTGGAAGATATGGCTCTTTTCGACTTGATGCTTAAAAAGGGTTTTTCGCAGAGAAGAAAACAGTTCAGAAAAATACTGGCTGAGGTCGGCAGGGGAACTGACCCCGTAGGTATATTAAGCGGTATAGGGCTTGACCGCACTGCTAGAATAGAAGAACTTGAAACAGGGGATATTGTGAAAATAGCCAATTGTCTGAAGGGGAAATAATTTCGGATGAAAGTTGATAAAAAATTAGTTGAATACCTTGCGAATCTTTCCAGGCTGGAGTTTGATGATACAAAGCTTGATGAAATTACAGACCAGCTCAAAGGGATAATAAAATACGTCGAAAAACTTGATACCCTTGATACAAAGGATGTTGAGCCTACCGCACATATACTTCCTTTGAAGAATGTTTTTCGAGAGGATAAAATAACCCCGTCAATTGACAGGGATAAGATTTTCAAAAGCTCTCCCGATTCCGACGACGGCTATTTTATAGTGCCCAAAGTCATTGAGGAATAACAATGGAAATTTGTGATAAGACAATTCATGAAATTAAGGGTATGCTGGCGAAAAAAGAAATTTTGCCGAGTGAAATCATGAAAAGTACCCTTTCACGCATGGAAAAAACCGTAAAATTCGCGTCTTTTATAAAAACATTTCCCGAAGAAGCCCTGAAATATGCCGAAGAGCAGGATTCCGCGCCGCTTAAAGGCGCTCTCTCAGGCATACCCGTCGCGATAAAAGACAATATGTGCATTGAAGGTAAAGAAACTACCTGCGCGTCACATATCCTGCGGGGTTTTGTTGCGCCGTATACCGCGACTGTCGTGCAGAGACTTTTAAATGAGGGCGCGATTGTAATCGGTAAAACCAATATGGACGAGTTTGCCATGGGGTCTTCAACGGAAACATCGTTTTTCGGCAACACATTAAATCCGTGGAATAAGGATATGGTCCCGGGCGGTTCAAGCGGGGGTTCGGCAACATCAGTTTCATTGGGGGAAGCGATAGGTTCGCTGGGCTCGGATACGGGCGGTTCGATAAGGCAGCCGGCGTCGCTGTGCGGTTTGGTCGGGTTAAAACCTACCTACGGAAGGGTTTCGAGGTATGGATTAGTGGCTTTTGCTTCTTCTCTGGACCAGATAGGGCCGTTCGCAAAGGATGTTGAAGATGCCGCAATACTTTTGAAAGCCATAAGCGGATATGACCCCAAAGACTCAACTTCCGTGAATACGGGTGTTCCCGACTATACAGGGGAGATGAAAAAAGAAATAAAAGGCCTTAAAATCGGCGTTCCAAAAGAATATTTTCTGAAGGGGATTGATAAAGAAGTCGAAGCCTGCGTGAAGAAAGCGATAAAAGAACTGGAGAGTTGCGGCGCGGAGATTAAAGACATCTCCCTTCCTCATACGGAATACGCCGTGGCGACTTATTATATAGTGGCCACAGCGGAAGCCAGTTCAAACCTGGCGCGCTATGATGGCGTTCATTACGGCTTGCGCGAGAAAGCGGGTAACATAATCGACCTGTATAAAAAAACGAGAAGCGCGGGTTTCGGGGATGAGGTAAAGAGAAGAATTATACTCGGGACATATGTCCTGAGCTCCGGTTATTATGACGCGTATTATTTAAAGGCGCAAAAGGCAAGGACTCTTATAAAGGAAGATTTTTCAAAGGCTTTTGAGAAAGTAGATGTCATACTTACTCCCACATCGCCGACGACAGCGTGGAAAATCGGGGAGAAAACCGATGATCCGCTGAAAATGTACCTGTCCGACATATATACTATTTCCGCCAATCTCGCCGGTATACCGGCGGTTTCAGTGAACTGCGGGTTTTCCGGCGGGCTGCCTGTCGGGCTACAGCTGCAGGCTGCGCATTTCAATGAGGCTGTGCTGCTCCGCTCGGCGTATGCTTTTGAGCAGATGAACGATTATCATAAAAAAAGAGCATTTTCCGGAAAATAGAGGTATAAAGCGGCAAGGAGTTAAGTAAGTATTTTGAACGGATTCGGGAGCCGAATTTTTCTCTCAGCGACTGCCTCGGAATCCCGTCGCAGGCGGGATGGGAATGAGTGAAAAATATTTACTTAACTCAGTTTTTGAAGCAAGTGATTTATTCATGCAATAAGAGTTAACTGTTACAAAGGTATTTTATGGAATATGAAATTGTAATAGGGCTGGAAGTTCATGTGCAGTTGAACACCCTCTCAAAGATGTTCTGCGGGTGTTCGACCAAGTTCGGCGCGGAACCGAATACACAGACGTGCCCTGTCTGCCTGGGTCTTCCCGGCGTTCTGCCTGTGATGAATGAAGAAGCAATAAGGCTTACCGTAAAAACAGGCCTGGCTTTCGGGTGTCAAGTTTCTAATTTTTGCAAATTCGACAGGAAAAATTATTATTATCCGGACCTGCCCAAGAATTACCAGATATCCCAGTATGATAAACCGCTGAATGCGGGAGGAAGCGTTCCTATAAGAATCAAAGGCGAAAAAAAAGTGATAAAACTTACCAGAATACACCTTGAGGAAGATGCGGGAAAATTGGTCCATAATGTTTGCGGAGGCAGTGGAGTAGACCTGAATAGGACAGGCCTGCCTCTTATGGAAATCGTGAGCGAGCCGGATATCCAATCGCCTGACGAAGCATACGCTTATCTGACTTCACTTAAGCAGGGGTTAAAATATCTCGGAGTTTCTGACTGCAATATGGAAGAGGGCAGCCTTAGATGTGACGCGAACATATCTATAAGGCCGAAGGGAGTTTTACAATTAGGCACAAAAACCGAAATAAAGAATCTTAATTCATTTGCCAATGTAAAAAAGTCGCTGGAATATGAAGCAAGAAGGCAGGAGAAAGCGCTTGGCGACGGGGGAAGGATAGTTCAGGAAACGCGGCTGTGGGACGCAGTTAATGATAAGACAGTATCTATGAGAAGCAAAGAGGAAGCGCACGACTACCGGTATTTCCCCGAGCCGGACCTTGTTCCTGTTGTTTTGGATGATGAATATTTCCGGAAGGTTGCCGGTGAAATACCCGAGATGCCCGATGTCAGATATGAAAGGTTCATTGCGGAATATAAACTCTCCGAATATGACGCCGGGGTTATGACGAGTGACAGGGATCTGGCGGATTTTTTTGAAGAGACATCAAAGCAGGGAGTTGACCCCAAAAAAGTCGCCAATTGGATTATGGGAGATTTTCTTAAGGAAATCAATACCGCAAAAGTCGGGATATGTGATGTTAAGGTTAAATCGTCGGATCTTGCCTCGCTGATAAAACTTATTGATAAGGGGACTATAAGCGGGAAAATCGCAAAAGATGTTTTTGCTGAGATGTTTATCTCAGGAAAACAACCCGAAGCCGTTATAAGGGAAAAAGGACTAATCCAGATTTCCGATGAAAAAGCAATTGAGGGAGTTATAGAAGGTGTATTAAAAAGTAATTCCAAGGTTGTGGATGATTACAGAAGCGGGAAGAAATCCGCGGCCGGTTTTATAGTCGGGCTTGTAATGAAAGCAAGCAAGGGCAAAGCGAATCCGAAACTTGTAAATGAACTTTTGAAAAAGAAACTGGATGAATTATAATATAGGTTAAGCAGAAAAGGTTGAGGTTAAGGCTGAGGCTTAGGAAAAACAGCAGGCTAATATTGGTTAGGAAGTAAGTTTTGAAAGGCCTCTTTTTTACGAGCGGCCATGGTGCCCGAAGGGCGAGCGAGTGAAAAAGTGGAGTGCAGTAAAATCTCGGTGGGATTTACAAACGTCCCTGAAAAATTTGTTTCCTGAACAATGGTATGGGGTTAATAAGATTTTAAACTGCTGAACGATTAAACTATTTAACTAAATCCCAAAGGATTTTATGGCTCTATTCGGAAGAAAGAAAAGTTCGGCGGCTCAGGCGAAAAAGTCCAATATACCGGACGGCCTCTGGATAAAGTGTAAGGGCTGCAATGATACCCTTTACACCAAAAAACTGGATGAAAACCACAGGGTCTGTCCTAAATGCGGATTCCATTATGCGCTCAGAGCTGCGGACAGAATCAGGATGACCGTGGATAAAGGGACATTCAAGGAGACAGATGCCGAACTGAGAAGCATAGATTCGCTTGATTTTTTTGATTCAAAAAAATATGAACACAGGATAACACAGGCGGAAGAAAAAACAAAAATGAACGAAGCTGTTGTGACAGGCACTGCCCGGATTGAAAAAATAAAAGTTGCCATGGGCGTCATGGATTTTAGTTTTATGGGGGGCAGCATGGGTTCTGTCGTTGGTGAAAAGATAACAAGGATTATTGAATTGGCGATAGATGAGAATCTTCCCGTTATTATTTTTTCGACATCGGGAGGGGCAAGGATGCAGGAGTCAACCCTTAGCCTTATGCAAATGGCTAAAACGAGTGCGGCTCTTGCGCGGCTTGCCGAAAAGGAACTGTTTTACATTTCCGTCATGACGGATCCTACAACCGGAGGGACAACAGCGAGTTTTGCGTCGCTTGGCGATATCATAATAGCGGAACCTGGAGCTTTGATAGGGTTTGCCGGTCCGAGAGTGATAAAGCAGACCATCCAGCAGGAATTGCCGTCCGGCTTCCAGAGGTCCGAATTTTTGCTTGAGCACGGGCTTATAGATATGATCGTAAAGAGAGAAGATCTCAGGAAAACAATAGCTTCTATTTTAAAGTTTACCGTTAAATGACCTACCAACAATTTCTTTCTGAAATATCAACATACCGGAAATTCGGTATAAGATTAGGGCTGGGAAATATCCGGCGACTGATGGATGTTCTCGGTTCTCCCCAAAAAAATCTTAAAATTATACATGTGGCCGGGACCAACGGCAAAGGTTCGGTTTCCAATTTTCTAATGACGATATTAAGCGCTTACGGGTTTAAGACAGGGCTGTTCACTTCGCCGCACCTGTGCTCGGTGAGAGAGAGGTTTATAATAAACGGCAATCCTGTATCCCGCGAAAAAATTTCGGATGTTTACCGTCTGGTTAAAAAAGCGTGCGAAAAAATCGGTAAAAACCGCGATTTCAGCCCGACTTATTTTGAGGTTATGACGGCAATGGCTATGGTGTATTTTGCCTCGGAGAAGGCCGATTATGTTGTTCTTGAAACGGGTTTGGGCGGCAGGCTGGACGCCACAAATATTTTTCCTGACGTGTTATGCATAATAACCACGATTGCGAAGGACCACACGGAACATCTCGGCGATTCCATTACCGGTATCGCGTATGAAAAAGCGGCCATAATCAAACGAGGAAGCAAAGTTGTGGTAGGCAATGTCCCGCCCGCGGCGCTGAAGGTTATAGAAAGAACATGTAAAAAATTAAAGGTTTCACACAAAGGCTGGGGCAGGGATTACAAGGCCGATTTAAAAGGAAGCGCGCTTAAAGGTTCAACATTTGATTTTAAAGCGGGTGATTTAAAAATAAAAAATCTGGAACTGAAAAAGGCTATAGGCGCAAACCAGGTTGAAAACGCGTCCGTTGCCATTATGGGTATTAAAGAAATACTTCCCTTAGAGGAAAAATATATCAGAAGCGTAAAAAGAGCATTCTGGCCCGGCAGGTTTGAGATTTTGCGCAGGAAGAACAGTACAATTGTGATTGATTGCGCCCATAATCCGCAGGGAATGATGACATTCAGGCAGAATTTGACTCTTTTCGGCAAAAAAACGAAATTTGCCTTGATATTCGGTGTTCTAAAAGATAAAGATTACAGGAAAATGATAAAGGAAATTCCTTTTGAGCGTTTTAATTCCGTTACCGCAGTTGTTCCGCCTGTTCCCGACAGGGCACTGAATGCCGGGATTCTCGCCGGAGTATTGAGGAAAGAGAGCGGATGCGTTCCTGTAAAAGAAGGGGAATCTTTGGAAGAAGCGATAAAGTATTATTTGAGCAGAAAAACAAATATTGCTGTCGCGGGGTCGCTTTTTTTAGCGGGGGAAACAAGGAAAATACTTAAATTATGCCCGGGGATATGATTTTCAGGGACATTATTAAATATGTATCGCCGCTCCCAGTAATATCCCCTCATCCGAAACAGTTATTTCATCTATTCCGAACGTGTCCATTATGCAGAGAAGAATTAATGTCCCCGCGCCTATTATGTCCGCCCTTTCGGGTTCCATGCCTTTTATCCGTTTTATTTCTTTAAGCGGTGATGAGGAGAGTTTTTTGAATATGCGTATTATTTTTTCTTTTGAAAGCATATAACCCTGGACTTTTTTCCTGTCGTAACTTTTTTTACCTATGTCTATCGAGGCGAGCGTTGTGCATGTACCTCCGATAGCCGCACATTTCCCGGGAATTTTCAGGGTTTTCGGCTTTCTTATCTTCGATTTGATGAATTTGCCGGCGTTTTCAACGGATTTATCTTTGTACGGGAATGAGTTTAAAAAAAATTCCCTGAGGCTTACACATCCTATATTGATGCTCCTGATGTTTTCGGGCGATGATCCTATCTCGGTGCTTCCTCCGCCTATATCTATGAAAAACATTTTTTTCGCGCCGAGCGATTTTTTTGCGCCGCAAAACCCGAGGAAGGCTTCTTTTTTCCCGGAAACGACATTGATTTTCGCGCCGATAAGGCCCTCTGCTTTTTTCAGGAACAGAAAAGCATTTTTTGCCGTCCTCAAAACTTTTGTTCCTATAGCCTTGACTTCAGGCCCGTATCCCGATGTCTGTTCCATATATTTTTTCAGGCAGGTAATGGTTTTTATGATGCCCGCTTCCGCGATGACACCTGTCTTAACGGTGCCTTTTCCAAGGCGTGTAATCGTGGTATCAGACTTGATAAGCCGCATATCCTTTTTGCGGTAAAGCCCGTATCTTGTGGAATTGGTTCCGATATCTATAACAAGGATATAATCTTTTTTCATAAAAATATGATAGCAGATATGCGAGCATAATTTAATTGAATAATAAATTTAAGCCGGACCGTTCCGCCTCCGGTGAAATTCTGCCAAAGAAGGGATGCTCTTAGTAATCCATTGATATAACGCAAGATATAAAATAATTGTTTTTATATTTGATTCAGGTATAATGTCAGCGTGGAGTGAGATAATATGAAAAATGTCCCTTTGGTTTCTTGTTGTGTTACCGTTTTTTTACTGCTTATTTTATTTCCCGTTACGATTCTTAATGCGGAAGGATTAGGAAGCGGCGACCACGGCAACATAATTATAAGCGTCGGAATCGCCATATTAGCCGCTACTATCGTGGCTTATATCGGTTATCTTCTGAAACAGCCTTTAATCCTTTCATATATAGTCGCCGGCATAATAATCGGGCCCGGAATAGGATTCGGGCTGATCAGGGATATTAATGAAATTGAAACTATATCGCGTTTCGGACTTATACTCCTCCTGTTTTTAATAGGGTTTGAGATTAATATAAAAAAATTAAAAGGGTCCGGTAAGTCGCTGTTGGTCAGCGGGTTCACGCAATTTCCCCTGACATTTATCATCGGCGCCGGATTTTTTTTCCTGCTGGGATATGTATTTGACGGCGGGAAATACGGTCTTTTCTACCTTGCCGCTTGCTGCAGCCTGAGCAGTACCGCAATAGTCGTCAAACTTTTATACGGGAAATTCGAACTGGATACGCTTGCGGGCAGGATATCGCTGGGTATCCTTGTGTTCCAGGACATATGGGCTATTGTGTTATTGGGAATACAGCCGAATCTGACAAGTCCGGATATTTTCCAGATTCTTTTCTCTTTCGGCAAGGGTATTTTCCTTATTGTTTTTACTATGCTTATCAGCAAATATATTTTACCGCGCATATTCAAGTCGATAGCGAAATTGCCCGAACTGGTTCTGGTGTCTTCTCTGGGCTGGTGTTTTCTTGTCTGCGGGATGGCGTCCATTTTAAATTTCTCGCTTGAAATGGGAGCACTGATAGCGGGTATTGCCATATCGACATTCCCTTATAATCTTGACGTGATGACCAAAATAGTCAATATAAGGGTTTTTTTTGTGACGCTTTTTTTTGTTTCACTGGGCATGCAGGTCCCCAATCCTTTCGATAACCCGTCCGTCCTTTTAATAGGGGTAATCGTATCGGTATTTTTAGTGGTGTCTCGTTTTCTGTCGATATTTCCGGTGCTCTACCTGCTAAAAAACGGTTTGCGGGTTAGCCTGTTGACTTCCTGTAATTTATCGCAGATAAGCGAATTTTCGCTGGTTATAGCTTCTCTCGGGGTAACGGCCGGACACATAAACCGCGACACAATGTCGGTTGTAATATTTGTTTTTGTCATAACATCGAGCCTGTCAACTTATATGATTAATTATAATGATTCAATCCAGAGATTCCTGGCTTCGCTCCTGAAAAAAGCCGGTTTAAAAGATATCCGGTCCGCCGAACAACAGGATACGGACATAGGAGGCAGGGAAATAGCCCTGCTCGGTTTCCATCAAACCGCGAGTTCCCTGCTCCATGAATTGTTATCAGCCGGCCGGGACAGCGGACAGGACCGTCATTTCAAGGATAAGCTTATAGTCGTTGACTTCAATCCGGAGATCTATGAAGCCCTCCGGAGTGCGGGAATCAGGGTTGTTTACGGGGATATAAGCCATTTTGATACACTTCACCGCGCGGGAATCCATGATGTTAAAATAGTGATATCCACGATACCTGATACGATATTGGTTGGAACCGATAATTTAAAAATTATCAAACATATAAAAAATATCTGCCCTCAGGCGAAAATAATAGTGACGGCTGAAAATATTGATAAGGCATTGAAAATGTATGAAGGGGGAGCGGATTACGTTTTTATACCTCGGATCCTTGCCGCGAAAAATCTTGCGGCGATGATTGGAATGATATTGGACAACAAGCAGGAGCAAATGGCGGATGTTGTCGGCAAAGAAGTCGCAATGCTGAGAAGCAGGACCGAAATTCTTTAAACAGTTTTTTTAAACCGGGACAGACGCCCTGTTTCTAAAATCCATCCTTTTGCCCGGTTCTGTGAGTAAATTCCAGGACATTCGAACAATATTTGTTCTGTCCGGCCGTTGGCAGGTAAAAAACGACCGCCCTGTCCCACGCAGGGTGCAGAGCACCTTACCAGATAATCTTTTGTATTCTTTAAAGTGTGTGTTGCGAAATACTCTTTGACGCCTGTACCGAACCCTTTGTGGTTCTCTACGCTTGCAGTGAACCCTTTGTGGTTTTCTACGCTTGCAGTGAA
>DJVC01000049.1 GCA_002440765.1 bacterium UBP3_UBA6266 | reverse complement strand
ATACAAAAGGTTTTCTCATCTATATCGGCAAAAACGGGAATTCCATTCTGCATAAGTATCGCTGTCGCGGATGCCGACATCGTATAGGGAGTAACTATAACCTCATCTCCGGGTCCGATTCCGATAGCAGCAACAGCCGCATGCAATCCCGCCGTAGCCGAATTGACAGCGACAGACTGCCTCACGTTAAAGTAATCCCTGAACTTCCCTTCAAGCTCTTTTACCTTGCTTCCCCCGTAAAAAGATTCCCCCGGGGCGGCGACAAAACCCGATAATATCCCTTTATCCAAAACATCAAGGACGTGTTTTCTTTCTTCCTCCCCGATACTGGGAACGGTGACAAAAGGTTTTTCCCTCACTTTTTTACCGCCTGAAACCGCTAATTTCAAACTCATCTATATCCCTCCGATAGAAACATCCCTGTTTTTCAGCGGGAAAGAAACCTTTTTTCCGGAATTTTCCACGGACATCATAATACCCGCCAGTATTTCAATCGTTTTCGCCCCATCGTCAACATTACAATATTTTACCGGTTTACCGTTAACGGCATCTATTATTTTTCCAAGCCCCTTATCTATTAAAGAGCCCTGTCGCTCACCCCAGTCATGCTCCTTTTTAACCAACTCTTTATATCCCGACATATTCGGGCTATCTGCCGGAATCAGGTAATCCGCCTTTCGGACATTGTCATATAAAACAATTTTCCCTTTAGAGCCGTAAATGCTCATTTCAAAAATCATATAATCATCTTTTTCCATACCGTGAAAATAACAATTGAATTGCTCATCGCACCGCAACACTACATCAATCGTGGGATCCGGGAATTTATTTTTATCCCGCACATCGGACTTAACTGATTCTACCTCACTGCCCGTCAGCATTCTCAGCAGGTCTATCATATGAGAACCCGTGTTTATAATTCCTGCGGTATAATAACAATCGACCGATACTATTTCACCCAGCTCTCCGCTCATTATAAAATCAGCGATTCTGTTCAGAAAGGGGTCCCACCTTCTCAAAAAATTGACGGCAAAAACCGTTTTTCTTTTTTTAACCAGCTCAACCAATTCGTCGGCTTCTTTAAGCGACAAGACCATAGGTTTTTCGCAGAACACGGCTCTTACACCGGCGTTGACCGCATAACACGCGATCTCAAAGTGTGAATCCGGCGGGGTACAGATGCTTATAACATCAGGATGTTGTTCATTTATAAGCTTCCTGTAGTCTTCATAGAATCTGCAATCCGGCCCGAAATCTCCCGATCTACTGTTATCACTGTCGCATACAGCGACTAAGTCTATTGAAGTGTTTCCCTTATACGCCTCAAAATGAGTCGCGGGTTTCGGGCGTTTAGGATCTTTTGAAAATCCATAGGCAATCCGGCCGCATCCTATTATCGCCGCTTTAAGTTTTCTTCCTTTCATATACAATTACTTCTTCCTGTTTAATTTGTCGTACTCATTCCTTAATATGCTCATCCTCAGGGCGTCATAAAACCTGCCGTTCCTGTAAATTTCATCCCTTAAAATACCTTCATCGACGAATCCCGCTTTCTTATAACACTTCACGGCGCCTTTATTATCATTGTTCACGCCGAGAAAAACCTTATGGAGATTAAGCCTGTTAAAAGCATAATCCAGAAGCATTAAACATGCTTCAGTCCCATAACCTTTGCCCCATACACTTTTTTCCCCTACTATTATCCTTAACTCAGCCGCATAAACCACAGGCCTTACATTATAAAGCCCGATAATCCCTATCATCTTATCCGTTTTTTTATCCACTATCGAAAATATCGAGTTCTTAGAGTCATTTATAAGTGTTTCATATTCCTTTAACAGGGCATCCATCGTTACAGGTTTCTGCCCTGTTAGCATAAAATATGTAACTTCCGGGTCATTTACCCAGTTAAACATACAGGTTTTGACATCTTCGGCCTGATAAGGACGAAAATATATTTTTTTGCCAGTTAAATAATATGTTTTCATAATTTACCCCTTTTTTGTCTCTTTTCCAATTCATCACTGTATTCAATATTTCTTTTCAAACCCTGCCTATCACACATAAGCTTCTTGTTTTTTTTAAACAATTTTTCAAGGTCTTCCATGTGAAATTTATAATTATTCTTTTTGAATTCCAGAAATATCTTATTTACAAACGCCAAGTCCTCGGTATAATCGACGCACAGGTTGATACCGGTCAAAGAGGAATCTATGTTTATATTGCAAACTTTGAAATCATTTTTATCCAGTATGTAATTTCTCGGGTACTTTCTGTAAAATTCATCCTTTGTCTCATCGAGTATTCTTTTCAGCGCCGACATCTTATATATTTCCACATTAAGGCCGGCGGGAATACTTCTGGGGCTGATATTGGACGTAAAATCGGCATCATCCCGCAAAGAGGCATCGATATACCTGTCGATGAGACGGGAATCCACCAGAGGACAGTCTCCCCAGACGCGGACAATCATATCGGCCTTGCTTTGAAGCCCCGCGTTATACAGCCTGTCAACTATATCATTCTCGCTCCCATGGTAACATTTACAGCCATATCCTGACGCGACTGGATCAAGTTCCCTATCTTCTTCCCTGTCTGTAGCGGCTATGCTGACCCCGGTGATATACCCGGATTCCAAAAGCCGGCTGATAATTACCCCTACAAGGGGTTCTCCGCGGATTAAAGAAAAACACTTCTTAGGCAATCTTTGCGATCCGACTCTCGATTGTACTATACCAACTATGTTCATCTTAAAATCCTTCTCATGAATTTACACCCCTTCAAATATCACGGAAAGGTCATCATTGCGAAAGCCAATTTTCTTCATATACTTTTCCGGCGGCGTATCAAGAAATCCTTCAATATGCGAAATCGCGTCTTCTGAATCATTATAAGGCTTTAATATATCGGAAAACTCTTTTTCGGCAATTGCGGACGGCGTCAAAGGTTTTCTGTACATCGCAAGCACAGATAACCCCGCGGCGCACGCTTCGAACATAGGGGTAGAAGCGTTATCCTGTATTAATCTTTCGGCTTTGGCGAAGTATTTGTACATCTTTTCCGATGAAAGGCTTATATTCCCGGGTTTC
>DJVC01000097.1 GCA_002440765.1 bacterium UBP3_UBA6266 | reverse complement strand
GGTTGGAAGCGCCCGGCCCGCTATGAGAGCTAAACCGTGGGTTCCTGTCTTGTGGATAATAAAAAATAAGATGAAACTTTTAAGCGGACACGATATTTTTAATGAAAAATGATAAAAAAGGGAAACATATTGCCGTTATAGGAATAAAAGGGTATCCGCCCAGGGCGGGTGTGGATTTTGTTGCCGATGAAATTATCCGGAGCGCTTTAAACAACGGTTTTAAAATTACGGTTTACGGAAAGAGAAGCTGCTGTAATCCGGATTATAAAATGGAAAACCTTGAAATTATTCCTGTCTGGGATGTGAAAGGGAAACACCTCAGCGCTTTTTCATACGGCCTTTTTGCCGCGTTGCATGCTCTTTTTTCCGGTCATTATGATCTTATTCACCTGCATTGCGCGGATTACGGCTATATTGTCCCCTTACTCAGGTTAAGGTTCAGGGTGTTGAGCACATCTCACGGCGCGGAGTATAAGCGCGATAAGTGGAATTTCCTTGCCAAAGCATTTTTCAGGGTTGTGGAGAGGCCTTTTATTAAATATTCCGATATCTGCACATGTGTTTCGAGAAAACTTAGCGAATACTACAGGGAAAAATACAGAAAAAAAGTCCTGTTTATACCTAATAGAATAGATTTTGAAAGCATAGACCGCATTAAATACTTGTTGGACGGGAGAAAATGCAGGGAATACGGTTTGGAACCCGGAGGGTACATTCTTTTTTGCGCCGGCAGGATAATACCGAGCAAAGGATGCGATATTCTCCTGAAAGCAGGTGAAATCGTTAAGCCGGATGCGTCGATTGCGATAATCGGGAATATTAAAGACAGGTATTACAGAAAACATCTGATGAAATTAAAAAGGGATAACACGGTTTTTATCGATGCCATTGACGACAGAAAAACATTGTTCGATATTATCAAACATTGCCGGTTTTTTGTGTTTCCTTCCACTTATGAGGCTATGTCTATGATGCTGCTTGAAGCGGCGGCGCTTGGCAGGGGTATTGTTTGCAGTAATATCCCTGAAAATGCCGATGCCATAGGGGAAAACGCTTTATTTTTTGATTCAGGTTTTATAGGCGACCTGGCCGAAAAATTGAAATATGCGCTGGAAAATCCCGGAAAAATGGATAAATTGGGAAAAAAAGGATATGATTGGGTCAGGGAAAACAGGAACTGGGAAAAATTTGCGCTTACATATATAGACCTGTATGATGAATTGCTGGAATTGAAAAAATGAAAAAAAGTTTAATCGCGAAAATATTCGGAAAACCGAGGAAAGACAGTTACGCCTACCTGAAAATGAAATTCGTGGAAAACGGGAATTTGCCCGGGCGGGATAGGAGCGTCAGAAAAAGCATCATCAAAAAATTCGAGGCAATAGACAAGTATATTAAGACGGCGACAACACCTGCGGATGGATTGTTCCTGGCCGAATTTGTCCTTTCCATGAAAGCGGAGGGAGATATTGTGGAATGCGGTACTTATGCGGGGGCAAGCGCTGCCAAACTTTCAATTCTCGCGGGACTTACCGGCAGGAAACTTTATATTTTTGACAGTTTTAAGGGCCTGCCGGAGGCCGATGAAACGGATATAACGGATTTTCACGCGAGAAGAAGCTGTGAATGGATAACTCCTTGGAAAAAAGGGAGATACAGTGGAGATATCAAAGAAGTAAAATCAAATATAGAAAAGTACGGCAATATTGAAACCTGTATTTTTAAAAAGGGATTTTTCAGTGAAACCCTGAAGGCGTCAAACCTTCCCGGGAAAATCGCCCTGTCGTTTGTGGATGTCGATATAGCTTCTTCCGCTAAGGCGTGCATTGTTTCGATTTGGCCAAGGATAACGCCCGGAGGAGTCTACGTTTCTCACGATATTGCTTACTTAAAGGTTTTGGATGCGATTTTGGATAAGAATTTATGGGAATCGGTTCTCCTTGAATTCCCGCCTGTTTTATTCGGCGCCGGATTCGGTTTGTGCGACAGCGCTCCTCATATGGGATTTTTTGTAAAAGAAAACAGGGACCCTGTGTATATAAAAGGGTTAACAATTGATAAATAGCGGGTTACAGGATGGGTAATTTCTGTTTTAATGACCATAATGAGAGGGAATTGTTATCGCTGGCAATTGCGGGTGATACGAGTATTACGGCGGAATCCGGGAATTTAATATCAGGCCGGGATTCTTCCAATAAGGTTGATAAGGCAATACAGGCGTATTTTAACGAGAGTGACCACGCGATTGTAAACCTTGAAAATCCGGTATGCGATAAGGGAGTACCGATAGTAAAAACAGGCCCTAACCTGAGATCTGAACCGGGAATGGGGCTCTTTCTCAAAAAATTGGGGATTGATGCCGTAAATCTGTCCAACAATCATATAATGGATTTTGGCCGGGATGGCCTGAATCAGACCATAAAAGAACTTAATCAAAATGAAATAGGCTATTTTGGTGCCGGCAGTGACAAAAACGACGCGGCGCGGGCATATTTTTTTGAGGGGAACGGGATAAAAATCGCCCTTTTGGGTTTTTCCGAGGGTGAGTTTGCGCGCGCGGAATACGACAAAGCGGGCGCTGCGCCCCTTGAGATGTCGGACAATTATATTAACATCGGACAAGTTTCTCGAACAGCGGATTTTGTAATTGTTTTTGTGCATGCCGGGAATGAATACCAGTTAGTCCCTTCTCCGAGAATACAGAGAATATACAGAAGCATGATTGACACCGGAGCCGATTTGGTTGTCGGATGCCATCCTCATGTTCCTCAGGGCATAGAACGTTACGGGAAAGGGTTTATTTTTTACTGTTTAGGCAATTTTTTGTTTGATTATAAGGTCCAAAACAATTTTTTATTTGATATGGGGTATGTTCTGAAAGTGGGTTTTGGCAAAAATAATTTAAAATCCATAGATATCAAAGCGGTGAAATTAGACAGCGGAAACAAACTTAAATTCATAGAAAAGCAGTCTGATTTTATCAATTATATGGAGTATGTGAGCGGGGATTTCAATGATTTGCTGAAATTGACGGCTGTTTGGGAGCAGGAAGTGATTAACCTGTATGGTTCGTATAAGTATTTTTTTAACCCCGGAATTAAATCTTTTCTGTTAAATAAAATTTTCGGGCAGAAAAACATCCTGCCGTTTTTAAATATCTTCCAATGCGCGTCTCACGCGGATGTTTTGCATACCATACTTAAAATGATGCATAATGGGCAGTTTGTCAGGGATGCCGGCATCCAGAGATATCTGTCGGAGCTGAAAGTTAAACTAAAAAACTGTTACGATTGAACTGCCAAATTACTCTGGCATATAAGATTCAAATCTGGTAAAATTCACCACTACTTCAATACAGTTATAATAGTATATATATGATTGCAATTTATAATATAGTTTTTCATATAGGTTTTCTGTTTATGCTTCCTGTCTTCCTGTTCAGGATGTTATACCTGAACAAATACAGGGCGGGTCTGTTCCAGCGGTTTGGTATTTATCCGAAAGATATAAAACAAAAACTGCGGGCGGGTAAGACTATCTGGATTCATAGTGTATCTGTTGGAGAAGTTATTGCCGCTCAACCACTTATAGCTCTTTTGAAATCAAGGTACCCCGGGAGTAATTTTGTTATCAGCACAACAACGAATACGGGTAATCAGGTTGCGCGAAAATACGCTGGCGGTAAAGATGTCGTAATATACTATCCGGTTGATTTCCCATGGGCCGTCAAAAAGGCGGTGAAAGCCGTTAATCCCGAATTATTTGTTATGCTCGAAACCGAACTGTGGCCGAATATGATAAAAACGCTTGGAGTCAACAAAGTTCCTGTTTTCCTTGTTAACGGGAGGGTTTCCGATAATTCATACAGATGGTACAAGAAAGCAGCCCCGGTCCTCAAGATCGTTTTTAAGTATATATCAGCCTTTATAATGCAGACAGAATCCGATTCCGAGAGGATAATCCGGTTGGGCGCTGCTCCCCAAAAGGTATCTTACGCAGGAAGCCTGAAATATGAGAGCGCCATGGGGGATGAACCTGGAGCGGATGAAATAATGGAAATGGCTTCGGATCTCGGAATTCAGGTAAGCGATACAATTATTATCGGGGGCAGCACTCATGAACGCGAAGAGGAGATGCTGATAAAAGCTTTTGGAAAGGTGAAAAAAGAATGCGTTTCCGTCAAATTAATTCTGGCGCCGAGACATCCTGAAAGGTTTAATAAAGTCATTTCTCTTGTGGAAGAGAGCGGTTTTATTTACTCAACAAGAAAGAAAATCAAAGAGTTTAATTCGGAGGAAAGGAAGAAAAGGGAGATTATAGTCCTTGACACCATTGGGGAACTGAAAAAGATATATAATCTGGGAAACATTGTTTTTGTGGGGAAAAGCATGTTTGGCAGGGGAGGACAGAATATACTGGAGCCCGCGGCGGCCGGNNGCGAATGCCTGTATTGTTGCAAACAATGAAATCGAATTTGAAGAGAAACTTATATCTTTATGCAGGGATAAAGCAATGTCTAAAGAATTCGGCAGAAGGGCTAAAAATCTTGTTATAGCCAATTGCGGAGCTGCATCAAGAATAGCGGATAAAATCAATAAAGGATAAAAGTATATATAAACAAGGAGTTGTGTATGCTGTTCTCGAGCCTTATTAATGAAAAACTTGTAAATCTCGATTTGAAATCCGGAGACAAGCAATCTGTCATAAAAGAACTGGTTTTGCCCCTTAAAGAGTTCGGATACGATGATAATGTTGAAAATATAGTCAATATGGTTATAGAGAGGGAAAAAATAGCCCCTACTTACCTCGGAGAAGGGGTTGCCATTCCGCATGCGAGAATAGACGGCCTTAAAGATTTTTATATTATTATCGGAAGGTCACTTAAAGGAGTTAGTTACCATGCGGGAAAAGAGTGCAAAGCCAACCTTATATTCCTCATTCTATCAGGGAAGACGAAAAATAAAATCATGCTGCAGACACTTGCGGCGATAGCGAAATTGGTAAAAGAAAAAGATGTGAAAGAAAAAATTCTGAAGGCCGGAGAGCCTTCGGATTTGATAAAAATTATAGAAAATACGGGGATTAATGTTAAAGAAGCGCTTACCAATTCCGACATAATGGAACCCCCTCTGGTGTTTTTTTATCCGGATATGACAATTAAAGAAGCCGCGGTAATATTTTTCAAGAGCAATATGATGTGCGCTCCGGTTGTGGATGAAAATAATATGCTTATAGGGGAAGTGCATGAATCGGATATTGTGGAGGTCGGACTGCCGAAATATATGAACCATTTAAGCAACCTCTCTTTTTTAAAGGATTTTGAGCCGTTTGAAGAATTCTTTAAAAAAGAAGATATAATAAGGATAAAGGATATTGCCGGAAAAAATCCCCAGACGGTTGCCCCCGATACTTCCATTGTCGAAACGGCTTTTCTGCTTGTTAAGAAAAAAACAGAAAGAGTTTTTGTCGTGAATAACGGAAAGTTGATAGGTTCTATTACAGCAAGAGACATCATCACAAAAGTGTTACAGATATAACGGACGGGAAAAATGGTTTTTGCCCTGCTTATCTTTTTTACAGTGTTATTTGCCGTGGCGACCGATAAGGTTGACAAGACAATAGCAGTCCTTGTGGGCGCTTCTCTTATGCTGGTTTTCAAGATAGTGCCTCAGGATATTGCATTTAAATGGATTGATATGAATGTACTGCTGCTCCTGATAAGCATGATGATAATTGTCGGAGTGTTTGCGAAAACGGGAATATTTGAGTGGATGGCGATAAAGGTCGCGAAATCCGCGAAAGGAAGACCGCTGGTTATAATACTGCTTCTCTCGATTGTAACCGCCGTGCTCTCCGCTTTTCTGGATAATGTCACCACGGTGCTTCTGATTGCTCCCATTACGTTTCTGATAAGCCAGCAGTTGGATATTAATCCCGTGCCGCTTCTTATCATTGAGGTAATGGCTTCAAACATAGGGGGTACGGCGACCCTGATAGGGGATCCGCCCAACATACTTATCGGAAGCGCCGCAAACCTTAGTTTTAATGATTTTTTGCTCAACCTTACTCCCGTCATTTTGATTATTATGGTTGTGTTTGTGTTCACCGTGATTTTTTTAATGCGCGATAAGTTAAGGGTTTCTAATGAAATAAGGGCCAGGATAATGGCTCTGGATGACAGCAGAGCGATAAGAAATAAAAAACTGCTGTTAAAATGCTTGTTTGTAATGAGTTTGACCTTGATGGCGTTTCTTGTTCATGAAAAATTGGGACTCGGCCCGGCTTCGGTCGCGCTTACCGGCGCGACACTGCTTATGATTATCGCCGGGGAGACAACCGAAGATTTTTTTAAATCGGTGGAATGGCCGACAATATTTTTCCTGATAGGGCTTTTTATTATCGTTTCCGGTGTTGTCCAGGTCGGGGCGGTGAACATAGCGGCTAGAAAATCCGTTGAATTTACCGGGAAAAACCACTGTTTTACGACGTTGATGATATTATGGGTTTCCGCGGTCTTTTCGGCGGTGATAGGAAGCGTTTCCAATGCTGTCGCATTGATACCGGTTGTTAAAGACATCAGCGCGCATTTTACCAACGCCAAACCGCTTTGGTGGGCTCTTTCCCTGGGAGCATGTCTCGGGGGCAACGGCACGATAATAGGGGCTCCCGCCAATATAATAATCGCCGGGCTTGCCAAAAAGAACGGAAGCCCGATACTTTTTAAGGAATTTTTTAAATACGGGGTAATTTTTGTAATAGAATCTCTGCTGATATGCACATTATATGTTTATTGGAGATATCTGTAAGGTTATTTATGAGAATAGATGAAATAGTAAGGGAAGACACGGTAATTCTGGACATGAAAGCATCAAAGAGGGATGATGCTATCCGGCAGTTATCCAAAGTGGTGGCTCCCAAGACCGGCGCTATAAGCCCTGATGAACTTGCAAAGGGGCTGATTTTAAGAGAGGAAAAAGGCCCGCCAACGGCAACGAAAAGCGGTTTTGCCGTCACTCACTGCAGAACCGATATCGTAGACGGGATTTTCGGCGGAGCGGCAAGGCTGTTAAAACCTGTTGATTTCCATGAGCCGGGGGGAAATCTGACACACCTTGTATTCCTTTTTGTCGATTCTAAAGAAAGAAATGAAGATTACCTGAGGCTGCTTTCAAGAATAACAAGGATTTTGTCCAAAGAAAAGGTTAAGGAAAAATTGTTGTCGGCCGTGACACCGAAGGAATTCGTAAGCATTTTGGCAGAACATGATATTTAGGAAGCCGGAAACATGGTAGCGCTTTTGATAAAAATCAGGGAATCGATTGAAAGATATGTCATATCCGTAATAACAAGGGAACGGGATGACATCAGCGCGAGATGCTTTCTGAACGTATTAAGCTTTCTGTCAAGGATCTTCAGTTTTATAGTTCAGATAAGGCTGTTTCTATATAAGCACAGGATATTAAGAAGGAAAACCCTGGGCTGTATGACGATAAGCATAGGAAACCTGACAGTCGGGGGAACCGGCAAAACACCTATAGTCGAGATGTTTGCGAGATCTCTGGAAGCGGAAGGAAGGAAAGTGGCGATTCTTTCGAGAGGATACAGGAGCGCAAGCAAGTCCGTTATAGTCAGGCTTATGGATTTTATTTTTAAGAATAAGATGAAGTATGAACCCAAAATTGTTTCGGATGGCAGGAGTATCCTGCTGGATTCCATGCATGCGGGCGATGAGCCCTATATGCTGGCCAAAAATGTTAAAAGCGCTATAGTCCTTGTTGATAAGAACAGGGTGAAATCAGGAGCCTTTGCCATTGAAAAATACAGCGTAGACACGCTTTTGCTGGATGACGGATTTCAGTATCTTCCTCTGGACAGGAGATATGATGTAGTCCTGATTGACGCAACTTCGCCTTTTGGCAACGAAAAGATGCTTCCGAGAGGGGAGTTGAGGGAAACGGTGAGCAATCTTAAAAGGGCGAACATCGTATTTATTACAAAAGCGGGCGGAAAAGATATTTCGATTTTAAAAAGCAAGATAAAGACGATTAACCCCAAAGCGGAGATAATTGTCTGTGTCCATAAGCCTTTGTATTTTGAGGAGGTTTACAGTGGAAACAAAAAAGATATAAGTTTTATTGATTCAAAGAAAATAGTTACCCTGTCTGCGATTGCCAAACCCAAAGGTTTTGAAATCGCGCTGGAGGACATCGGCGCTCAAATTATTTCCTCTCACAGGTTTATGGACCATCACCGGTTTACCCAGCAGGAAATAATAGATGTGATCAATGACGCTATAAACAAAGATACGGAAGCTATAGTTACAACCGAGAAGGATTCCGTAAGATTTCCTTATGTATCGGGAGTTGATATTCCTATATATTTTTTAAGGGTGAAAATTGAGATTATGGAAGGGGCCAAAGATTTTCATGATTGCGTATCTCGCATATGTTTTAGCTAAAACCGGATTATTCATTCTGGGGATTTTGCCGGAGGGAATATCTTATCAGATAGGCGGGTTTCTGGGTCTTGCCGGTTATATGCTGGACTCAAGGCACAGGAACGTTGTGTTTAAAAACATAAGGACGGCTTTTCCCGAAATGAAAACAGAAGAGGTCAAACGAATTGCCCGCCGTTCATTTATGCATTTCGGGATGATAATTGTCGATTACGGCAAAGCGTTTGTTAAAGGGCCGTTGTGGTTTTTAAAAAGGTCGGAGATGAGCGGCTACAAATCGGTAGTCGAATATATGAAAAAAAGCGGAAAGGGCGCGATAATACTGCTGGCGCATCTCGGTGTATGGGAAGTCCTGAGTTCCATGTGTATTGTCGAAAGTGTGAATATCAACGTGATTGCAAGGCCGCTGAAGAACAGGTTTATCAATAACCTGATAAAAGAAATAAGAGAAAGGTTTCCTCAGAAAGTCATTGATAAAATGGGGGCTGTATCAAGTATCGGCGATATATTGCGGAAAAATGAAATAGTCGGCATACTTGCTGACCAGCGCGCCGGGGGAAGAGGAATATTTGTGGATTTCTTCGGGAAAAAAGCTTCTACAGTCGCAACTCCCGCTGTTCTTGCGGTGAAAACCGATACGGCGCTTTTCCCTGTTTTCGGATTAAGGGTAGACAGGAGCCGTTTTCGTTTACACGTGCAAAATAAAATTGAATCTTCTGATTTCAAAGGCACATTTGATGAAAAGGTATTCGGGATTACGCAAAGATATGCGCATATAGTGGAGCGCGAGGTAAAAAAATATCCCGAGCAATATTTTTGGATGCATAGAAGGTGGAAATCGGTTCCCAGAAAAGGAGCGCTTACGGATAAAGGAAGGCTCTGAAAGAAACTGCCAATGAGACAATATCTCATTGATTGAATTTTCAAAAGAATGTATTTGTTTCGGATTTTTCCTCTGAAATTGTTATACAATTTCGAGGACTTAGTCCCGGAAATCTTCCGGATTTCACGGGGGATATTCGGATTTTGTGTTTGTTTGGGTATGAGGGGTGGGAGATATGTCGACTTCAAAGGAGAAGATTTTAATAAGAGCCGTAAACTGGATCGGCGATGCCGTTATGATGGCTCCTTCGGTCAAAGCCGTGAGAGAAATGTATCCCGATGCTGACATTACAGTTCTGGGAAGGGATAAGATTAACGATGTTCTTTCCCTTACCGGTATAGTTGGCCGTTTTATCAAATATGATATTCCTCCTGATTTCATGGAATTAAAAGAGCGTATTAAACTTGCAAGGGAAATAAAAGCCGAAGGATTTTCCAAATGTTTTATTTTCCCTAACTCGTTTGATTCGGCTCTTGTGCCTTATATGTCCGGAATTCCCGAGAGAATAGGTTTTGGTAATTTTCCCGGCCGTATTCTTTTGACCAAAACCGTAAAGGTTCCTCCTTCGGGCACGCACCAATCGCAGAAGTACTTCGAACTGGTAAGGGCAGCCGGATTTTCGGGTAATATGCCTGATTTCAGTATGGATGCCGATGACAGCTCATTGAAGTGGGCTGAGACATTTCTCAGCATGAATTGCAGAAACCGGACAGCCCCTTTGATAGGAGTAAGCCCGGGGGCGGAATATGGCCCGGCAAAAAGGTGGTTTCCCGACAGGTTCGCGAGCCTTATTAACAGGATAAAAAATGTCTATAACGCGGAAATTATTCTGTTGGGGAGCAAGAATGATACGGATGTCTGCGGCGCGATAAAGAGACAGGTATCAGAAACAATAATAGATGCCAGCGGGAAAACGACCATTAAGCAGTTAGCTGCCATTTTAAAGAAGGTTAAATTGCTGATAACCAATGATACGGGAACGATGCATCTGGCCGCAGCCCTGCAGACGCCGGTTCTGGCCATATTCGGTTCTACCGATGCAAAAGCAACAGCGCCCGTTAAGGGAAATATAACCATAATAAGAAAAGAAACAGAGTGCAGCCCATGTTTAAACAGGATCTGTCAGAAAAAGACTTACGAATGTTTTTCCATGATATCCGTTGATGAAGTGTTCGGCAGCCTGAAAAAGTTCCTTGGTTCTTAACCGAAAATTCTGCTGTATGGATAAAATAAAGATATTATTTATTATAGAGAACTTTACACCTGCCACCGGCGGGGGTGAAAATTTTGCCAGGATGCTGGCAGAGATACTTACATCAATGGGCTGTTCCGTTGTTGTGGTTTCCAGGAAATTTGACTCCATTAACCCCGCGATAAGACACATTAAGGTTCCCATAACACATTTTATGCGGTTGATTAACAGGATAGTATTTGCCTTTTATGTGCCGTGGGCCGTGCGCGGGGATAATTTTAACGTGGTTTTTGCCTTCGGCAAAAGCTTTGGTATGGATATCTACCGGCCCGGCGGAGGTGTCCATGCCGCCTACAGGAAGTATAATATACGGTCATATAGTAATATTGTGTTTAAAATTTTCCAGAGAGTTAAAGATTTGCTGTCTCCGGAACAGCGGT
>DJVC01000116.1:1638-8526 GCA_002440765.1 bacterium UBP3_UBA6266 | reverse complement strand
CGGATGTATGGCTATGCAAAGCCAGGGACAGCAGCCTCGAATCGTGGTGCGGCAAAAACAGCTACCGGTACAATTACTGGTTTGCCTGCGGAGGCGGCTCCACGCTGGCTGATACAGGGCAGGGCCGGCGCATCGAAAATGTAAGACGCCCGCCTGAAGCTGTATTAATGTACGACATATCTTTCGGAGACTGGGATAATGCCGGACAGCCAAGACTGGCACATGACGGCATAAATGTACTCTACGTGGACGGTCATGTAAGCTTTGTTCCTGAGAGAACCTATTTCCAGCAGGAACTTGATAGCGATGACGTCCCTTTCAACAGCACCTTCAGAAAGAACGGATGGCTCTAATTTTATGAAAAAAATCAAATTTATTTTACTGTTAACCGGCATTCTCTTTTCTTTTGTTAACCCGCAGGCCGCCGAAAAAACAGCGTCCCCTACTTTCGATATCTCAGTTGTAGACGGCTATCCTGTCCCCATCCAGAACAATATAGTTTACCCGTCTTTCGAAAAACAGGACAGGGCCTATTTTTCTTTGGACGGCACATGGCTGATAAAAAAAGTCAACGGCGACCATGAGCTGACCCTGAACGAAAGGTCGGAAAACATAATCGGGCTTCTCGAAGGTGAAAGCGGGGGCGCGACGTCGCTGTATTTTGATTCAAGCGGGTGGAAAGAATACAACGTTCCCCGGCCTGTTAATATCCCTCCCGACAGGTACCAGGGGGTTGTCTGGTACAGGAAAGATTTTGAACTCCCCGCGGGTTTTCTGGAAAAACGGGTAAAGCTCTTCTTTCTCGGAGCAAACTACTTTACCGATGTCTGGATTAACGGCCTGCATGTAGGATATCACGAAGGCGGATACACCCCGTTCACCTTCGATATAACAAAGATTTTAAAAGAAGGCTCAAATTTTATAACGGTAAGGGTTGATAATATCCCGTGGAAGCCATCCAGTTACACACCGAACGATTATTTCAATAAGGGGAATATCGTTCCTTACAAAACATGCGACTGGTGGAATTTTACGGGAATTCTAAGAAGCGTCTACCTGGAGGCAAGCTCTCTCGTTTCCATATCAAGAATAGACATAAAGACCGCGGTTACAGGCAGGAGTTCGGCTAACATCAAGGTTTTCACCGTAATCGAAAACACATCATCCGAGACTTTTTCGGGGAAACTCACCTACAGGTTATGGGAAGCGGAAATCAATGAAGAAAATATACTTTCAGAAAAACCCGAAGATATCGCGTGCAGGTCGAAAACCGCGCGTTTAGGCAAGAATTACTCTTCAAAATTCTCAATACCCCCCTGCTCAAAAACCGTTATAACAGATTCTTTCAATCTGAAAAATATTAAATTGTGGTCTGATGTTTCCCCCCGACTTTATGTTTTTAAAGCAAACCTTATCAATGCATCCTCAAGAAGCCGCTCCAGAACAAGGATTACGCGGAATCAGGATGATTTCTGCATCCAGCTCGGATTCAGGGATATATCTATAATGCCGTCAAAACAGAAAATACTGATTAACGGGCAGGAAACATTTTTTGCCGGTGTCGGCAGGCACGAAGTATTCAGCGGAATCGACGGATATACGACCGGCGAATTAAATAAGCTGAAATCCGACGATATGAAGCTGATTAAAGAAATAAACGGCAACTTTTTGAGAGACGGCCATTATCCAAACCACTTTATGACCATTGAACTCGCCGACAGGCACGGCATATACGTATGGGAGGAAATACCGGCATACTGGATGGACGGTTCCGGGTTTGACCTGCAGCGCAAAGACAGGAAAATAGCCCTGCAGATGTTCCGTGAAATGGTCTACAAGGGGTTAAATAACCCATCGGTAATATTCTGGGGGGTATGCAACGAATGCGGTTCTGAAAAAGAAAGAACCGAATATATCAAGTGGCTTATGAAAGACGCGCTGCAATATGACCAGCAAAGAATAATCGCCCAGTCCGCAGTCGGGCAGGATACTGACGACGGGACACAGCAACCATGTTCCGTGGCAGGTTTTACAATGTACGGAGGAGTTTTCTACGGCAACAACAGCTATTATTCCGATACAGTAAGCCTGCTTAACGAAATGGATAAAGCATTTCCCGAAAAACCGCTGATAGCGACCGAATTCGGGAAATGGAGCGGCTCCTCCGGCAGTAAGGAAGGAGAGTTCGACCAGGTGAGGGTAGCCAAAGGGACTTTCTTTGCATTCGATGAGAATCCTTCGGTGGCAGGATGCGCATGGTGGTGCCTTTCAGACTGGCATACCATGATAAGCGAACCGCAGACAATGGGACTGATGAATTCCGTCAGGACATATTTTAAACCCGTCTTTTTCACACTGCAGGAACTTTACGGAGGGAAAAAAGAGCAATTCGATTTCAGCGTTGAAAATCATACAGTTGATAATAACATATTGGATGTGGATTTTAAATCAGACACGGATATCGCGCTCTCTTATTCTCTCAACAACATAGATTTCATCAGTATAGAAAACGGAGAAGCATCAGGAGATAATGAAGAAAAGGAAGAACGGAAACCCGCATCTAAAAAATTGCAGATTGATATTTCCGGATTACCCGAGGGGTCTCATACTATTTATATAAAGGCAAAAAGCCCCAGGGGGATATTCAAGACAGCATCTGTTACAATCAACATCGACCGGGTTGATGATCCTCCCATAATCAATATTTTGCAGTATCCGGATCAGATTATAGACTCGGGAATAATATTATTCGAGGTAACGGATGACAGGTCTGAACCTGAAATAGAATGTCTGCTAAACGGTGAAACAGCTATATCCCCCGTTAAAGATAAATTTTATTATATAGTGAGGATAGGGCCGGAACAGTCCCGCGGCGGTGATACAGTAAACCTGTCGCTGAAGGCATCGGACGGAATAAATTCCGTAACCCGGGAAATAGTAATGAACAAGTCCTCAGGAACCGGGAAACCCGTTGAACTGCCTTACAACAACGACTGGATATCGAATTCGGATAATCTTCAGGACGGGTCCGGATGGAATTTCCCGGGGCAGGAAATGCCCGACTTTGAAAACGGTTTTATTATGAAGGATAAAAACGGGCGGAATTTAATATTTAAATTAAAAGGAACAAAAGACGGCGAATTAAACAATATCGAATGTTCCTCCCAGGCAATTAAATTCAACGGGCAAAAAGTGAAAGAAATTTTCATTCTGGGTGCCCGGCATAACGGGAGCGGATATGCGCCTTTTGAAATAACATTTTCAGACGGCAAAACAGAAAAAGTTTATCTTGGTTTTTCCGACTGGGACAGGGGCATGCCGAATCTCGGAGAGAAACCCCTTATTTTCACCGTGCATCATCAAATGGGAGTCCAGATGAAGCCCCGGTGCGCATTATATCTTCAAAGTATTACTTTTGATGAACCGAAAGAAATTGCATACATAGTGCTTCCCAAGGATGACAAACTTCATATATTCGCGATTTCGGTGTCAGAGGAACAGGGATGAAAATTTATATTTATATTTTTATTTTATCGGTTATAATATGTACCGCTGTTAATTCGCAAATTATACTCGAATTGACTTATCAAAATTTCAACTCAGAAAAAGTAACCGGTGTTTTTTATGACCCATGGAACAGCAACCCGGCTCTTGAAAAAGACATCCAGCCTATTAAAGAACTGGGGAAAATATGCCTGAAAATAGATGCCACAGGCAACAACGGCGGAACTGTCGGTATTTACCCCCAGGATTCTTTCTTTGAAAACATAGAGAATTATATTTTTACCGATAACACCGTTTTTTCAATGATGGTCCTTGACAGAATCGGACAGCATACGTTCGAATGCAAAATATTCGATACCTCGGGCAACAGATATACCCTCTACTCTAATGAAAAAAGTAAAAAGGACAAATGGCAGAGGGTTTTCTGGAGGATGAGAGATTTCATCAAACTGGGCCTTGATCCCGCAAAAATAGCTAAAATCGAAATCTTTGTGTATGATAACGGCGAATATTACTACGATAATTTTAAGTTTTTCGAATTAAGTAATGAAGGGAATAGAAACATCGGAGAAATCGCAATTTAACAAAAAAAACAAAAAGGAGGGTTTTATGACCAGGTTGAGTATGTTGTTCATTGCGCTTATCTTCACTGTTTGTCTTGCTTCTCCCTGTTTTTCTGAAAGTATCTCATTTCAGAATTTCGAGGAAGATCAGGCAGTGGACGATAACAACAGCAATGAAGTCCAGGATAGCGGCGATTATTTTCACGACCAGTGGTACGCTAATCCAAGCTTTGAAGACACTAATCCCCATACCGGGAAAAGAGCCGTTATAATGAGGGCCAAAAATCCCGGCGATCACGGCGGAACAATAGGATTATATCCTTCAAAAGAGTTTAAAGAAAACGTGAAGGGCAAAAAGCTGTCAAAGCTTTCTGTATGGGTCTATGACAAACACGGCGATAACACCATAGAGCTGAAGATACTCGACGCAAAAGGAAGTTATAAACTCTGGTCAAATGAAAAGTCCCAGAGAAACCGCTGGACAAAAATCACATGGGACATAAACGGGCTTATCAAAGAAGGCCTCGATCCGAACACTATAGAAAAGATAGAGTTGTATGAATGGGCAGACGGAGAATATATATTTGACGATATTACTCTGGAATAATAATATGTTATCCAAAGAAAGGCTCCTTTTCCGGAGCCTTTCTTTTGTTTATTATTTATTGACAACAAGCCATAATCTATACTATAGATTTATCATTTTAACAATTAAAAGGCGGGCATTAAAATGATAGCAGTCCTCGATTTCGGATCACAATACAACCAGCTCATCGCAAGAAGGATAAGAGAACTCAACGTATACAGCAGGATTCTTCCCCATAATATATCCGCTGATTCTCTCAGAAAAATGGGATGTTCAGGCATAATACTGTCAGGGGGGCCGTCCAGTGTTTATTCCCCCAAAGCTCCTTTTCCGGATAAGAAAATCTTTGAGCTGGGCCTGCCGGTACTGGGAATATGCTACGGGATGCAGGTTATGTCATATATGCTGAAAGGGCGCGTGGGAAAAAGCAGGAAGCGCGAATACGGTTATTCCGAGTTTTTTCCGGAAAAAAACAACCGCCTTTTTGTTAATATAAAAAACAAAACAGGCGTATGGATGAGCCACCAGGATAAAATCACAAAATTACCGAAAGGCTTCATCTCTACCGGCAAAACTGATAACTCCCCTATTGCCGCCATGTTCGATAAGAAAAGAAATTTTTACGGCCTCCAGTTTCATCCGGAAGTGGAACATACTGCCGAAGGGAAAAAAATCCTGTCGAATTTCGTAAAAATAATCTGCGGGCGCAAATCCGACTGGACAATGTCTTCTTTCATCAAAAGCGAAATAAAGGATATAAGGGAGCGCGTCGGAAATAAAAAAGTTGTTCTTGGGCTTTCGGGAGGGGTTGATTCTTCCGTTGCAGCTATTTTAATGCATAAAGCTATAAAACAACGGCTTTACTGCATATTTGTCGACCACGGACTCCTAAGGAAGAATGAGGCGAAAAAAGTAAGAAAAGTGTTTAAAGAACATTATAAAATAAACCTGCGTACAGTCAATGCTTCCGGGCTTTTCCTTAGCAGGCTCCGGGGAGTCACAGATCCGGAAAAAAAGAGGAAAATCATAGGAAAAACCTTTATTGAGGTGTTTGAAAAGGCATCCCGGAAGATAGGCAAAGTGGATTTCCTCGTACAGGGTACACTATACCCCGACGTTATCGAAAGCGTTTCGGCAAAAGGAGGTCCATCGGCAACCATTAAAAGTCACCATAATGTCGGAGGACTTCCCAAAAAACTCAAATTCAAACTGGTAGAACCCCTGAGGGAATTATTCAAAGATGAGGTAAGAAAACTCGGATTGGAACTTGGCCTTCCCGAAGAAATGATCTGGAGACATCCATTCCCCGGACCGGGACTTGCGGTCAGAATCATAGGGGATGTGTCCAGGGAAAGGATCCACCTCCTCCAGGAAGCTGACAGCAGGTTAATGGAAGAAATCAAAAAAGCCGGCCTGTACAGAAAAATATGGCAGGTATTCTGTGTCCTTCTGCCCATAAAAAGCGTGGGTGTAATGGGAGATGAGAGAACTTATGAAAATGTTGTCGCAGTCCGCGCAGTTACAAGTTCCGACGGAATGACTGCCAATTGGGCAAAAATACCCGCGGAAATCCTGATCAAAATATCTAACCGGCTCATAAACGAAGTTAAAGGGATAAACCGCGTAGTTTATGATATCTCATCAAAACCGCCAAGCACCATAGAATGGGAATGATTAACGAAGGACCTTTTATTTCCCATTTCTTTTCCGGTATCTCGCATAACAAAAAGGGCTATGAAGAAATAATTTTACGGGGCCTTTTTTTATGAGCGGCCACGGTGCCCGAAGGGCNNATAAGTAAGTATTTCTCACTCATTCTCGTCCCGCCTTTGGCGAGACTCCGAGGCAGTCACTGAGAAAAACATTCAGTTCCCGAATCCATTCGAAACACTTCCTTGTCCCCTCCCTCTTTTTGCTCATCTCAGATCAGGCAGGGAGTAGGTTTTAAGGGGTGTCTTTTTTGTGAGCGGCCACGGTGCCCGAAGGGCGAGCGAGTAAAAAAACGGAGCTCGGTAAACCTCGGCGGGGCTTGCAAGCGTCCCCGAAAAATTCGTTTCTGAATTAAGCCATATTTCTGATAAAAACTTCTTTGGAAGATTATTGGTTCATTGTAGTCTTTACGTCTTACGTGGTTTACTGCCCCGCACCACACAGGATGCGGGACACCTCACAAAATGTAATCTTACATATATATCAAACTATGCGGTTCGGTGGTGCCGGAGACCGGACTTGAAC
>DJVC01000116.1:0-1630 GCA_002440765.1 bacterium UBP3_UBA6266 | reverse complement strand
GTGTCTGCCATTCCACCACTCCGGCAAACCAATATCAAGAGTAAATCTAATTTTCAGGTTAAGGTTTAGGCTGAGATTGAAATTACAAAAAAAGACTTCCGACCCGATAAATCCAAAAGCCTGATAACCTTAAATTGTGGAGGCGGCGAGCGGATTCGAACCNNTAAAGGTTTTGCAGACCTCTCCCTTGCCACTTGGGTACGCCGCCTTAACAACCCGCAAAATTTAACACAACAGATTTATCTAGTCAATATTCTTTTCCGTCCCTCCCCGAGTATTTTATCCCTGAACTCTTCAACTACGGGATTATCCTTTCCCAACCTGCAGGCCTCATTAATATACTTCACCGCTTTTTCCCTGTCACCTGTTGAATCATAAAAAACAGCAAGGTTCGCGAGGATTACAGCTTCTTTGTAGTCAAGTTCCCTGACTTCAATAAGTACGGATTGCTCCATTTTATCTAAGTTTTCGGCTATCAGATCGCATTTATGGGCCCTGATAAGTTCCAGAGAACCTTTCAACATTGTTTCCGCCTCTTTTTTCCTGCCGAGTTCAAATAAAACAACTCCCGCATTATAAGCAGCATCTACATTTGTATCATCATAATCAAGAATTGATAAATTCATTCTCAAAGCCCGGGCACTGTCGCCTTTTATGTTATACATCATACCCAGGTTTATTCGCGCTTCGGAATCATATGGATTATGCTCAAGGTGTTTAATCAGCAATTGTTCAGCCTTATCATACTCCCCGAGATTAAAGAAAGCATCCGCTTTATTAAACATCGTACTGCCAAAATAAGGGCTGTAATCCAGGATTTTATCATACAAAATCAGCGCCTTTTCATAATTGCCGAGTTTCCCTTCAACATAAGCCGACATGGTCAATGCATCGACATTGAACGGATTCTCCGATAAGCCGTTACGAAAATATTCCGAAGATTGCCGATAATTGCCGCCTGTCCTTGATTCAATACCCTTATTAAAACAATATTCCGATATTAACGATGTTTTGAGATGCCAGAAAATAACAATTAAAAACACAAAAACAAACGTAAAATTGACTGCATTTTTGTTAAGATATCCGGAACCGGCAAAATCCTTTTCACAGGCAAAAGACGCCCCGAGGGCAAGCCATATCCAGAAGTAAGGGGCAAAATACTCAACATTCATATTGATATTGAATATATTAAATAAAAAACTTGCGATTATGGCTGAAAACACGCCGGAAGTAATAAATTCCCCTTCTCTGATATCGAGCTTTATCCTGTTGTACAGGCGCCGCAGGATATTGCAGAAAAAAACCATTAGAAATAAAAAACCGATAGCCCCCGACTCTATAAAACTCTCAAGAAGATAATTATGGGCATGGTATGTAGCCTCCGCGGACAAGGGAAGACTGAAGTACTCCGTAATAACATAAGGAGGATAGGAAAGGAAAAAGGTATAAGCGCCCGTGCCTAAAAGTAACGTATCCTTCAACATCTTTACCGCGCCCGAATAAATATAAAGCCTGATTGAGGCTGTGCCAAAAAAAATATCGTAGAAGATAAGCTTTCTTGTGTACGGTAAAACAAATAATATGACCACGGCGCTGATCGACAGAAATACAAAGCTAACCGCCATTCTTT
>DJVC01000138.1 GCA_002440765.1 bacterium UBP3_UBA6266 | reverse complement strand
CATACTTGAATATTACGGGGCATATAATGGAAGAAAAAAGGATTAAACTGCTTTCCTGGACGGTCAGGCCCGCCAGGGTTCTGGATTTGGCCATCGTATCTGCCATGTCTTTAGTCGTATTCGCAAGACCCTTTTTCAGCGGCATAGTCTTTCCGAGGTCTAACTATGTTTTTCTGGTCTTATGGTTTTTAGTGTTAATTCTGGTGTACGCTAAAAATATCATGGAGAAAGAAACTTTTATAATGGACATTACAGGTTGTTTGCTGCTGGCATTTTTTCTCGTGTCTGTGTTATCCAGCCGCCTTTCCGAAGTTCCGTGGAGAGGGAGAAATCTGCTTGTCAATCAAATCACGTGGATAGTTATATATATTTCGGTTTTAAATTATTTTAAAAAAAGGGAAACGTATAATTTTATTATTTATGTCTTAACCGCTTCCGTTATCCTGATTTCGCTTTACGGGCTGTATCAATATTTCTACGGTCTTCAGGAAACAAGAGACTGGATAGAGAAAACAGGATTGGCAGAGCATCTTTCGAGCAGCCTGCTCGGGAGGCTATCCCGCAACAGGGTTTTTTCTCTGTTTGTGTACCCCAACGCGCTGGCGGGTTTTCTTGTGCTTACTTTCCCTGTCGTGCTTTCAGTGTTCATAAAAACTATAAGGGAAAGGGATTACAGAAAGTACGGGAATATCCTCATAGTCGCTTCCGCGGGTTCGCTGTTGCTCGCGATGTATGTGTTCAGGCCCATGCTGTTCTTTCCCGCGTTAATCGGGATTATACTCTCGCCGCTTACCGTGATTGTAGCCTTATACCTGACCTTTTCAAAAGGCGGACTTCTGTCATTCTTTATAATGTTTATGCTGTACCTGCTGTTTTCCTTCCTTCATTTTAAAATCAAGATTCGGGCCCTTGCCCTGATAATAGCTTTTATTGTTATTGTTGTGCTTATATCCTCGGCGCTGTTATTCCAAAAATACAAGGGCGATTCTCTGAGCGCGCCGCTTCCGTCAGCCAAAGTGAGATTCGATTACTGGAAAGCAGGGGTTGAAATGGTAAAGGATAAACCGCTTCTGGGTGTGGGAAGCGGAGCTTTCGGGGCTTTTTACCCAAAGTATAAACTTCCCGGAGCCCAGGAAACACAAATGGCCCATAATGATTATGTGCAGTTTCTTGCCGAGACAGGATCGGTTGGATTCTTTTTTTACATTTCCGCCATGATGATTATTCTTATTACCATGGCAAAAAAGTGTTTACGTCTGGATTTAAGCAGGAGCGATAACTACCTTATGCTCGGAATATTTATGGGCGTTACGGGCCTTTTAATCGACAGCGCGTGGGAATTTGTTTTGTATATCCCCGGAATAAGTTCCACTCTTTTTCTTTTGTCGGCTGTTTTTATGTCAAAAAACGATTTCCCGAAGGCAACATTGAACCTGGCGAAAAATAAAGCGGGTATTTTTGTATCGCTGACAGCAATCCTGGCTGTGTTCATATTTTCGTATACTTATTCAAAATCAATAGTGGATTCCGCCGATTTGCTTGAACAGTCCAGCAAATCTTTTCAGGAAGGGCAGGAAGCATCGGCTCTGGATTTTATTAATAAGGCTATAATATCCGATCCTGAAAACGCCCAGTTGAGGGAATACCGCGGTTCCCTTTATGAATATATGCGATACTACGCGAAGGCATTAAGTGACTTCAGGCAGGCTTCTCAACTTGAACCCACAACAGGATATTATCATTTTAAAATCGCAACCGCCATAAAAGATCTGTACTTAAACACCGGCCGTGAATTGCCTGTGAATGAAATAGAATATGAACTTCACCGGGCAATTTCCTGTTACCCGACAAAAGCATTTTATTATCTTCAGTTAGGGCTTTTTTATGATAAAATCGGGAAATACAGACAGGCGCTGGCAAATATGGAAAAAGCGGCGGCGCTGGAACCTGAGCTGCAGGGATTAAATGAAGTAATTTTTCAGGTGAGGGAAAAATTAACTTCGGGAGATAAAAATGAAAATTCTCGTTATTAACGGGCCTAATCTGAATCTGTTGGGAAAGCGCGAAAAAAATATTTATGGCAGCCGGACACTGGAAAATATAAATAAGCAGATGCTTCGTGTTGCCGGAGAAAACAATGCGGAACTCGATTTTTTTCAGTCAAACCACGAAGGGGAGATAGTTGATAAGCTGGGGGAGGCGGAAAAATCATATGCTGCCGTGGTCATTAATCCCGCGGCGTATACGCATACAAGCGTGGCCATACGCGACGCAATAACGTCAATCAATATCCCCGTTATCGAGGTGCACATTTCCAACATATATCGGAGGGAAGAATTCAGGCATAAATCTCTGATTGCTCCGGTTGCCGAAGGACAGGTATCGGGATTTGGAGAATATAGCTACACACTTGGACTTCTGGCCGCGATTTATACGATCAAAAACAAATGACTTCGTTAACCAAAGAACTTCTTGTGCTGGCAGATGCCGATGCTTTTCTTGAGACTGATCTGACGAATATCAGATATTTATCGGATTTCTGCGGCACAAAAGCCGTCCTGCTGTTTATCAAAGGGCATTTCCGGCCCGTCCTGATTACAGACGCGAGGTATTACGGGATAATCCGGAAAAATCAGGCTCCGGTCAACGCTGTTAAATCAAATGATTTTCCGGAAACCATACTGCGGCTATGTAAAACATCTGAAGTTAAAAAATTGGCGTATAACGGGGATTGTCTGACTGTCAGCGGTTTTAGCAATCTGAAAAAACATTTAAACGGAATTCATGCGGTAAACAGAAGGGATATCGTCTCATCTTTCAGAACGGTCAAGAACGG
>DJVC01000084.1:676-4922 GCA_002440765.1 bacterium UBP3_UBA6266 | reverse complement strand
GCTCTGTTTTTGTCTGTGCACCCCCCAGTCAAAAGCAAAGGCAAGCGCAAAAGCCATTTCGCTTCTCGAAAAAGGAAATTTGCTTGAGACCGGGACACATGCGCGGGTAAGCCGCATCCTGAAAAAATCCGGGGTAAGATTTCATAATAACAAGAGCCGTTTCATCATAGCGGCAAGAAGCCGCTTTTCCCGGGAGCTTCTTCCATCCCGCTCTTCTGAAATAAATTATTCGGAAATATCACGGACAAGAGACCTGCTCGTAAAAAATATAAAAGGGCTGGGATACAAGGAAGCAAGCCACTTCTTAAGGAATATCGGCTATGGGGACGGGCTCGCAATACTCGATGTGCACATCCTCAGAAATCTGAACAGGCTGAAAATAATAAGAGCCATGCCAAAATCCATAACAAGAAAACAATATCTTCTCATGGAAAAAAAACTTAAAGCCTTTTCAAAAAAGACCGGCATTCCCATGCCTGAACTTGATTTACTTTTATGGTCGAGGGAAACAGGAGAAGTGTTTAAGTAACAAAAGACACGAGATACAAACAAAGCCGTTAAACTTTGTTTAGGATTTCGCGCTTCGAATTTCGTATTTTTATTTAGTACTGCGATTTTTCCGCATCTCACAGGAAAGAATAATAGCTTCCGCAATTTCTCTCATGGTCTTTCTGTTATCCATCGCGAATTTCTGAATTCTGCTGTATGCTTCCTGTTCCTTTAATCCTTCTTCCTGCATTAAAATACCTTTTGCCCGCTCGATTTTCTTCCTCGCTTCAAGTTCTTCCTGGATAACTCTTGTTTTGACCATTAATTCGGTATTTTCAATCGCGACAGCGGCCTGATGGGCAATGCTTTTCAATATATTGATTTCCCCGTATGTGAATTCATGTTTTACCGGTGTGTAGCAGTTTATAACCCCGATAACTTTGTCTTTAACGATAAGAGGCACGCATAAAAGCGACTTAAGTCCCTCTTTTTCCGCCAGTTCCCTGTACTTATAATCTTTCGCCTCCATAAGGTCTTTCACAACAATCGGTTTCTTTTCCTTGACGGCTTTTCCCGCTATGCCTTCGGTAGTTTTCAGAGGCGGTTTTTTATTGTATTCTTCGCTTACGCTCTGGGATGCCCTGACAACAAACTCCTGTTTCTTTTCATCTATAAGAAGAAGCGAGCAGATCATGGAATTCATCACCTGCGCTGTTACGGCAACGATAAGCTTCAGTATATCTTCAAGATAGTTATCCGATGCGATGGCCTTACTTATCTTAAACAACGCCTCAAGCTGATCTTCATATGATTTTTTTTCCGAAGGCATGCCAACCCGTCTCCCAATCAGTTCTGTAAACCGAAAATCTGCAGTTTTTTTACATCAGATACTATCATTTCAAAACACCCTTGTCCATAACAGCCGTTATTTTTTACCTCCGGTTAAATAACCATGTATGGACTGAGCAGCTTTTCTCCCTTCGTCAAAAGCCCACACAACCAGAGATTGCCCTCTGCGGGAATCCCCGGCGGAAAAAACCTTCTCAACGGAAGTCATATAGTTCTCATCCGTTTTTATGTTGCCTCTTTTATCTTTTTCAAGCTTTAAATCGGCCACAACTCCTTTATGCTCCACATGAATAAACCCAACCGCAAGAATAACCATATCCGCCTCAATTTCAAATTCACTCCCTTTTATCTCTTTCATGACAGGACATCGCCCCGCATCCGTTTCGGAAAAATCAACCCTGACACATAATATTCTCTCAATCCGGTTTTTACCGCCGCAAAATTCCTTTGTCAATATACTCCAGTTTCTTTCTCCCCCTTCTTCATGGCTGGAAGAAGTTTTGAGTATCAACGGATATGAAGGCCAGGGATGCCTGTCGCTTCTGCAGTTATCGGGTTTCGGCATAACTTCAATTTGCACTACACAGGACGCGCCCTGTCTATTTGCGGTACCTACACAATCGGAACCTGTATCCCCTCCGCCAATCACGACAACTTTTTTCCCTTTGGCATTAATTATCTCTCCGGTTATTTTTTCGCCGGAGAATATCCTGTTCTGCTGGCTCAGATAATCCATCGCAAAATAAATACCTTTTAAGTCCCTGCCTTTGATGTCTAAATCCCTCGGCACCCTTGAACCCAGGCAGAGACAAACCGCATCGAACTCTTTCAACATCTTTTGCGCTCTATATTTTTTTCCGACTTCGACATTTGTTTTAAAAGAAATACCTTCCTTCTCAAAAATATCCGTTCTCCGGTCCAGGATATGTTTCTCAAGTTTAAAATCAGGGATGCCATACCTTAATATCCCCCCGATTCCTGAATCCCTCTCGAAAACAGTCACATCGTAGCCCATTTTATTCAGGTTCGCCGCGCAGGACAGGCCGGCCGGGCCTGAACCTACAACAGCTACTTTCTTCCCTGTTCTTCTCTGCGGCGGACGGGGAACAACCAGTCCACGCGAAAATGACTCCTCAATTATAGAAAGTTCGTTCTCCCTTATTGTTACAGGGTCGTCATTTATGCCGAGGACACAGGCATATTCGCACAGAGCGGGGCATATTCTTCCCGTCACTTCCGGCATTATATTAGTGGAATTAAGAAGTTCGAACGCTTTATCCCCCAAACCTGAAAACAGGTAATCATTCCACTCAGGTATATAATTCCCTATGGGACAACCCCAATTGCAGAATGGAGTCCCGCAATCCATACATCTCGAAGCCTGTTCAGCAGACTTTTCCGGGCTCCTTAAGGTCACAACATCCCTGTAATCCCTGATTCTTTCGCAAACAGGTCTGTATTCTGAAATTGTCCTTTTGACTTTCAAAAAACCTCTGGGGTCACCCATCGGAAACCTCCGTTAATCCAATTTTCTCTTCAACTTCCCGTGATTCGAGTATTTTTTTGTATTCGAGAGGAATAACTTTAACAAAATCAGCCAATTTATTATTAAATCCTTCAATTATTTCGGAAGCTATCCTGCTTCCTGTATACTTAGAATGATTATGAACCAGGCTGTAGATTAAAGTTTTGTCTTCTTCCCCGCATTTTTCCAGGCTGACCATTTTTAAATTACATTTATCCCTAAACAGTTTTTCTCTGTCATAAACATACGCTATTCCACCGGACATTCCCGCCGCAAAATTTCTCCCGGTTTTTCCCAGGATCACAATTCTTCCTCCTGTCATATATTCACAACCGTGGTCTCCGACACCTTCAACGACAGCGCTGATTCCTGAATTTCTGACACAGAATCTTTCTCCCGCTATCCCTCTTATATATGCTTCGCCCCTGATTGCACCGTAAAAAGCCGTATTTCCGATGATTATGTTTGCGCCCGGGTCATACTTTGATTTTTTATATGGATATATTATTATCCTTCCGCCCGATAACCCTTTTCCCACATAATCATTAGCCATGCCTTCAAGTTCAAAAGTGATTCCTCCCGCCAGCCATGCCCCGAAACTCTGGCCGGCAATACCTGAAAATCCAATATGTATAGTATCTTCAGGCAACCCGCTGTCGCCATAAATCTTACAAACTTCCCCGCTCAACATGGCACCCGCGGCTCTGTCCGTATTTTTAATATCAATCAGCTCCTTAACAGGCTTCCTGTTTATTAACGCCCGTTTACACTTATGAATCAGTTTCTTATCAAGCACCTCTTCAATGCCATGATCCTGTTTTTTGGTACAATAAACGTCAACATCGGAAGAGATCTCCGGCTTGTACAATATTCGCGAATAATCGATTGCGCCGGCTTTCCATGGAATTATCTCTTTTCTTAATTTAAGAAAATCTGTTCTTCCTACCATTTCGTCTATAGTCCTTATCCCCAGTGAAGCCATGATTTCCCTCAGTTCATGCGCGATAAAATGCATATAAGTAACAACATGTTCAAATCTTCCTCTGAAGTTTTTCTGGAGCAGGTCGTCCTGTGTCGCGACACCTACGGAACAATTGTTCAGATGACAATGCCTCAACATTACACAGCCTAATACTATAAGGCAGGCCGTGCAAAAACCGAATTCCTCGGCGCCGAGCAACGCTGCAATCGCAACATCTTTTCCTGTCCTCATCTGTCCGTCGGTTTGCAGCCTCACCCTGCTTCTCAGGTCATTCATTACAAGCGTCTGATGCGTTTCCGAAATCCCCAGTTCCCACGGCAAACCGGCATGTCTTATAGAACTCAGAGGAGACGCCCCGGTCCCCCCGTCGCCGCCTGAAATTAAAATCATATCCGCATGCC
>DJVC01000084.1:0-663 GCA_002440765.1 bacterium UBP3_UBA6266 | reverse complement strand
CAATCGAATATATATCATGATGGGGGGGAGGCGAAATAAGAGTAACTCCCGGCGTGGTGTATCTGGTACTGGCTATTACGACACTGACTTTATGTCCGGGTAATTGTCCTCCTTCCCCGGGTTTCGCGCCCTGCGCTATCTTTACCTGAAGTTCATCCGCATTCACAAGGTAATTCGTTGTGACTCCGAACCTGCCGGAAGCTATTTGTTTTATCGCGCTTCTTTTCGAATGCCCGCTGTGAAGAGAAATAAATCTGGAAGGGTCTTCACCTCCTTCTCCGGTGTTTGATTTTCCACCTATCCTGTTCATCGCAAGGGCTAAACTCTCGTGCGCAGGTCTGCTTATTGAACCGAAACTCATAGCTCCTGTAACAAATCTCTTGAATATACTTTCCGGTTTTTCAACTTCTTTCACCGGTATCGGGTTTCCCCCTACAACATCCAACAGGCCTCTCAATGTCGAGGGGGTAGACGCCTGATTGTTTATCATTGAAGCGAACTCTTTATACCTGTCATAATTTTCCTGCCGTGCGGCATCCTGCAGTGCCGATATGGTATCGGGGTTCCACATATGGAATTCTCCGTCTTTTTTCCACTGGTATATACCGCCGACAGGCAATATATAATCATCTTTCGATGACGCGTATGCCGACCGGTGCCTTC
>DJVC01000009.1 GCA_002440765.1 bacterium UBP3_UBA6266 | reverse complement strand
CCGGTATTAAAAGATACAGGAAAATATAAGTATGAGTGCCGGCATGGCCTGGGCTACACGAAAATCAGGTCTGAATACGGTAAAATAGAGACTGAAACGGTTTATTTTGTGCCGCTCGGCGAAAATCTGGAGTTATGGATGCTCAATATAAAAAATAAATCTCTGCGCGAAAAAAAGCTGAAAATATTTTCTTTTGCGGAATTCTGTTTGCCCAATGCCCTGGAAGATATGACAAACTTTCAGGCGAATTTAAATATAGGCGAAACAGATTACGAAAACGGGATTATATATCATATGAGTAAACACAGGGTTCGAAAAGGGCATTTTGCTTTTTTTGGTTTGACAAACCGGAAAGTAAACAGCTTTGACACCAGAAGAGATGATTTTTTGGGGCCGTACGGAGATTTAAGCAATCCAAGAGCGGTTATCATAGGGCATGGTTCAAATAAGCTCAGCTGCGGCTGGGCGCCCGTAGGTTCTCATTGCGCGAGCATTTCATTGAAACCGGGGGAAGAAAAACCCCTGATTTTCGTTCTCGGTGTGGCATCCGGCAGAAATGAAGCCAGAAAATATTTTAATAAGTATAAACATAAAAAATCGGTCGATAAAGAGATTGAAAAGTTGAAACAAAAATGGGAAGAAAACCTGGGTAAATTCAAGGTGAATACTCCCGATAAAGAATTGAATTTAATGGTCAATACATGGAACCAGTATCAATGCAGAACCACTTTTAATTGGTCGAGGTCGGCTTCTTATTATGAGTCGGGTATAGGGAGGGGTATGGGTTTTCGCGACACGAACCAGGACATACTGGGTTTTGTCTATCAGGTGCCTGCGGAGGCCAAGAAAACCATATATGATATAGCGTCTACCCAGTTTGAAGAAGGGGATGCCCATCACCAGTATTCACCCCTGACAAAACAGGGAAGGGAAAGAGGATATTCGGATGATCATTTGTGGCTTGTATTCTCCGTTGCCGCCTATATAAAAGAGACGGGAGATATGAATTTCCTTAACGAGGATGTGCCGTTTAATAACGGGACAAAGGCCGCGTTGATTAAGCATTTGGAAAGAGCGGTTAATTATTCTTTTAAAAACACGGGTCCTAACGGATTTCCTTTGTCGGGATATGCGGATTGGAACGATTGTCTGAATATGGTTGGCCCCAATAAGAAAGCGGAATCAATACTTGTGGCGCAGATGCTGGTAGCTGCGTCAAGCGAGCTTGCGCGCATCTTCGGTTTGATAAAAAATAAGGGCAAAGAGAAAAAATATCTGACTATAGCGGAAACAATGAAAAATAGAATAAATACCCGCGGGTGGGATGGATCCTGGTACATAAGGGCGTATGATGACAACCAAAAACCTGTCGGTTCCAGAGTAAATAAAGAAGGTAAAATTTTTCTTGAGACGCAAGGATGGGCATTGATGTCAGGTGTGGCATCGGGCATAAAAGCCAGGAAAACACTGGATTCGGTGCGCAGGTTTTTGGCAACAGAACACGGTATCATACTCCAACAGCCGGCTTATAAAAAATATTATCCCGGATTAGGAGATGTTTCTGCCTACCCTCCCGGATTGAAAGAAAACGCCGGTATATTTTGCCATCCTAATCCGTGGATTGTAATAGCCGAATGCATATTGGGCAGAGGAGAAAATGCGTATAAATATTACAAGTCGATATTGCCCTGTGTAAAGGACCACTCAGTCAGAAGGGTCGAGCCTTATGTATATTGCCAGATGGTTGCCGGCAAAGACCATCCCGATTTCGGAGAGGGAAAAAATTCTTGGCTGACGGGCACCGCTGCCTGGAATTTTGTTGCGGTATCACAGCATATATTAGGTATAAAACCCGATTATGACGGCTTGGAGATAAGCCCCTGCATTCCGAAAAGATGGAAAGGTTTTAACGTAAAGAGGGTGTTCAGGGGTTCTCTGTATGATATAACGGTGCTAAATCCCGGACATGTCAATAAAGGGGTAAAACAGATCCATATTGACGGTAAAAAATGCAAGGGATATAAAATCCCGGCTTTTAACGATGGAGAAAAACACGTTGTAACTGTGATTATGGGTTGATATTATGTGCTGGGGCATATAATTGGTTGTCGTTTTTTTGAAAGAAGAAGGAGGTTGAAAAATGGGAAAAAACAGCATAGTTTTTTTTACGATTGCAGTTTTAAGTTTTTGTGTTTCCGGTGAAGTGTGGGCCGTTGTGGATATTTTTACGGATAACATCAGCGAACAGGGAAGATACTCATACGTTTACCCGCAGGAGGGAAGCTCGATAGGGCTTACAGGTGAAGAAAAACATTCAGGGGCCAATTCTTTGAAGATTTCGCTTAATACCGATGATTTTGCGGGCGCGGCCGTGGGTAAATATCCGCCTTTTAATCTTCAGTACAACAGGGATAATGCGGTTCTGGAATTCTGGGTTAAAGGAAAAACCGGTGGCGAGATATTCGAAGTCCTTTTCCTGGATGCGGACAGAACGGACGGCACAAAAACCGAGACAGGTGTTGTAGCCGTTCCGAAATATGTCAGTGTGACTACGGATTGGCAGAATGTTAAGATTCCTCTTTCCGATTTTTCTGATAACGGGCAGTACTGGGACGGCTCTAAAAATATGCCTGATTCAGTTGACTGGAGTGAAATCCAGGAAATAAAATTCGCTATACGTCCTTATGATGAAAACACCGCTTTCACTATTTATGTCGACGATATAAAAATTATGAATCAGTAACCCGTTGAGGGGAGCGCGATGTGAAATATCTTTATGCGATTTATTTTATTGCCGTTATGCTTCCCGTGCAGTTTGCGGAAAGCCGGGAAAACGAGCTGATAAGAAATATTTATGATGAAGAGTTGAATAAAGTGGGAAGATACAGTTATTCATATCCTGCCGGCAGCGCGAGCGCAATCAGAGAGACAACAAGCGAAAAATATTCAGGTATATATGCTCTGGAGATAATGCTTGATTTTAAAGATTTTTCGGGAACGGCAATAGGCATTTTTCCTCCGGTCAGCCTCGATGAACGCCGATTTTCCGGAACATTGGAATTTTGGATCAAAGGAAGCGACGGAGAAGAAAAAATTCTGGTTATACTGATTGATTCAGATGCCACAGGCGAGAGAAAAACCGAAACATTTGTTAAGCTTGCCAAATATATAAAAATGGACAGGCAATGGCAAAAAGTTATGATTTCGGTTTCGGACTTTCCGGACATAGGCCAGTATTGGAACGGAGAGAGAATGATACATCATCCGGTGGATTGGAGCAGGATAACGGAAGTAAAATTTGCGGTTGAGCCTTACTATAATCCGGCGGTGATTAAATTTTATGTGGATGATATAAAGTTTGTGAAAGCATCCGGATTATTATGAGCGAAAAATATTATCGGAAAGGCTGAAAATAATGAAAAAACCCGGAAATATATTCAGGTTTCTCTGTTGTTTGGTTGTTGCCTTCGGATTTTTGGTTTTTGAAGCGCTGGCGGATTCAAAAACAATATTTTTGCTGGATGATTTTGAAGGCGGAAATGCGGTTTCCCGACTTGAAACCGAGTGGTACTTTGTCGAAGACACAGCTAATAAGGGGACTTCGGAGGGCCATTTTGAAATTGAAGAATCGGAGAGGGACAAATCTTCCCTGAAATGTCTTTCACTTGAGTATAAACTGGGAGATGGATTTAAGTGGCCGTATATCCAGCTTATTTGTCCTCTGACAAAACAGAGAGACAGCTTCTTTGACCTTTCGCAATATTCAGGAGTTTCCTGTTATGCCAAATCCGGGAATAGCACAAAGCTGAGGATAGTGATATTCACAGGGGAAGAGGGCATCACAAATTTAAATGAGACTTCTACTTACAGGCATAACGAGGCGGAAGCGCGGTTATCGGAAGATTTCAGGTATTTTGAATTTCCTTTTGAATCATTTAAAACGCCCGAATGGTGGTTATCTCAGCATCCCGGAGCTTCGAAATCCGCGGATTGGTCGAAAGCGATAAGTATAGCTGTTTTTGACGATGACAGTCTTTCGTCCGGTATGGGCGATAAAATTTCTATTGATGATATTTGTTTTTACAGGGGTCCCCTCAGGATTATGGAGATATGCCCGCGTGACGGGCAAATGGGTATCGGCAAAAATCAGGAGATCAAGATTAAATTTAATTTTCCTGTCGAAGAAGATTCGGCAAAAAAGAACATCAGCCTGTCAAAAATAGGCAGGAAGGGAGGGAAAATAGACTGCGATACGGAATTTTCGGATGATTCCGAGTCTTTGGTGCTGATACCCGTTGGCGGATTGGACAAAAAATCTAAATATCTTCTTAAGATAAACAGGAAATTAACGGATATTTCCGGCGGCAGAATAGAAGAAGGGAAAGCGATCCATTTTATAACCGAGATGGAAACAGTGTCTCTGGAAGGTGTTGTAACAGACATCAAAGACAGGCCGCTGGAAGGCGTCAAGGTTACTGTCCACCCTTTTAATGTGTCCGCGGTAACGGCGAAAAACGGAAAATATCTCATAGAAAATGTCAGGATCGACGGTTCCAGTATTTACGCCGTGAAAGACGGTTATTTCACGGGGTTCGGCAAGGTGCCGTTTAAGGTGCGCGATAAATACAAAATCAATATGGAGCTGGATGGTATTCCTTCTTTTGAAAGCACTGTCAACCCCGATGTTTTCGGGATAAATTATAATAATTGGGAAATAGAAGGATATCTAAAACCTGTTGCCGGATTGGTAAAGGATGCCGGCATAAAATTTATCAGGTGGGGAGGGATAGGCAAGGACCTGATAAAAACGGATATGCCGTCAATAGATGAATTTATAATGTTCGCGCGGGAGATTGGCGCGGAACCTCTTATACAGGTGAGGCTGATAAGAGGCAGTGTAGAAGAGGCGGAGCGAACGGTAAAATATTGCAATGTTGAAAAAGGCTATGATGTCAAATACTGGGCGGTAGGAAATGAACCGGATGATTACACCAATAAGGGATGGGGAAATTATACTGCTGAGGATTATTGCAGGGATTTCCGAGCCTATTATAATGCGATGAAATCTGTGGATCCTTCGATCAAGATTGCGGGTCCCGACCTTATGGGCAAATATTTTGTGGCGGCGGCGGATAACTGGATAGCGCCTTTTCTCAAAAACTGCGGTGATATCGCGGATATAATCACGGTGCATATATATCCTTACGACGGGAAACAGCCTCCGAGACAGAGTCTTTCCGGACAGGCAAGAACAAGGACAATAATCAAAAGCCTGAAGGAAGAAATAAAACATATTACAGGGAGAAATATACCTCTTGCGATTACCGAGTTCAATCTTACCTGGGATTGGCTGGCCAAAGGCGAGGGCGCTTGCAATTCATTCTATGCCGGTTTGTGGCTGGCTGATTTTCTGGGCACTCTGCAGGAAAATGAAATTTTTATGGCTACATTCTGGGATATCATGGAGGACGGATCCATAGGTTTCCTGGAACATGAGACTTACAAGCCTTTTCCGACCTATTATGTTTTCCAAATGCATAAACAGTTTAAAGGCAGTCTGATTGGCGTTGAATCAGAAAAAAGAGATCTTTCCGTTTATTGTTCATTCGACGGGAAGAATTATCTTCTAATCGCAGTCAACAGAAATTTAAACAGTGAAAGTTATGTCGAATTATTGTCGCGGAACGAGACTGCGGATAATAATTATTCCGTAAGACTCGAAACCGACACGAAATTCAATGATAAATTCTATCGTTTTGATCCCTGTTCCGTAACAGCTTTGGCTATAGATAAAAGGGGCAAATGCAGTTCTGTTTTAAGATATTCGAAGAGAGATTTTGAAAAGGGTTCCGGCCCTGTATCCGGGAGGGAGGTTATGAGCGGCATTGTGCTGGATAATATCCCGGCTGCGGGAAAAAAGGAAGCCTCAGAGGTAAACAAAAACATTGTAGATGATTTTGAAAGCAGGGATTTTGTGTCTCCCTTAAACGGGATTTGGGTTGCGGAAGATGACAGCAACAATAAAGGCAATTCAAAAGCGGAGATAAATTTTGAGCCGGGATATAAAAGCAGAACAGCTTTGGAGTTTGAATATTTGCTGGGAAAAGATTTTTACAACAGATATGCCATCTGCGCCTTGGTGTTTGACAGGCCGATTGACGTTTCGCATTACAGATCGATGGTATTCAGAATGAAAGGTTCCGGCGGGCCGATTAAATGTAAACTTTGTTCATCCAGCGTGGGTGATTATGATTACCACGGCGGCATTGTCAATCCCGGCGGGAATTGGGAAACTTTTAAAATAAATTTTTCGGATTTAAAACAGGAAGGATGGGGTAAAAAAACCGAAATAAATCTCTCCGAAATCACAAAAATACAGTTTGAAACAGGCTCAAAAGAAACCGGATGCGGGGGATATGCGGTTATTGATGATATTTATTTCGAATGATCTTTAAATGAGTGTTATATTTAACGTATGGGAGATGAGATGACTGGTATATACGATAGAAAAAATCGGGGTTTTACGCTGATTGAACTTCTGGTTGTTATCGCCATAATTTCTATTCTGGCGGGACTTCTGCTTCCGGCATTAAAAAAGGCCAGGGAGCAGGCGTATAAGGCTATGTGCCAGTCTAACTTAAAGCAGATAGGCAATGCGATATATATGTACACCTGCGATTATGACGGCACGCTGCCTTTTGCCGTGACATTTTCATGGGAGCCTGACAATACAGGAGCCTGGAACCCAAATCCCGGTTCGGCTTATCTCCACGATGTTTTAAAACCCTACCTGCTGGCAGCTTCCAAAGCCGGCCAGGCCGGTATACTGGGCGAAGTCTGGATATGCAAGTCTGCCGATTTACAGTTGCTTGAATGGGGAGGCTCCGAGCCACAGGATGAAAAATACTATAGATACAATTACTGGTTTGCATGCGGCGGGGGGACGTCTTCGCAAAATGCCGTAGGCAAAGGAAGAAAAATAGAAAATGTTTCCCACCAATCCGAGGCATCACTCGTATTCGATACATGCTGGAGAGACTGGGACCAACCGGGAAAACCCAAACTGCCGCATAAGGGTATAAATGTATTATATGTGGACGGTCATGTGAGTTTTGTCCCGGAAAACACATATTTTCTGCTCGATACTCCCATGAGCGGGACAGAACATCCTTATGAACAACCTTTTAAATCCCAGGGCTGGTTTTAATTTTTCTGATATAAATCCCCGATATCCCTTTAAAATAGCAAACTTCTTTTTTGTTGTGCTATAATATAAACCTGTTTTGAATCCTTTAAAAGAGAGGTGCGACGTTGAAAATCGGGTTTTCAAAAGAAAAAGATATTTTATCCGTGATGTTCAAGGGGGATTTTGACGAATCAGGCGCCGAGGATGTCAAAGAAGAACTTGAATCCCTATGCAGCGACGGAGCTAACAGGAAAATCATATTTAATATGAGAGAAGTTTTTTATTTGAGCAGTTTTGGCATCAGAGAGCTTTTGAATTGCGTCAAGATGATAGACAAGTGCGGCGGCAGGTATTGTTTCTGGGGTTTCAATGATAATGTCGGGCGCGTGCTTGAGAAATCAGGATTGGCGGATATCCTCAATATTGCAGGTTCGGAAAAAACCGCAAAACAGAAAATATCAGGCTGAGATAAGTTAAGATTGAATTATGGAAAATGAGCGTGGGACAAAATTGAATTTTGGAATCGCGTGGGAATGGAAATACGATGATGTTTTTATTAGGAAACTGGACAAAGAATTGATAAGTAACGGATTATCGTCCTATGTTATTAATCCGGGCAACGTATTTGAAACAATCGGACTTCTTGAACATGGGATGACGTTTGATTATTATCTCGACAGGGCGTCGGACGTGGATAACAGGTTCCTCCCGATTGAGGATATCATCGAAATGAGGGGAGGAAAGATATTCAATAAAAATTCTTATGCGCTGAGGGCTTCCGACAAATCAACCATGCATCTTGAATTTCTCGCCGCTAATTTAAATGTCCCTTATACATTTCTGCTGCCGCCTTTTAATGAATTTAGCGAAATAAACCTTTCGGGAATTGAGAAGATTAACGTACCGTTCATAATAAAACCTTCGTCTTTTGGGGGCGGGGAGGGAGTCCAGACGGCCTGCACTGTCGATGATGTGCAGAGGGCCAGATCGGAATACCCGAACGAAAAATACCTTATCCAGGAGAAAGTTGAACCATTGTATCTTGACGGCAAAAGAGCGTGGTTCAGGCCGATTTATGCGTGTGGAGAAGTATATATATCCTGGTGGGATGACAACACTCATGTGTATGAAATCCTGAGTGATGAGGATGAAAAAAGGTTTAACCTCGGAGAAATCCGGGAGATAGTTAATAAGATCGCCCGTGTGTCAAGGCTGGATATTTTTTCGACCGAGATCTGCTATTCGGGACAGAATAAATTTGTGGTGGTGGATTATGTCAATGACCCGTGTGACCTGAGGCTCAAGTCCCTCTATTATGAAGGGGTTCCGGACGAAATAATAAATAACATTATACAGAAAATTGTTAATACTGTCGGGAAGGGTTGCCTTTCCGGCAATCCAACGGATTCACATGTTTGAAAAAAGCGGGAAAGACGTTTATTTGGTAAGACATGGAGAAACGACCTGGAATTTTTCAAGAAAAATACAGGGGCAGAAAAATCCTCCGCTTACAAAACTGGGAAAAAAACAGGCTGATGCGGCGGCCGGATATTTTTCCCGTCTTCGCCGAACAGATTTTAAAGTTTTTTCCAGTGATTTGAAGAGAGCGAGAGAAACGGCAAAATGCTTTTCTGAAGTCCTGCATAAAAGAATTTTGTATGAAAAGGGAATAAGAGAAATTGCCCTGGGTGATTGGGAGGGAATGACTCCCGAAGAGGTGGATTTCCATTTTGACGATGGGTTTAAAAAGTGGCTTTTAAAACCTTCGCGTATTGTTATTCCAGGGGCGGAAACCATAGAAGAATTTCAGGTAAGGGTAAAAAAAGCATGGAATACCCTTTTCCCAAAGCTGCATGACAGTAATTCTATTATTGTTACGCACGGCGGGGTTATAACGGCTCTGCTTGCATGGTGGCTCAAAGCTGATTTTGACACACTGATATTGAGACTTGTCATTGACAACGGTTCAATAACGCATGTCCGCGTTTCAGCCACGCGGGTTATAGTGATGTCCGTTAATTCTGTTCCCCATACACATCATTTTCTTGAAAGATAAAATGGATGATAAGATTAAGATTTTAAATTTTACGCCTGAAGAAATCCAGCGCATACTGAAAGACATGGGGGAGCCTCTTTATAAAGGCAGGCAGTTTTGCAAATGGATTTATGAGAAATCTGTTGCCGATGTCGACCGGATGACAGACCTTTCGCTGGATACGAGAAATCTGATAAAAAACAGGTTTGAGATATGCCTTCTTAAAACCGTAGATGAAAGGATCTCAGCGGACGGCAGTGTTAAATTGCTCTGCGGGCTGGAGGACAGAGAGGCCGTAGAAATTGTCCTGATTAAGCATTCAGAAAGAAATACTCTATGCCTTTCGACGCAGGCCGGATGTAAATATGGGTGTTCTTTTTGCGCAAGCGCGAAGTCCGGTTTTTCAAGAAATCTGAATGTCGGCGAAATAATTTCTCAGGTTCTTATCGCAAAACAGAGGTTATCCGAAGGCAGGCTGAATAATATCGTCTATATGGGTGTGGGGGAACCTCTGGACAATTTTGAAAATGTGGCAACGAGTCTTGAAATCATTACTTCGGAAAGCGGTTTTAACATAGGCCAGAGGAAAATAACGGTTTCAACATGCGGCATAGCCCCGCGGATAATAAAGTTTGCCGATTTGGGAAAACAGTATGAATTGTCTGTTTCACTGCATGCGGCGACGGATGAAACAAGA
>DJVC01000074.1 GCA_002440765.1 bacterium UBP3_UBA6266 | reverse complement strand
GGCTTTGCATAGCCATACATCCGGGTCAATTGATGAAGCCGGGTCTCCTCCAACATAGGGAACCAATCTGTCCTGAAGCCACCTTTGCCATGGATTGGGATTCCATGTCCCGACCGGTTCCCAGCCGAAAGAAGTGGCAAAAGGGAAAAGCCTGTTATTATCGATTGTATATATATATATGGCCTCGCCTAATTGTTTAAGATTGGACTGGCACAGAGACCTGTATCCCCGCTCCCTTGCTTTCTGTAGAGTGGGAAGGAGAATCCCGCTCAAAATAGCGATTACGCCCAGTACGATTAAAAGTTCCATAAGCGTAAATCCGTCTCTGAAATTTTCCTTTTTCCTCATATTATGATTATCCCTTTTCTGAGACTGCATTTTAATCCTGTATACGCGTCAAATTTTAATGCCAGCCATTGCTTCTGAAAGGGCTGTTGTAAGGCTCTGCGTCATTATCTATTTCCTGCTGAAAATATATTCTATCCGGTACAAAATCCACATGACCGTCGACATATAGAACGTTTATCCCATAATGGGGTAATGCCGGCTGACCCGGATTATCCCAATCTCCGAAGGCTACATCATAAACCAATACAGCGTCGGTCGGCTTGGGAACCGTGTCGATTTTTCGTCCGCCGTAGCCTGTCTGGTTAGAAGCTGTTCCGCCGCCCATGGCGAACCAGTAGTTATACCTGTATCCTGTTTCATTAAACATGGTTTTAGCCGCCTCACTCTGTCCCCTGCATTTCCATATATCTCCCATATCTCCCACAGCCCCGTGCAGATAGGGGATTAATACATCTTGAATCCATCTTTCATTTCCTCCTCCCGGATTTGGATTGGGTATCCATGGGCCTCCTGAATCTTCAGGTTCCCATGAGAATGTTATAGCAATAGGGAAAAGGTCTCTATAATCGAGAGAATACATATAAATTGCATTGCCGATTTGTTTTAAGTTGGAGTGGCACAACGCGGTATAGGAATGCTCCCTTGCTCTTTTTAAGACCGGAAGAAGAAGTCCGGCGAGAATCGCTATTATCGCTATTACCACGAGCAGTTCTATAAGAGTGAACCCCGTTAGAGAATTCTTTTTTACGATAGTTTTTGAATCTGCCCCCGTTCTAAACCATTTGTCTTGGTTTCTGCCGTCGCCGCCTCTTTTTTCCATATGATGGTTTTCTAACGGGGGGAATCCCTTAAGATGAAAATTTGAGTAAGAGAGCGAAAAGATTTTTTTCTTTTTAATCATATTGATCATAATTTTTTCACGCTTTCTCTTTCCACTATCTCGGTGTCCATTCTTATTGTCTGGGAAGCGGTTTTTTTTGCGCCTTTCTCAACAAGCTCGACTATTCTTGAAGCTGCTGCCTCTCCCATATTATAAAGCGGTTGTCTGACGGTTGTCAAAGGTGGTTGTATTAATTTTGCGAGATCGATATCATCAAATCCTATTATTGAAATGTCTCCGGGGATTTTGACGTTGCGTGAATGCAGCGCGTCCATGGACCCTATCGCCATAAGATCGTTAGCGGCAAACAATGCCGTAGGTAAAGTTCCTTCATCCAGAAGTTTTAAGGTGTTGAGATGTGCCTGACGGTATTCAAACTGCCCGTCTATAAACCATCTTTTATTTATTTCAAGCCCGTGTTTTTCGAGGCATTCAATAAAAGCTTTTTCTCTCTCTATCGCATCGTATCTGTTTTTTGTGCCGCGTATCATGCCTATGGATTTGTGGCCCTTTTTTATTAAGTATTCAATCCCGAGAAAAGTTGCTTTGTTGTTATCAACATCGACACAGTTGAAGAAAGGATAACTCGCGCCGATGATTACTGTCGGTATTTTGTTTGTGTGCAGTGTATTCATGAAAAACTCATCTTTCGAAGGGGCAATAACAAGGAACCCGTCGATAAGCTTTTGGTTGATAAGATTAAGCAGTTTTGCTTCGGAAGACACGTTGGGAGAGTTGGACGCGTACATAATCAGGTTGTAATCCGTTTTTTCGAGTTTTTCTTCTATCCCTTTCATTATTGTAAGAAAATAATATGAAGAAAAAATCTGTTCATACGTGATTATAAGGCCTATGGTCTGTGATTTCTGTTTTACAAGCCTTCTCGCGGCTGAATTAGGAGTGTAATTGAAGTCTTTAACGGCTGTTGCAATGGCTTTTCTTGCTTTTTCCGAGACATTTTTGGAATTATTTATTACACGGGATACCGTCATTATTGAATACCCCGTCTTTTTTGAGATATCGGAAATTGTAGCCATAATAACTCCCTGCGAATGTTATTATCTGTGTTAACGGTAACACATTTTTAACAATATTTCAAGTAATTTTTGAATAATTATTTTTGTTGGGTATGGTTTTGGAAAAGCTATCTTGCTGACAGGGAATAAAAGCGGCGAAGCTGATAAAAAGAGTTAGATAGGGTACCCCTTTCTCAACAACCTTCTGGGGGGAGGGTTGGATAGTTGAAAGTTAGCAGAATACCCTATTTGTTGTTAACGTTAACATATACTGCTTTAAATGTCAAGTTCCGATTTTTTGGTTTATTAATATATTCATATCTGCTAATAATATTCGGATATGAAATATATTTTATTGATATTACTCATATCTTTATGCACTACCTGTGCCGCATGGCCTTCTATAACGGCGAAGTCCGCCATTATTGTTGAAGCCGATACAGGGGTGTTGTTATTCGAAAAAAATAGCGGCCGGAAACTTTATCCGGCTTCCACCGTAAAACTTGTAACATTCCTTCTGGCTCTGGAAAGATTAAAACTTTATGATTACGCCCGGGTCTCTTCGGATGCTGCGGCGGTTCCCCCTTCAGGAATTGACATCAGAGAAGGGGATATTCTCACGGTGGATGCTCTGCTGAAAGCTTTGTTGCTTGAATCCGCGAATAACGCCGCTGTTGTGATTGCAGAAAAAATGTCAGGTTCAGAAAGTACTTTTGTAAAAGATATGAACGTTTTTTGCCGCCGTATCGGCGCTGTTGATTCTTATTTTGTAAACCCTAACGGGCTTCCGGGCAAGGGACAGTATACCACGGCAAAAGACCTTGCTTTGATTGTCCGCGAGTGTGTCAAAAAGCCCTATTTTATTGAAATTATGGAAAAGAAAAACGATAAAATTGCCGTATACGCCGGAAATCCTGAAAACATGGATAGTTTAAAAGAAGCAAGGCAAATAGGCATTAATAACCACAGCCGTTTCGCGTGGCAATACCCGGGGCTTGCGATAGGGAAGACCGGTTTTACCAGAGACGCGGGGCACTGTTATGCGGGTTTCGCCGAATATGGCGGAAAAAAAATCATAGTTGTTTTACTTAAATGTAGTCGTCCCGTATGGAGTGATCTCATACAGCTGCTTGACTGCGCTTTCGGGATAGAAACCATAGAGTTGGATAAAAATTCAAATATCAGGAGGAATATACGAAATACGCAGATATTCCTCAAAAGAGCAGGTTTCGACCCGGGTCCTGTTGATGGCATCAAAGGTAGTTTAACGGCAAAAGCGATTAGGAAATTCCAGAAGAAAAACAGGTTACAGGTAACAGGTGATATCAATGATAAAACATGGGAATACATGAAAAAATATTTCAGAAACGGGGAAAGACTGTGAAACATCCATACATACTGCCCGTAACAGGAAAGGAAGCCCTTGAAGCGGGATGGGATGAAATAGACGTTTTACTTATCAGCGGCGATGCTTATATTGACCACCCGTCATTCGGTATTGCCGTTATAGGCCGGGTATTGGCGGATTCCGGTTTTAAAGTCGGAATTATACCGCAGCCTGACTGGAGAGATAAAAATTCAGTTGAAGTATTCGGGAAGCCGCGGCTTTTTATCGGTATTAGTTCGGGGAACATAGATTCTATGCTTAATAATTATTCGAGACCCGGGAAAAGAAGAAATTCCGATGTTTTTTCCTGCGGCGGCGAGTACGGGAAAAGGCCTGACAGGGCGTGCATAGTTTACAGTAATCTTTGCCGCCAGGCTTATAAGGATGTTCCCATTGTTCTGGGAGGGGTCGAAGCCAGCCTGAGACGTTTTGCTCATTATGATTACTGGGAAAACAAGGTCCGTAAATCAATATTGGTGGATTCAAAGTCGGATTTTATAGTATATGGGATGGGGGAAAGCCAGATACTTGAAATGGCCCAGAGGCTGGATTCAGGAAAAGATAAATCCTCTTTGTATGATATTGACGGGGTTGCCTATATTTCTAAAAATCTTCCCGGGAACATCGTTCTTACTCCGGAATTCAATGAAGTTGCTTCCGATAAGAGAAAATTTGCGGAGGCCTTTAGCATTATCAGCGCCAATTCTTGCCGCGGGGAAAAAACAAGACCGGTTGCGCAGAAATACGATGCAAGATATATTGTGCAAAATAAACCGGCTCAGCCCCTGACTGAAATCGAGATGGATTATATCTATTCTCTTCCTTACACGCGGGATCCCCATCCCATTTATAAAAAACCCATACCCGCGCTTGAATCCGTAAAATGGTCTGTTACGAGCCACAGAGGCTGTTTCGGGGAATGTTCTTACTGCTCTATCCCTGTGATGCAGGGGAATGTGATCCAAAACAGAAGCGAGGATTCCATTATCGGTGAGATAACCGTGTTGTCTAAGAGACATGACTTTAAAGGGACGGTGCATGTCCTTTCCGGGCCCACATCCAATATGTATAAAATGGGTTGCAGGGTAAATAAGGGGTCTCACTGCGGCGAGAGAACGTGCCTGTTTCCCGAAATATGCGGAAATCTTGATTTTAACCATATGCCGCAGATAAAACTGATTAATAGAATCAAGGAAATACCGGGAGTAAAAAACGTTTTTGTAACTTCGGGCCTGAGGTATGACCTGATACTCCGTGATGAGAAAAGCGGGTATCTTGAATTTATATGCGACGGGCATATAAGCGGGCAGTTAAGGGTTGCGCCCGAACACATTTCCGGGCGGGTGCTTAAAATAATGAAAAAGCCGTCTTTCAAGCTGTATCTTGATTTTGCGGAAAAGTTTAAATCAATTAACAGAAAAATAGGCAGGAAGCAATTCCTTATCCCTTACTATATATCTGCGCATCCGGGGTGCGCCGTTGAAGATATGCTCGAACTTGCACTTTATTTCAAGAAAACACATTTTATCCCGGATTCAATCCAGGAGTTTACCCCTACCCCCGGCAGTATTTCAACCTGTATGTATTATACGGGGCTGGATCCTTCTACCGGACAAAAATTACATGTGCCGTCGAATAATCATGAAAAAGCGTTACAAAGAGCTCTTGCGCATTTTAACAGGGAATCAAACAGAAATCTGGTGGAGAAAGCGCTTGTCACATGTAAAAGAAAGGACCTCATCGGCTTCGGCGGAAAATCGCTTATAAGCCCGTCCAGAAACAAATAGGTTTTACTGCTTGGATAAATCACAATAATTGCGAAAACACTTGACTTGAATTATCTTATGTGATAAACAATTCTATAACCGGATAGTTCTATAACAGTATAATTCGAAGTTAGAAGGTATGAAATATGGATGAAAGCTTAAAAAGGCTTACAGAGATATTCCCTCATATGATGAGGTCGTACCACTCCGTGAGCTCTTCTCTTTCCAAAAGTATGGATGTGCCTCTTAATCATATGAGAGTCCTTATGAATGTCGATTATATGGGAAGCTGCACTTTGGTAAAATTAAGCTCGGCGCTGGGTATGGCCGCGAGCACTGCCTCGGAAATAGTTGATAAGATGGTGAATGAAGGATACTTAAAGAGGGAGTTGAACGAAAAGAACAGAAGGCAGGTTATCATAAGCGTGGGGCAGAAAGGGAAGAAATTCATTAACGGGTTTCATGAAATGGTAAGAAAGCATTTCAAAAATATTTTTGAGATAATCAGCCCTTCGAACAGGGAAAAATTTTGCAGGGCGTATGAAGTATTATATGAGATATCCAAAGATATAGACGAATATAACAACAGGGCCGGAAAAATCAAAAAAATAAAATGAGATATTTATTCTTAACAGCCTTTATTTTTATATATTCTTTTTCCGTTGCCGAAGACACTAAAACACCTGAAGATTTCAATAAGGAAGATTTTATTGCCGGCGCGGAAAACGGGAGAAAATATAATATGGCGATTCAGGATTGTATCAGCCTTTCGCTGGGAAACAATCTTGATATAAAGATAAGCCGTATATACCCTGAATTGCGGGCTGAAGACATCAATTACGCAAAATCCATATTTGAACCGTATTTTCTTGCGGATTTCAATTTTCATGACAGGTCCTATCCGTCCAACACGGAACCGTTCCAGTTAGAGGGACTTAACCTGCCCGGGCTTGAAAGGTTTGTTACACCTGATGTAAGTGCGTTCAGGGACGGGAATCTGGATTTTTCCGTAGGGGGGATGATACCCACCGGCGCAAAATATGAATTATTTTTCGAAAATAACAGGTATAAAACAAATTCCGGGGGTGCCCTTTATAACCCTTCCTATTCTTCCGAAGCGGGAATATCCGTTACGCAACCGCTCCTGAGAGGTTTCGGAATAGATATAAATACGGCCGATATTGTTATTGCCAGAAACAGTTATGATATGTCCGCCGAAGAATTCAGGAATAATGTCATAGACGTTATTTCAAAATCCAAGGAAATGTATTATAAATGTGTTTTTGCGAAAGAGGCGTATCTTATCGCGGAAGACTATCTTAAACTTGCAGGGGAGTTGTATGAAATAAACAGGAAAAGATATGAAAAGGGGCTTATCAGTTCGGTTGATCTTCTTGAGTCCGAGAGCGCCGTTGCGGAGAGAAAAAGATATGTTATACAGAGTGAGGCGGCCGTTAAGCGTTCGGAAGACAATCTGAAACTGGTTACAAATATTATATCCGATCCGGAATTCTGGAATTCGGACATAGAGCTTCTCGATAAGCCTGATTTCTCTGTTGTCGATGTTTCGATAACGGATTCTCTTAAAGATGCTTTTGAATACAGGCCGGATTATAAATCGATGACAATATCATTGAAAAACAATGACGTAAGAATAAAGGTCGCCAAAAATGCCACTCTTCCGACACTTGACCTTACGGGCAGTTTCGGACTTAATGGTTTGGGCAAAGACATCCAGAAAGCGCTTGAAGATATAGATTACAGGCACAAGGACTGGTATGCCGGCCTGACTCTTAAGATACCGTGGGGAGGAGGAGAAAGGGCGGATCTCCGTAAAAAGGAGTTGGAAAAAGCGGTTGCGCTGCTCCAGCTTAAAAATCTTGAACACAATATAATATTGGATGTCAGAGATAAAGTAAGGGAAGTCAGCGTGCAGGAGCGGCAGGTGTATGCCGCGAAACTTTTCAGGGATACTGAGACAAAAAACTATGATGCCCAGAAAAAAAGATTTAATGCGGGACAGGTAAGCACCCATGACATGCTTGATTATCAGGACAAACTTTCGGAAGCCAAGTTAAACTATGTGAATGCCCTGATTGAGTATCATATCGCCTTGATTAATCTTGATAAGTCGACGGGGCTGACATTGATAAAAAATGCTGTTCGCTTGGAAGAATAAGGGGTTTATTTATGAAATCTAAAATTATTATTGCCGTATGCTGTTTCGCTCTCGGTCTGCTGGCGGAAAATAAAACGGGATTGATACAGAAAACGGGAAGCCTGATTACAAAAGCTGTGTATAAGGAAGAAAAGTTTGAAAAACAGGAACCCCCCGTGCCTGTCAGGATTATGAAAGTGAAACCGGGTGATATAGAGAGAACGCTTGATTATGTCGGTGATATTGAGGCTGCCAATAAAGCCGAGGTATTTCCGAAAGTTGATGGGAAAATAGCCGAACAGCTTAAGAAAGAAGGGGAATCTGTCAAAAAAGGGGAAATCATATTCATGATTGACAGGGATGAGATCGGGTTTGAGTATGAACTGGCGCCGGTTGAGAGCCCCATAGAAGGCAAAGTCGGGGAAATTCTTGTCGATCTGGGTGACCACGTGCATACCTCGACGGAAGTTGCCGTTATATTTGATATTGACAGCGTTGAAACTAAACTTAATATTCCGGAAATCTATTATTCGGATCTTGTCCTGGAACAGGAAGCTTTGATTACGACAGACTCGTACCCCGATAAGGTATTCAGGGGAAATGTTAAGGAGATAAGCCCTGTCATAGATCGAAAGACAAGAACCGCATCGCTAAAAATTAAAATAGATAACAAAGATAATTTACTCAAGCCGGGTATGTTTGTCCGGATTAATCTGATAATAGACCGGAAGTCCGGCGTACCGGTTATCCTGAAGGAAGCGCTGAGAGGCGGGGAAAATCCGTACGTGTATGTTGTCAGGGAAGGCAAAGCTCACAGGCAGAATGTGAAACTGGGCTTCAGAAACGGACCGTATTTCTGGGTTAAGGAAGGGCTTTCCGAAGGGGATGATGTTGTTGTTATGGGACAGCAGTTATTGAAAGAAGGCAGGACAGTAATAATAGATGAAGGCGTCTCTGGCGCAGGTGAAAGATGAATCTACCGGAATTCGGCGTTAAAAGGCCTATTACCAATATAATGATATTTTTTGCGATAATTATCATCGCTCTTTACAGTGTATCGAAAATAGGGGTAGACCTCTTTCCGGAGATAGAATCGCCTGTTATCTCTGTTATTGCCACTTATCCGGGAGCCAGCCCGCAGGATGTCGAGACAAATGTGATAGAACCGCTTGAGAACCAGCTCGGCACCACTCCGGAACTTGACAAGATGACTGCGAGGTGCATGGAAGGCATAGGCGCGTTAAGCTTAAAATTCAATTGGGGCACGGACCTGAATGAAGCCAGCAATGATATAAGGGACAGGATAGAACTTGCTAAAAGATTTCTTCCCGATATTCCGGATGAAATGGAGAATCCTTTTATCTTTAAGTTTAACACGGCTAATATGCCGATTCTCCAGATTGGGATTCAGGCGAAGGAAACTTACTATGACCTGTATGACATGGTCAACGACAGAATAGTTGACCAGCTCAAACAGCTTCCCGGTGTGGGCACGGTCCAGCTTTACGGCGGTTATCAGAGACAGATCAATATATGGGTGGATAAAAAGAAGCTCGAAGCTTATGATTTTTCAATTTCCGATATAGAGAACATTTTAAAAGTGGAAAACATTACCCAGCCCGTGGGGAATCTCGAAACAGGTTTGACCGATTACCTGGTGAGAGTGCCGGGCGAATTTAAAGACCCCGATGAGATAGACCGTATTATATTGGGAGAAAAAAACGGGAGGCTTGTTTACCTGCGGGATATCGCCCGTATAGAAGACGGTTATATGGACATGGATATGATCGTCAGAATTGACAGAAGCCAGGGCCTGATACTGATGGTCCAGAAACAGGTCGGGACGAACAGTGTTCAGGTTGCGGACAGAGTTAAGAACAGGCTGGATGAACTGGTCGATGATTTTCCTCCCGACGTGGATTTTAAGGTTATATTCGACAACGCGGAAGATATTATATCTTCTATCGAAACATTGAAATCCAACCTGGGGTATGGAATCCTGTTGGTTATTCTTGTGGTCTGGTTTTTTTTAAGGAGCCTTAAGTCAAGTTTTATTATCGCTTTGACCATACCTTTTTCCCTTTTAATAGCGTTTATTTATCTTTTTATCAGCGGCAAGACATTGAATGTCATAAGCTTGTCGTCGCTTGTTATCGCGCTTGGTATGGTCGTGGACGGGGCGATAATTGTTGTGGATAACATTACCCGCCATATTGACAGAGGGGAAAGGCCAAAAGAAGCCTCTGTGTACGGGACAATGGAAATATTCTCTTCGATTGCGGCATCGACCCTTACAACAGTTGTGGTTTTCGGCCCACTTCTTTTTGCGGGCGGGGTAGTCGGTATTATGTTTGGGGAACTCGCGGCCATAGTGATAATAACTCTTATCGGTTCTTTATTTACATGCTCCACATTTACCCCTATGCTTTGTTCGAAATGGTTCAGGCGGACATTTGCGGCAAAAGAGAGTGAACCCGCCAGAAAAAATATCCTGTCGCCGATTTATTATCTTTCCGGAAAATTGTTTGGTTCCGCAGAAAAAATTTATGGGAAAGCCCTGAACTTTTCGTTAAACCACCGGATACTGGTTCTGTTTGTTTTTTTTCTGATATTTGTTTCGACTCTGACATTAAGCGGTTATATAGGTTCGGAGTTTATACCGGAGGAGGATTCGGGAGATTTAAGGCTAACGGTAAGGCTTCCCGTTGGGACAAGAGTTGATGAAACCGACAAAGTGGCTTCCCGCCTGGAAGACATAATGGATAAATTTATTCCCGAGAAAAGATTTATGTTCGCGAGGTCGGGGACTCTTCCGGGTATAGCCGCCGCTTTCGGCCGGGATATGGGAACGAATATTTGCGAAGCCGGCGTAAAAACAACAAAGGTTATCGAGAGGGAAAGGAATATCTGGGAAATAGGCCAGGTTGTAAGGGAACAGGCGGAGAAAATCGGCGGAATTATAAAACTCAATGTTGAGCTTGGCAACCCGATGACCAAAGTTGTTACCGGCACGGGAGGTAAAAGCGTTCAGGTGGAAGTAATCGGGAACTCTTTTGAAAAGACGGGAGAGATAGCCGCAAAAATAGAGGATTTAATGAAGAATATAGAGGGAGCGGTTGATATAAGTATTTCACGTGAACTTAACCGTCCTGAAATAGATATTGATATAGACAGGGAAAAAGCCGCGGTACTGGGCCTGAATGCCGCTACGATAGGAGAAACGCTGAAAACATATATTGAGGGTAGCGTCGCTTCAAAATACAGGGAAGAAGGAGACACTTATGATATAAGGGTCAGGTTGGAGGAACCGTACAGGCAAAGTATAGAGGATCTTAATAATCTTGTGATTGTGTCTCCGTATACAGGGCAAAAAATAAGGCTTAATAACGTTGCGCGGGTCAAAGAAACGTACGGGCCCCTTGAAATAGAGAGAAAAAACAGGGAAAGAGTTATGACCGTGGAATGTAATACATACAAACGCTCTATGGGAGAAGTGGTTGATGATATTAAAAACGCCATAAGCAAAATTGCGATACCGGAAGGTGTTTCAATAAATTTCGGGGGGGAGGCGGAAGAACAGAAAGAAGCGTTCCAGGATCTTTTTGTGCTGCTTATACTGGGTATTGTTCTTGTATATATGGTCATGGCTGCCCAATTTGAGTCATTCTTTGATCCGTTTATAGTGATGTTCGCGATACCCTTTACTTTTACCGGTGTAATTATCGCATTTGTTTTGACAGGAATTAATTTAAATGTCATCTCATTTTTGGGTATTGTAATGCTTATGGGTATTGTCGTTAATAATGCGATTGTGCTTATAAGCTATATAAATGTATTGAGAGCCAGGGGGAATTCCGTAAGGGATGCGGTTGTTAACGGCTGCAAAGACAGGTTGCGTCCCGTATTGCTGACGACATTTACCACCATAATAGCAATGGTGCCGATGGCGTTTTTCAAAGGTGAAGGAGCGGAAATGTGGAGACCTTTAGGGATAACAATGATAGGGGGATTAAGTGTTTCCTCCTTTGTAACCTTACTGTTTGTTCCCACTATTTATGCTTTGTTTGAAATGAGAAAGAAAAAAAACAATATTGAGGTCAAAAATGCCTGAGAATAATTTACGGATGGTCATGATAGTTTATTATGAAGCGATGGATATGGAGATAATGGAAATTCTTAAGGAATGCCGTATGGCATATTATACAAAGATAGAAGGGACATTCGGCAAAGGCGAATTGTCCGGATCAAAACACGGGAATGATATCTGGCCCGGAAAAAACAATATAATATATGTTGCCTGTCCACGGGAAGCCGCAGAGAGTATCATAAACTGTGTTGAGGGCTTGAGAAAAAAACACAGCAAAGAGGGAATTAAGGCTTTTGTCTGGTCTCTCGAATCAATGACATAAAAACCCGTATGATCTTTCCTTTGATTTTTTTTCGTCAAGATTGTAACCTTAAGATTGTGATCCTGTTTAAATAACAATAGCCTCTTTCTGAAGGTATATTAAGGAGTTTGATATGAAGCCCGTCAAAACGAAAATAATAGCGACGTTAGGGCCTGCCTCTTCTTCCGTAACTACGATAACAAAGATGATAAAATCCGGTGTTGACCTCTTCAGAATAAATTTTTCTCATGCGGATGCCGAATTTGCGGGGGATCTTGTCTCGATTGTAAGAAAAGCTTCCGGTACTCTCGGGGAACCCGTCGGAATACTTGCCGACCTTCAGGGTCCCAAGATAAGGGTGGGTGTTTTTGAATCCGGTTCAATCAGCGTGAAAAAAGGGGATATAGTTACTATCACTACAAGAAAAGTTAAAGGCCGGAAAGGCATTATACCTACTATATATCCTTTATTTGCAAAAGATGTAGCCGTAAACAGCAATATCCTGATAAATGACGGCCTTATTAAACTAAAGGCAATCGGCAAAGCCGGCAAAGAAGTAAAATGCAGGGTGTTAAACGGAGGTGAAATAAAAAACCATAAAGGCATCAACCTGCCCGGAGTGAAAATAAGCTCGCCTTCGCTTACTTCAAAGGATAAAAAGGATTTATTGACGGTGTCAAAGCTTGGGATAGATTATATAGGATATTCATTTGTCAGGTCGCCTGACGATGTTACAAAAATAAAAAGATTTATGGCGGCCCATAAAGTTTCCATACCGGTTATCGCCAAGATAGAAAAACCGGAAGCGCTTTCTAACATTGAAGAAATTATAAGGCTGTCGGACGGGATTATGGTAGCGAGAGGTGATTTGGGAGTCGAGATTCCGATTGAAGATGTGCCTCCTGCCCAGAAAAAAATAATAAGCCTTGCCAATATGGGACGGATCCCGGTTATAACGGCGACACAGATGATGGAATCCATGATTGAAAGCCCTGTTCCTACCAGAGCGGAAGTAAGCGATATAGCAAACGCGGTATTCGACGGCACAGATGCGGTAATGCTTTCGGGGGAGACTTCGGTCGGCAAATATCCTGTCAAAGCGGTAGGGCTGATGAACAGAATTGTAAGAAAAGCGGAAAACAGCGTTTACGAACCCGGTATAGTGAATGAGATCGACCATAATATAGATGATTTTTCGTTTTCTGTGGTGCATGCGGCGTGTGAAGCCGCAAATGAGGCTGCAGCGGACTGGATAATAGTCTATACTCAGACCGGAAAAACGGCACTGAACATATCCAAGAGAAAACCGCCGACGAATGTGATTGCCCTTTCTTCTTCCCAAAAAACGGTGAACAGGATGTGCCTGTTGAAAGGAATATTTCCTTTTAAAATCAGAGATTGTAAAAGTTACCGCGAGATAATAAAGGAGGGGAAGAAGATTCTTCTTGCAAAGAGAATAATAAAAAAAGGGCAGGTGCTTGTCATAATAACAGGGGAAACAACCGATGATTTTTCGGCTAACACTCTTAAAATAGTACGGGTTTGAATATGAAAAAACTGATATTTTTGTTACTTTTTCTGCCTGCTTTGAATGCGTTTTCTTCGGAGGTGGATATCAGGGGAAACTGGATATATGTAGACGGGGAGAAATATTTTGTTAAAGCCATAGGTTATGCCGGTTACAGACAGGGGGAGGTTCCCGCGCCTTATGCTCACGGGCAGAACACGGATCTTCTTGAAGAAGATATAAAACTTATCAAAGAAGCGGGTTTTAATACGATAAGGACATGGGATGCCAGGTCAAAGGAGGAACTGGATTTATACGCAAAATACGGACTTATGGTTATGTTTGGTTTCTGGTTTGACCAGGATAAATTGCTCAGCGGGGAAAAAGAACTTGAAGAGATAATAAGCCGGATTAAGGAAGAAACCGAACAAGTTAAAAATTGTTCTAATATTTTGATGTATCTTGTAATCGCCAATGAACCTAAAATAACTCTTGTCCGGGATAAGGACAGGCGGCAGTTGCTTGAATCTTATGCTAGGATAAGAGATGCCGTAAGGTCGGTTGATCCGTCGAAACCTCTGGCTTTAACTTACTGGAATCCTATAATATTTCTTGATAATTCGCTTTGGGATGTGCTGTGTGTCAATACGTATTATCATTCTCCCGTAACAAATAATTTCAGCATGGGGTATCGCTGTTATAATGAATATCTTGCGAAAGTTGTAGCCGCGGGAAAACCTTTTATCAATACCGAATTCGGTATTATATTGGGGCCGAAGATTTACGGCGGCGCCAAATATCTTAAATATACCTATGGCGGAAATGACGAGAAAATTCAGGAAGAGGGATTCATAGAGCTTTACAGTGATTTGATTTCATCCGGGGCCCATGGAGTCAGCGTACTTCATTTTCTTGACCAGTGGTGGGTTGTCGGAAACCCGGAAATACAGGATAAGCATCCGGAAGAATGGCTGGGAATAGCGGCTTTAAGCCCTGAATCGGAAGGATCTCATGCTCAACCGCGGCCGGCGTATTATGCCTTAAAGGATTATAACCAGGTTTTGTTGGTTTCTCCCCGTGATATGGACATTGCCGCAAAAATTATACCGGTGGATGTTTTTGTTACGGAAAATATCGGTAAAGTTACTGCGGAATGTTGCGGGGAAACATTAGAATTGGGAAAAACCGGCAAGCGCTGGTTTTCAGGGTATTTCAAAACTTCAGGGATAAAAGACGAAGTTGTTGCGGTCAATATTACCGCCTACGGGGATAAAGAATATAAACGGCAGGCTACGGTGTGGATAAAAAAATCCGGGTTGCCCGAGGTCCCGTTAAAAGTCAATGTGCATACCGATAAAAAAACTGTTCATCCGGGGGATAAAATTTTTCTTACCGTCAGGGTTACTGATGAACTGAATAATCCGGTTGCCGATAAAGACGTAAATATTTCTTTGTTTTATCCCGTAAACTGGATGGAAAGGATATGGACCAGAAAAACCGATAAAAAAGGTGTTGTGACCATAGAGATAAATACACCGAACCAGAAGGGCTGGATAAACCTTGCCGCGGGAACAGAGTTTTCAAAGGGTAGTTTCAGGAAACGCGCGGGGGATATGACCACGGTATTTATGGAATAAGACTTATATTTTCTGAAATTGATGTGAAACCCTGATTTTTCCTGTCTCGCTTACACTGATAAACCTGTATTCACATACATTTACGATTGTTGTATGTTTATATACGGAAATCTGGTTTTTTATCAGGCTTGGTTGGTGTATATGCCCGTGCAGCCACAGGACGGGCTGTATTTTATCAATGAATTTTTTGAAACAGGAAAATCCTCTATGGCATTGATCATCAAGATCATGAATTCCCTGGACCGGAGCGTGCGAAACAACAAAAAAAGGTATTTTTTTCTGCCGCGCTATTTTCCCGATAATTTTCCGGAGGCGTATCTTTTTTATGGTTTTTCTGACGGATGAGAGCATTTCTTTTTCATGATATTGTATGCCTTGCCCGTTATACCATCTTGAACCTTCAAATCCCGTTATTGTGCATTTGCCGCACTGAATCAGCTTTCCGTTGAGGTTGGTCCCGGGGAACCCCTTTTTCGGGAAAAAAACAGGTATGCCGTATGAATCGACTTTATATTGTGCCGCAGATTTTTTCTGGTATAAGTCATGGTTTCCGAACACATAAAGAAGTTCGATATTTAAAGCGTCGGCGATAAAGCTCAGGTAGTCATGACGCAGGTCCCCGCATGATATTAATAGATCGATTTTGCCGCGGATTGCGGACATTTTCGGTAAAAGTACCTGCAATGTTGAACTTTCGATATCTGAAACGGCGAGAATATTAATATTTTTCATGCTCATTTTTTTACCGTTTTGGCCAATGATTTGAAAAAATCCCTGAATATTGTCGGTATTATATCCGTAATTTTTTCCGGCTTGAATTTTTTGAGAAAGTCCTGTTTTGAAAAGTCGAACCCGACATCGTGCCCCGCCTGCTGAGACAGGTAATATTTATGGAGCATAAACCAGACATACAAATCAGTATATGTCCTGTTGGGGAAATCCTTGAGAAGTTTGTCTTTGAAAATCACCTGAATCGCCGGAACAAATATCTTTTCGTACCATTCATAGGAAGCATATATCATATCTTTATCCTGGAACTGCGAGCTATGGTGGTATTCCCTGAAGGACAGTATTTCCTCATAAAGTTTTGCAAAACTGGTGAGGTCGGTCACTTTTATGGGATATTTTAAAATAGAGTTTTTAAGATGCGTTTTTTCCTCGAAAGTTTTTTCTTCCAGGAGGATAAGAAATTTTTTTGCCGTTTCGGTATTATATGAGTACTTCTTTTCCGGGTTTAATTCCACGTCAAAATTGACCTTTGTCACTTCCGCGTCTATGAATTCGGCCTGCAATTCGTTTTTTGCGATTGTAACGCGGTGGTGTCCGTCAATTACGAAATAATTATCAAGAACCTGATAAACTTTTATGGGAGGAAGTGATTTTCCGTTTTTGAAAGCGGAAAAGACGCTCAGGTATTTTGCGCTTTTGACTTCCTTCGCGACAAAAAACTTGCTGTTGAAATCCGTATATCTGCCCACGCTGCCTATAATCTTATTTATCGGGATGGGTTTTATTCCGGCATAAGATATGCTTTTTGTATTTAAATTTTTTATCAGCCTGCTGAAATCTATGAGCTCTTTATCTTTTTTTACGATTATAGATTCCGGTTTGTGTCCGGCCTGTTGTACAGACGGCGCCGACGCGATAATTTGCTCAATGGATTTTTTCCGCTTTTTCATATTATCATTTTACCACTTGAATAAGTAAAGTTTGCATTAAAAATTATCATAATGTAAGATTGAACTGTTAGTGCTTTATCTTAAATCAATTTTAAAATATAATAAAACATATGTCAGACAATCAAGATACCATAATATGTTCAAGATGCAAAAGGACTCTTCACCTGCCCCCGGGTTCCGGCGGACGGCTTATAATGTGTAATGCCTGCCATCAGAAAATTTATGTGCCGAGGGATTTTACCGGAAAGCTGAAAATGCCGTTTGTTTTTATCGGGTCTATACTGGGGTTTATATTAGGGTTCCTGTTTATTTACAAGGGTACGGTTGACGGTTATTTTATTTCCTTTCTTACAGTATTCGGTTTGTCTTTTGCCGGGTTTTTCTCGGGGATCGCGCTTTCAAAATTTTCTGAGAATCTGATAAACGGTATTGAGAATTCAAAACAGCCTTAGGCGGCGATCTTTTTCTTCGGTTTTACCACAAGCAGCCATCTTCTGTGCGGCGGCTTGTCATTTATATTTTCATCGACCCAGTACTTCAGAAATCGGGACTTGTTAACAGTGCGTATTATCCCGTGTTTGGATGGGTCAGCTATAAGCACTCTGTCTTTACTGACGCCTATGACAACTGAATAATGTCCTCCCCCCCAGGCCACATAATGAACTATCACAGGATGAAGAAGAGTATATTTCTTAAGGTCTTTTATTGAGGCGTTATTCTTGTCCCACACCGAAAAACCGAGTCTTCTTGCCGCCTTTTTCAAACCTGTAGGACCGGTCCCGTTTTCGGGAGATGTTTTGCACAGATTTCTCAGCTTTTTTACGGAAATTATTTTTCCGTAATGGGCAAGAACCATTTTTAGGGAAGTGGGTCCGCAATCATAATTAGTCCGCTGCCTGTACTGAGGAACTTTTATGGCGTGGTTCTTGTCTTTCTTATGCCAAGTGTGAAGCACCATTTTACCAGTTGATTCCTCCATTACTGTAAAAAGAGAATTCTATTAGAATCTGGAAAATTGTCAAGTAAAGATTAAGGGGCATAAAAATATATATAATTGACTCTGCCGCAATAAATTATATATATTTTACTGCGTTTTTCGGTATAATTTTTTTAAAAAATATTGTTATTAGAGGCAAATCGGGTATAGAATTGCCGGAATTCAGGAGGGAGCGATTATGAAAGAGAATTTTCATCCTTCGGATCTTACCGGACAACCGAAGGATCCGGCTGTCAAGCAGGAAACGGGAGCCAGAGACTATATTGGATTTACTCTTATATTCTTAGGCACTCTAGTCGGCTTATGGGTATTTATAAATACCTTTGTTTTGTTCAATAACCCTTCAAAAATCGGACTTTTCCGCGAAAAGATGGACCTGAGCATAGAAACCATTGCTTCAGGCGCGGAAAATGTCAAAATGCTTGTACCTCCCCAATTTTTGGCCTATATAATTCCTTTGTTTCTTCTTATGATATGCCTTGGTGTTGCCGGCGTGTTTATAACCGGCGGCGTTAACCTATGTTATGGCAATCTCAGGAAGATTCTGACTAAAATGACTGAGATTGAATCTTATATCAAGAAGAAATGAGTCCTGTCCCATTTATTGGAGTCAATGGCGAAAGTGGCTCTATCCTTGTTTTTGTATTATTCTTAGGCAGATAACGCATAGGTTTTAGGTGTGGATTATTCTTTGAACAACAGAACAATAGACCGAATCGAAATAATTGTTTTAATCTATTATCTAATATCGGATTTCGATTCTCTAATTTTTTGCTTTAGCAAAAAATTTGGTGGAGGTGGCGGGAGTCGAAC
>DJVC01000010.1 GCA_002440765.1 bacterium UBP3_UBA6266 | reverse complement strand
CAGTTCAACATCGTCTATTCCGCAGCCGTTATCCTTAATTTTCGCAATCACAAAACCGTTTCCTTCTTCAGTACTTATCTCTATTTTCCCCCCTTCGGAAACCGCGTCAACCGCATTAATCAGAAGGTTAAGGAAGGCCTGTTGCAAATCGGACATATCGCCCGTAATTTTAGCGTCTGAACTTTTAAACTTTGTTTCAACATCAATCTGTTTCTCCTTTATCTTGTGCTCTATAAAAGCCAGTGACCTCTCCAATGCTTCATTAATATTTACAGGCACCGCGCTTGTTTTGCTCTGAGAAAACTCAAACCTTAAAATTTTTCTTACAGTATCGCGTATTTTCTGCAATCCGCTGTGAACCATATCCAGATATTCAATCTCCTTTGACGAAAGGTCCTGTTGCTTTCTCAATCGGACAACGGCATTTATCATGCCCCCGAGAGGATTGTTAATTTCATGGGCTATGCCGGCCGCAAGCTGACCGGTCGCGGCCAGCCTTTGAGCAATAATCATCTGCCTTTCTTTTTTATCAACTTCATTGTGAAGGTCCTCAAGCTTATTTTGATTTATACTCTTAAGGTTCTTCAACTCGGTCGTCATCTTATTGAAAACGTTTATGAATGATGAAATTTCGTCCTGCCCTTTAAAAACTTCTATTGTTTTGCCGTAATCCTCTCTGGATATGCTTTCCAGCCGATCCCGAAGGCGTTCAAGAGGCCTCAATATAAAACCTGAAATCATCATATACGCGACCCACGATATTACAAGCATGCTCAATATAAAAATCAGTATGGAAAACTTAAAAGTGTTTGCTATTATTTTGCCCGGGAAAGGTTCCCTGTCTATACCGGCGGAAATAAACAACGAGTTTTTATTATTCGAAACATAGATATCGCTGTCAGCCCTTATCAGGCTGTTTTCTTTTTCGCTGACATTCATATTTACTATATAAGGGAACTTCTCTGACAGGGAATCGAGCTTCTGATTTGCGGCATCAGGAAAGTTTATATCCGACACATTTAATCTGATGATTTCTTCCGCAAGACCGCTAAAATCCGAAACCGTGTTCCTCTCAATGATAAGCGCCTTTGTATAGAGCGCTGTGAAATAGGCAATGAACAAACCGCAAATCAGCACCATAAAAGCAAAGATAACGATTATAAACTTCTGTTTCAGGCTCATGGAATAGAATACCCCGAAAAGCAAATATCAAAACAAGAGGATTCCGGAATAAGCTTTCTCGTTTTGTGCCCGCCTCTTTTATAAGTATCAAAAACCTGTTTTGCTATCCTGAAAGCTTCTGGATTAAAGCAATTAAAGGTAAAAACAGAGCTATAACAATAAAACCGACTATCACGGCCAATGAAACAATCAGCACAGGTTCCAAAAGAGAAGTCAACCCTGCAACCGCATTATCCACATCCTCATCATAATTGTCGGCTATTTTTATCAACATTTCCGCAAGTTCACCCGTCTCTTCACCGACATCTATCATGCTTACGACAACGGGCGGGAAAACTTTACTCTGCTTCAACGGTTCTACTATCGATTCTCCTTCCCTGATGCTGTCATGAACACTTTCGACAGCCGTTGATATCACTTCATTGCCGACAGTATCTTTCACTATCGACAGCGCTTGCAGAATGGGAACTCCGCTCGTAATCAGCGTGCCAAGTGTTCTGGTAAACCGCGCAATCGCAACTTTCCGCACCAGCGACCCGAAAATCGGAGCATTAAGTTTCAGAGAGTCTATGGCAAATTTTCCTTTTTTGGTTTTCGCGATTAATCTTATTGAAACTACTATTCCCACAATGGCTATAATAGGGAAATACCAGTTCTCAATGCAAAAATCACTGGCATTAATCAAAAATTGTGTAACAGGAGGGAGTTCGAGTTTCATATCCTTAAACATATCTCCGAACTTGGGCACGATAAAAGCCATAAGGAAAGCCAATACGCCAAGAGCCACTATTATAACGAAAGCAGGATATATCATAGCCGATTTGACCTTAGCCTTCAGTTTTTCGCTTTTTTCCATAAAATCGGCGACCCTGTTCAAAACAAGTTCGAGAACTCCTCCCGCTTCGCCCGCTTTTACCATATTTACAAATAATTTTGAAAAAATCTTTGGATAATGAGCCAGCGCTTCGGAAAAGGTACTGCCTCCCTCAACCATATCTGAAAGTTCGTTTACGGTTCTCTTTAACGTCGCGTTCTTCTCCTGGCTCTTCAATACATTAAGACATCTTAAGAGCGGAAGCCCGGCATCAATCAATGTTGCAAGCTGCCTTGTGAACATAGCAAGATTTTTGCTTTTTACACCCCCGCCGAGAAAACTGAGTTCCATCTGCATAAAACTTTTCTTTCCCTGCTGAGGAGCCCCCATCACCGGTTTCCTTGCATCCTGCTGTGTAACTTTAGTGGGAAATAAACCTTTATCTCTTAATTTCGCGATAGCGTCATTGACATTGCTCGCGTCAATTGTTCCGTGAATCTCTTTCCCCTTGGAATCCATGGCATTATAATTAAACATTCCCATATCGTTATCCTCCGAAGGATTTAACTGATTTCAGTCCACAAAGCCACTTCTTCTATGGTCGTGTCCCCGTCAAACAATTTTATCATGGCATCTTCATGCAAAGTCCTCATCCCAAGTTCTTTTGCTTTTTCTTTTATTGCCACTGCGGGGGCTTTTTCCATAATAAGTTCCCTTATTTCATCCGTTATGATAAGAAGTTCAAAGATCCCCGCTCTTCCCTTATATCCGGTATTGTTGCAGTTATCACAACCTTTACCGAAATAGAATTTTTTTCCTTTTACTTCATCGGGAGTCAACCCCACCTGTATAAGCATTTCTTCAGTCGGCTCAAACTCGGTTTTACATTTCAGGCAGGTCGTTCTTACAAGCCGCTGCGCAAGAATCGCCTGGAGCGTTGACGTTATAAGGAATGGCTCAACATTCATATCTATCAACCTGGTAATGCTTCCTGATGCATCGTTGGTATGGAGCGTGCTGAAGACCAAATGGCCTGTCAGGGAGGCCTGGATAGCAATTTCCGCCGTTTCAAGATCGCGGATTTCCCCAACCATTATTTTATCGGGGTCCTGCCTTAATATGCTCCTGAGACAGCGGGCAAAGGTCAATCCTATTTCTTCTCTTATGGCTACCTGGATAATACCTTCTATATCATATTCAACGGGATCCTCCGTTGTGATAAGTTTTTCTTCTATCTTGTTTATTTTCCGGAGACAGGAATATAAAGTTGTTGTTTTCCCCGAACCTGTCGGGCCGGTTACTATAACAATACCGTTTGGCTTGATTATCAAATCTTCAATAATTTTCATGGTGTCTTCTTTGAGTCCAAGCGCCTCGAGGTCAAGCTGGACATTGCTTCTGTCAAGAACTCTCATAACAACACTTTCGCCGAACTGCGTCGGAAGCGTGGAAATTCTCAAATCAACATTCCTCCCGCTTATATTCAACTGGATCCTGCCGTCCTGGGGAAGCCGCCTTTCCGCAATGTCAAGATTCGCCATAACTTTTATTCTTGAGGTTATGGCCAGCGCCAGATGTTTGGGGGGCGGAACCATCTCATACAAAACTCCGTCTATTCTATAACGTATTTTAAATTCATCCTCAAAAGGTTCAAAATGGATATCGCTCGCTCTGTCTTTAATAGCCTGAATTAGAACAAGATTGAGAAGCCTTACTACGGGAGCTTCGCTCGCCAGTTCTTTCAGGCTTGTAAGGTCCATATTCTCCGAGTCCTCAACCGAACCTGAAGGCATTTCTTCTTCTATCTCTTCCAAAAGTTCCGTAAATGTCTCGGTCTCATCTCCATAATATTTTTTAATAGCATCCTCTATATCCTGTTTGTTGCTGATGGCGCCTTTTATATCCATATCAATCATAAATCTCAGGTCATCAAGCATATTGGGATTGAGAGGATCCGCCATAGCAATAATCAAGGTATTACCTCTTAATTCACAGGGTAAAATTTCATACAGCCTTGCCATATTTGAAGGAATTTTATCTATAACTTCTTTGGGTATCTCGGCTTTTTTTAAATTAACTGTTTCCATGCCAAGTTCCTGGCCGAGAGCCATTATAATATCTTCTTCCGAAACATACCCGAAATCAACAAGGACATGTCCGAGCAGCCTGCCGGTACGCTCATGTTCGTCTTTGGCTTCTCCGAGCTGTTCCTTTGTAATAAGCCCTCTCTCAACCAAGAGCTGTCCTAAAAAAATACTGTCGGTAGTCATCCTCTATCTTTCACCTCTTGACCTTATTAAGTTTCTCAATAATTTCACCCGGATCCTGAGCATATGCTATCAAATCCTCATACCTGATAAGATTGGCCCGGTAAAGTTCATACAGATGGGCATCAAGCGTATGCATTCCGAGTTTCTGTCCGGTCTGAAGATCCGAAACGATTCTGAAAGTTTTCTTCTCTCTGATATGAGCCCTTATCGAATCGGTGGCAATCATAACCTCAAAAGCGGCGATTCTGCCTTTGCCATCGGCTTTTACCAATAACTGCTGGGATATCACAGCCTGGATAGACGCCGCAACCTGCTGCCTTATCTGCTCCTGCTGATTTGCGGGAAACGCATTGATTATCCTATCCATGGTCCTGACAGCGCCCGTCGTATGTAACGTCGCAAAGACAAGGTGCCCGGTTTCCGCCGCTGTTATCGCAGCCTCCATCGTGGTAACATCTCTCATTTCACCTACAAGCACCACATCCGGGTCCTGCCTTAATGCCCTCCTCAGCGCTTCGGAGAAGGATGGGACATCCACCCCTATTTCTCTTTGTGTTACAATACAGTTTCTGTGCTTATGATAATATTCAATAGGATCTTCAACAGTTATGATATGCGCTTTCCTCTCACTATTAATAAAGTCAATCATGGTGGCCAGCGTCGTGGTTTTTCCCGATCCGGTTGGGCCTGTAACCAGAACAAGTCCTCTCGGTTTATATAAAAGGTCTTTAAGTCCGGGGCCAAGCCCTATTTCTTCAAAACTCATAAGTTTAGACGGTATCAACCTCAAGCTTAATGCATACCTGCCTTTCTGACGGTAAACACTTACCCTGAACCTTGCCTGTTCGCCGAATCCGAAACCGAAATCGGTGCCACCCTCTTCTCTCACCCTCTGGATATGGACTTCGGATGTTATGGCTTTCATAAGACGTTCCGTGTCTGCGGGCGTGAGTTTTTCTCCTTCGATAGGGCACAGTTCCCCATCCATCCTTAAAACGGGCGGAGAATCAACGGTTATATGAAGGTCCGAAGCACTCTCATCTACAACCAACTGCAGAAGATCTTTCATCTCATACATATTTTTTCCCTCTCAAATTCATACTATTCAATATCCATCTGTGTAATACGAAAAACTTCATCCAAAGTAGTAATCCCGCCCAAAACTTTTCTTATACCGTCTTCCCGTAAAGTTCTCATCCCTATTTCTCTTGCTTTCTGCCTTATAACTCCGCTCGTGCATTTCTGATATATCATCTTTCTTATTTCATCATTGACTATCAGCAACTCATAGATTCCTATTCTTCCTCTATATCCCGTATTGTTGCACTCGCTACAGCCGGTGCCTTTATAAAATTTCATATCTTTTATTTTTTCGGGGTCAAGTTTCGCGGCGGACATTTCATACTCGCTGGGCTTATATTCCTGTTTACACACACTACAGATTTTCCTGACNNCCTCTGAGCTAAAATAGCCTGCACGGAAGATGCAACCAGGAACGGTTTAACACCCTGGTCTATCAGCCTCGTAATAGCCCCCGAGGAATCATTGGTATGAAGCGTGGAAAACACCAAATGACCTGTCAAAGACGCCTGTACCGCAATATTTGCCGTTTCAATATCACGGATTTCTCCGATCATTATAACATTCGGAGCCTGCCTTAATATTGATCTCAGCACATTTGCGAATGTAAGACCTATATCCTCATTAACCTGCACCTGATTTATCCCTGACAGCATATACTCGACAGGGTCTTCAACCGTTATAATTTTTCTGTCAGGCCGGTTTATATAATTCAGTGCGCCGTACAGCGTCGTGGTCTTTCCGCTGCCGGTAGGGCCTGTTATAAGCAATATCCCGTTGGGAAGAGCTATGAGATCTTCAAAAGTTTCCTGGTCATCGGCAAAAAATCCGAGTTCGGAAAGGCCCAAGAGAAGGCTTGATTTGTCAAGCAGCCTCAATACGACACTTTCCCCGTGATTGGCAGGCAGGGACGAAACACGCAAATCTATCTCTTTTCCCATCAGATTAATTTTTATCCTGCCGTCCTGAGGAAGCCGTTTTTCGGCAATAGACATATTGGACATAATTTTTATTCTCGAAATAATGGAACCCTGAAGTCTTTTGGGCGGAGACTGCATCTCATGAAGGACGCCGTCTATTCTGTAACGGACCCTGAATTTTCTTTCCAGCGGCTCCAGATGGATATCGCTTGACCTCAGCTTAAACGCTTCTAAAATCAGCAAACTTACAAGTTTGATAACGGGAGCTTCTTCAGCTACTCCTTCTTCTTCC
>DJVC01000013.1 GCA_002440765.1 bacterium UBP3_UBA6266 | reverse complement strand
CCCGCATGGGCTCCCAGCAGGATGATATGGGTATTTTCCCTCCCGAACTGAAAAAGAGCGATGCCTGGTGGAATTATAATTTTGACGCGGAACCGAGATATAACCTTGATATTGCATATAAGACCCTTAAATTTATTGTTATAGCGGTTATTTCTTATATGGCGGGTTTCCCCAAAATAGTCAATTTCCTGCCGTATCTTGCCGTTTTCGTTATATTTGCCGGGGTTAACTGGCTGCAGTTATTGAAGGGGTTTGCGCTGTCGGTTGTTTTTTTCTTCCTGCAGTATTATAACCCCCTTGAAATAGCAGGCCCTGACATGAGTATTCTGATAACGGTGCTATTGTTTTCGGTGTGGAACTCTTCATTATTCATCAGGTACTATATGAAAATTGCGAAACCCGGGAGGTTTATAGATAAACAGAAAAAAGAACTAAAGAGGATCCTGTCCATACTCTGGATTATCAGGTTCGGAAACGAGAGCCTTAAAAGTGTTTCCGCGATAGCCGTTCCGCCGGACGAAAATGCTTCTGTCGGGGAAAAAGAAAAAATGCTGAAGGACTTTATAAAAGAGGTTGTAAAACTTGTGGATGAAAACGCTAAGGATTATGTCGTATATACATCAAGGTTTTACAGGAAGGACTATATAGATGTTCATGAGTTCAAGGAGCATCTTGTTTGCGCCTCTGAGGGAAGATGGTTTGAATTATTGAAAGATCTGGACAGGCCGGTCAGGGCGCGCAACATAAAAGGAGGGGAACTGCATGAATCGGGAAATATAGGAAGGTCGGACAGGTTCGGGGCGACGATGGACGGGGCTATATCCCAGATACAGAAACTCCTGCAGAAAGAACACAGCGAATCGGATATGGATAAGTTCAAAAGCGTATACGGGATGATTGTATTTATACCCGCTGTTATAATTGTGCTGCTGCTTGCCGCGGCCGATTTCAGTTTCCCGGTAAAAGTGTTCTCCGTATTTTCGGTATATGTCTTTGCCCTGGGATTGTTCTCAGTGCTTCTGGGTTCAAAAGTTAAAAATCATTTTGTGCTTATTTATCCAGCGAAAGATATGAGGGGAATTTACAGGGATTATCAAAGGCTGATATACAGCACGGATACCCATGAGAACCTTAAAGCCATTGATGTCAGAAGGTTTCTTATCCAGATAAGGGCGGCCCTTTACAGGTTGAAACCCCATAATCTCAACCGTGATTCTCTGCAGCGCGCTCTCGATATAGAGATACCGGGGATGGAGAATATGAGAGACACCGGTATAGTCCGTAACTTCCTGAACGCTTTTCACCTTACCAGGATTGAAAAAATCCCGTTCAAAATATTCACGCTTTCAAAGACGGTGTTGTTCCTTACGGCCGTCGGATTCGTGTTTTATCTGACGGGCACCTTATTCATAGCCCTGGTTACAGCGGCGTACAATTTACTTTCTACCGGGAATATAGGAACGCTGTTTCAGAAAGGGTTTGCCGTATTCGAGGCTGTAAGGCTTAATGCCGAAGGATATCCTTTCTGGTCGCCGGAAGTCGGTTTCCAGCTCTTTATTTTTATCCTTCAGATATGCTTCGGAATACTTATGGTCGGCAGCGCCACGCTGTTCATAGGCAAGTTTTCATTTTACTATCTGGGAAGATTCGCAAAGTTGTATCTTAGCCAGAAAACCCGGAATGAAGAACGCCGCAAACATTATATCACTTCGATTGCCGTATGCGTTATATGCCTTTTTTTGCTTATGCCGGCGGTGGGAGTACTTGCATTGACAGTGAAGATGCTTTTCGCGGCGGAGATCATCAGAGCGATGTATATGCTGATAATCGTCCTGCATGCCAGGCACAGGTTTAAAGCGATATGCGAAGATGACAAGTTATACGAAGGCGCGGATGGGGATGAAAGGGAAAAGTCGTTCAGAGGCTTTGTTGATACCCTTTTGGGCAGGATTGAGGAAAAAGACAGGGATTTGATAATTCTCGCGAATAAATTAAGGAAAGAGGATCCGGCGGGATGGAAGGAAAGGCTCTCAAACCGGCAAAAAATGCGGTATGAGAAGCTTTTCGGTAAGGGGGCCGGGCCGTCAGGTTCGATTTATGAAATGATTGATTATGCCGGGTTGAAAAAGAACTATGACAGTCTCGGCAAAAACGATCTGCTGGAGAGAATGTCCTGCCCGGGGTTTGATGAATTGAAGGTTTTTCTGCGGGAGAAAGGCATATCTCTGGATACCGGCCTGAAATTATGGAAAGCGCAGAAAGATACAGATAAGTATTTTAAAAATGTTACTGCGGATGAAATCAGGAGTTTTCTGGAAATATCCCATAATGAGAAGAAAATAATCTTCTGTTATGACATCATTCCGCGTATGACTCCGTGGATAGTCGCTGTGGGGAGCGAAGAGACGGTTTTCAAATTAATAAAATCACTTCTTGCCATGAGATACCCCCTTAAGAAAGTGAAATTCATATTTGCCGGGGAAAACTGGTCTAAAAATGTGTTGAATAATCTGAAAGTAGAAGGTGTTTTGCCGGAAGATGAGATATTTATAAGGGGGATGGCTGTAAGGGAAGACGGCAGGAAGGAAGAATCCATGCCGGAAAATATAAAACACAGCGGGTTCCTGCAGAAACTTCACTGGTTATTATTTGTAAGACTGCCCAAAGAACCGAGCCAGCCTTACACAAAGCCGGGAGCCAACACATCGGTGCTGCACGAGTCCGACGGTATCGCGGGAATAATTTATGACGTTGAAGATATTCCCAATCAAAATCAGCTGCTTCAGTTTATTCTGGGAACATCGGACGGTATTTTGAATGTCAGGAAGTTAGTCGAATCGAAAATAGCTCCCCAGATCGAAAAAGCAGCCGAATCTCTGTCTGAAAAAGATGCCGTCGGAACAACATTGAAAAAAACATCGGGGATTATTGAAAGCATATTGCGCCTGTACGGCAACCTGCTGAAAAATGAGGATAAAGTAATATATAACAGGTTTAATTTTAAGAGAGGGCGTGTTCTTGCGAGGCACATGAGATATTTTTGTAATAATACACTGAAATCCCTGCTCGAGATTACTTCAGGCGACAGAAGATATTTTTCGACAGCCATGTTATGGGAAAAGATAAAACGCCTTGACGCGGAAGTGAATGACAGAAACCGCCCGGTTAAAAAAACTGTCAGAACCGGGCTGAGAAAAATGATTAATTTATATGTTACTCTCTGCAATATGCCGGGCTACGGTGTTTACGCGACGGATTATATCATGGACAGGATAACATTTGATAGATTTGTCAAATCCCTGATTATTGCCGAGTATAAAAGAATAAACGAACCCCGCAACGGGCAGGGGCGGCTTGCTAAAATAACAAACGCTTTACATGCCGCAAAAGGACAGATATCCGCGTTTATGTTCGGTGAATACGCGAGTTGGTACACCGCCGGATGGGACGGGCTTCACGCTTCAAACGACGCGTTTAAACCCCTGGGCGGGACTACGGGTTACTTTTCGACCGAACCGGTCGAGGAAATCGACTGGAAAGATAAAACAGTTTCCGGGAAATTAAATATAGAAGGCGAATCAAAAGAAATTGAACACCACTATAATCTGAAAAACAGCCTGCTTACTTTGGGAGGCTGGGATGAATTCCAGGTTGCCGAAGATTATATGCTGGGGCTTGTGCTCTGGTGGTACGGATTCAATGTTTCCGGTTTCTGGAGCCTTACGCCCGAAGACCCGTCGGGTTTTGAATCTGAAGTCGGGTTCAAATTCAGGCCCAAGCAGATGTCAAGATGGATGAAGGGTTATATAATGGGCCTTATTATTGTTACCGAAAATTGGGGCAATTTTTCCGAACTCTGGAAGAGAAAAGGGTTATGGGGATACGCGACATTCTGTATTCCCACGCTTTTCAGCGCGGTCCAGCCGTTTTTATTCCGTGTTGCCCGTATGCTGTGTATTTTCTGGTGGATATATTTTATTCCCGTAAAATCCTTGTGGGAAATGGCTCTTTCATCCCGGATTGCGCCCATCGCGTTGTTTATCAACGGGCATTCCAGTATAGTCCAGTTCCTTGAGCGTGTGAGGAAAACCATAGGAATATATACACCCACAGTGCTTAATTTCTTTTCTGTGGGCGGATGGGCATGGGTGATAGGGCCCTGCCTTATTCTTATTCCCATCTTCATTTACAGGTATTTTACTATGAGAGGAGTCAAGGAAGGGGTGGACGATTATCTCGGATTGAGGGCGATTATAGATGAGTACGACAATATGATTGATATCCTGCAGTCCAGAATCAGTTCAGGATGTTCATCTGACAACCGGGCTCTTTTGAACGCATTGAAGGAAATGGAAAAAAGAAAAAGAGTTGTTGCGGAAGGAAGCCTGGAAGAAGCCGCGGGTGTTGTTTCCGCAAGAAAGTTTCTTTTGGCAATAGGCCTTTTCATGGGTTCCTGTTTTGCTATTCTGGTTTCGGGAAATATTTTCCGGTTATTCATTTTTACGGGTGTGTTTTCTTTCATTATCTATTGTCTGACGATGATGCTGGGGCATATATATATAAATGCGGCGGGCAACCAGGTTATAAAAGGGATGAAAGAAAAAGCCGTAAGGGCCATGAGGTTCAGGGCCGCGATACCGAATTTCTTTATAGATTTTTATCATATGCTCTATATAGCCGGAAACAAGATTGCCTGGCAGGAAGTGATTAAAGGCGCAAACATCGGCTACTGGTGGAGGACGCCGAGAGCTGTGGACATATTAAATGAGGTGGTGGAAAGAAACGAAAAGAAGCTCAGAAAAACGGATATTTCCTGTTTGCTGAAGGAGAAACTGTCCGGTTTCAGGTCCTGGTTTATTTACGAAGATATTGAAAGAAGTATTGAGAAGTTAAGGCTTGACCTGCGCCTGTACCGGAATTACGGGTTTATGCTTTTGATGACATGGGTTCTGATGGTAGGGCTTCGTTTTGGTTTTCAGGTTCATTTGTTCAATGAAATGGTTATAAATTCCCTTGTGAGAGGCAGGGATGCTTCGTATACATGGAATCTTGTTGTGATATGTTCGATAGTCCTTGTTATCATTGCCTGGAAATCTCTTTATAATTTCAGGTTTGTCACCGGCAGGTGGAAAGAATTCCATATGAAACAACTTTGGGTACCCGGGCAGGAACCGAAGATAAGGATTGTGGATTTTCTGGACAGGCTTGTTACCGCAACAGCAGTCTTTGTGTTAATAACCATATTGGCCTTTTCGTACAACAGTTACAGGATACCGACGGGAAAAATACAGG
>DJVC01000118.1 GCA_002440765.1 bacterium UBP3_UBA6266 | reverse complement strand
TCGGATGTCCGGAAAGAATCTGAAAAAATAAGTTACGCGGGGTCATAAGGCAAAACAACGATGAATTTAGTCCCTTTCGAGGGAACGCTCGAGACTTTTATGTCGCCATTGTGCTGTAGGACGATATGCTTCACTATAGACAAACCGAGACCGGTACCCCCCAGTATCCTGGAACGGGATTTATCAACCACATAAAATCTCTCAAATATTCTCTGAATATCCTCTTCTTTTATCCCAACACCGGTATCTTCGATTTCGATATACGCATTCCGGCCGTCTTCCCGGAGCGCAACCATCACAAAACCCTCATCTGTATATTTAACGGCGTTGTCCACAAGATTTATCAGCATTTGTTCAATCTTAAAAGAATCCGCCGTCAAAATAATATTTTTATCCGGTATCTCAACTCTAAATTCTATGTTTTTGGATTTCGCTTTGGGCTCAAACAACTTTACCAAACCTTTGACCAGCCCCGAGATATTTATCTTTTTGAACTCAAATTTTTCTTTTCCCTCTTCAAGCTCGGCAAGCACAAGCAGGTCTTTGACAATATTTATAAGCCTTTCCGTATTCCTTCTTATAACACTTAAATATTTCAGGTTTTCTTTGGAGGGATCTTCTTCAAGCGTTTCCACATAGCCTTTTATGGATGTAAGCGGCGTTTTAAGCTCATGCGATACGTTTATCACAAAATCCTTTTTAATCTTTTCAAGCTCCCTGATCTGTGTCAAATCATAAAACACTATGACAATTTCCTCTTTTGCCTCAAGGAAAGCGGCACTGCATAAGAAGGTTTTATCCTTCAGCAAAATCTCTTTCGAAATATTATTCCTTTTTCTGACAATAATTTTTATCAATTCCGCAAAATCCGGCTCTTTTATTATTTCCCAGTAAAACCTGCCCTTAAACCCTTCTGTGCCTATAATCTTTTTAAATGTCTGGTTTGCAAGAAGAATCGTCCCGTCAATACCAAGGACTAAAAGACCTTCCGTTATAGATGCTATTATATTGTCCAGTTCGTCTTTTTGTCCCGTCAACTGCTGAAACAGGCTTTTTATCTGGTCGGTCATATGGTTAAAACTCACTGCCAGGTCTTTTAGTTCATCATCCCTGTCCAGAATCACCTTTGAGCTAAAATCGCCCGAAGCAACCTTGCCGGCCGCCCTGCACAGTTCTTTTACGGGTTTAACTATTCTGGCCGAAAATATCAAACTGAAAACAAGAGCGATCAAACCGACAATCAAAGTCACTTCTATCGTTTTTTTTCTTAAATTCGCCAGGATGCCTTTAATGTCTTTCAGGAACAGGCTTGCCCTTATTGCCGCAATAATCTCGCCGTCCGCTTCCACAGGAACCGCGACATACAGCATTTCCTCCTTGACTGTAGCACTGAACCGTATGGACATTCCCTCCCTGCCTTTTAACGCTTTTTTCAATTCAGGCCTGTTCTTATGGTTTTCCATAACGGAAGGGTCTTCTTCGGAATCCGCAATCACAACGCCGTTGTTGCCGATAACTGTAATCCTGGTCCCGATTTTCGGAGAGAATTCTTTTACTATGCGGTTTAATTCTTTTTCGCGTTTCGATTTTACAAGGGCCAAAACTTTATCTTCAAGCGCTAAACAGATTTTGCCAAGGTCTTCCGTAAGAGTGTCTATGTAATTCTTTTTGGCGATTTCAAACGAAATAAAAAGCATCAGGAACGAAAACAAAGAAATAAGAACAACATAACTTATAAATAATTTAAGGAAAATCGGTTTTCTCATTCTTCTATTTTATACCCGATTCCGCGCATATTTTTAATAAAACTACCGGCGCTGCCCAGTTTTTCCCTCAGGTTTTTTATATGGACATCCACCGTCCGGTCAATTACCGCTTTTTCATTCCCCCAGAGATGGTCCAGTATCTGCTCGCGGGAAAAAACACGGCCGCTTCTAGAAGCCAAAAGCATCAGAATCTTAAATTCGGTTGACGTAAGCTCAACCTTCCGGGTCTCAACCCTGACCTGATATTTTCCCGGGTCAATAGCCATAATTCCGCCGATATGTATAACATCATCCCGTGTCTTTTCTCCTTTTTCGGTTCTTCTAAGCACGACTTTTACTCTCGCGACAAGCTCCTTCGGAGAAAAGGGCTTTGTCACATAATCATCGGCGCCGAGCTCAAGTCCAAGTATTTTATCGGTGTCTTCCCCCCTGGCCGTAAGCATTATAACCGGAACATCGGATAAATTTTCATCTCTTTTAAGCTTTTTGCAGATATCAAATCCGTCCGTGTGGGGAAGCATAAGGTCAAGAACAATAAGGTCGGGTTTCCGGGATTGGACAAAATTCAGGAAACTTTCGGGTTCCAAAAAACCTTTTGTCTCAAAACCGGACTTTTTAAGATGCAGCGCGACAAGCTCAAGTATATCCGGCTCATCATCCACTATAACAACTGTCTTTTTCATATCTTGCACGCTCAAATAAAATGTACCTGAAAGAGGACAGAACAATATACTAAATTATTTTTGACGATATAATAATCGCCGCTATAAACAGCATAGCCGCTATCATAACAGGGAGCAACGAAAACAAAAGAATAAATACAAGTTCATTCTGAGGAGTCAGCAGAATACCGAGAACATAAATGATTATGTCCGCCAGTATATAAATGGAAGACCAGAGAAACGCCTTTTTCGCCCATAATTTATTTATCCTGTGCCAGTTCTGCTCCGATTCGTAAGATTTCGGCAGTCTTACCCCGTACCAGCGGTTAATGTGTATTTTTTCCATATATAAAGGGATGGCAAGCGCAATAATTATCAGCGCCAAAACCAGATTATAAACAAACAATGTCAGTATCATAAACAGATTATAACACGCAGGCAGTATTTTTTTGAAGGGAATTTAAAAGCCGGGTGGAATTAGTGTCTATTTTATAAGGCCTGAAAGCATTTTACAGATATCTTCCAAATCTTTTTTCAATTCCTGAGCATCGGAATCACATACTAATTTTTTTCGCCGGCCAACTTCCAGAATCGGGACACATTCAAATGCCGAACCGCGCGCAATTCTAAAGAAATTGGTGCGATCTCCCTTGTGATATCTCCCATTCCCTTCAGCAATGTTAGTTGAAATTGATAAAGCTGCACGATTAAGCTGGTCGGATAGGTAATAATTACCTTTAGGAAAACTACTTGTTAATTCGCAAACTTTGTCTGCAAAATCAACTGACTTTTTGTAAACATCTAATTTTTCGAAAATAAAAGCCATGATTTTGAAAATTGAGAATCGATATTTGACCGAATCGAATTTTTTTGTCTACTTTCTATTTTCTATTTTCGATTCTCCGCCAACTTACTGCTTTGCAGTTAGTTGGCTGCCCCCCGTGGATTCGAACCACGACCAGCTGATCCAGAGTCAGCCGTCCTACCATTAGACGAGAGGGCAACCGAAAAATTTAATTATAATGTTTTTTCTTCAATACGGCTATATATGGAAGGTTTCTGTATTTATCTTTAAAATCAAGGCCATAACCCACAACAAAAACATCATCTATCGTAAAACCCGCATAATCCGCTTTTATGTCCACTTCCCTTCTTGAAGGCTTGTCAAGAAGAACACATAATTTAACCTGCTTGGCTCCCTTATCGAGCAAATGCTTCATTACAATTTTCGCGGTCTTTCCCGTATCGAGTATATCGTCAATCAGTATCACGGATTTTCCTTTTACTTCAAAGACCAGATCTTTATATATTTCCACAGAAGCCTCTGAAATAGTGCCCCCCTTATAACTTGAGGTGCCTATAAAATCGAACTCAACTGATCTGTCAATCTGCCTTATTAAATCCGCAAGGAAAATCACACTGCCTTTTAAAAGAGCTACCATCACGAACGCCTTTTCACGCTTAAAATCTTTCATTATATTCCGGACAAGTCCCCTGATTTTTGCCGCTATTTCAGAGCGTGAAAATATTATTTTTTCTATGTCATTTTTCATAAAAAAAATCACCGCGAATCTTATCAGATGCTTTTTACAGTGTCAATAAAAGAAAGCCCCCGGTTCGGAAGAACCGGGGGCTTCCCATATTTTTTAACTCAGGTTAGAAATTAACCTTAAGTTCTCCACGTACTTCTATCACTTCTTTCTCATCGGTTACGTTGTCAAATGCGCCACCAGGTATGAAATAAGCGGCAATAAGCTGAACGCTTACATCTTCCGAGTAGTCGTAGTTAACAGTTACATCGATTTCATCGCCGAGGCTCTTTTCTTTCCCGTTAGTAGGAGCAGAAACGCCACCGTTATCCATGAATGGGTTTCCAACTACAGGATAAAGTCCGGCTGACGCGCCGAGTTCATTCTGGTTAGTCCTTGCTTGTTCATAGTGATAATAATCAACGACTAATTCTACATTTTCAAGAGGAAGAAGGCTAATTCCCGCATTGAAAATATGGATGTTTGAAAGCATTGGTGAAAATGCGTATCCATAATAGTCGTAGTCAAACAAAGGATAGAAAGCGTGGCTTTCTTTGTCCCAATGTCTGATTCTGTTGCCGGCGCTGTCTGTTTCTTCTATTACATTATCCGAACTGCCGCTCGCGTATGTGTATGCAAGAGTAACTGCAGGTTCCCATGTCCAGTCAAATGTATAGGTTAAACCGCAGTCAACAGCAAACGCTGAAAGTTCGATCTCATCTGTTTCTTCAAGCGGGTTCTGGATTGTTCTGTCGTTACCGGTAGCCCAGCGGGCTATACTGCCGCGTGTACCGAATTCATATGCAAATTCACCCCAGACATCAAGCTGTTCTACAGGGCGAACATCACCACGGATACCAACTACGGAAGGACATAAATCATTGGGAACAAGCCTTCCGTTAGTATCTGCCCAGCCTACGCCGTTAGTATAAGAGGTGTAAGCAACCCTCAGAGGGTCATTAGCATAGTGGCTGGTGTCTGTTGTATTCTGCGTTGCGAATATATAAGCTTCAATATTCCAGAAATCAGCAGAATATCTCAGGTTTGCGCCATAAAGATCCCAGTCTCTTCGGGTATCCATAATAGCGTTTGTATTGCTGTTACGAACCTGGAATTCTCTGTCCGTATTTTCAGCAAGTTTTGCATAGATAAGGTCCAGTGTCCAAGGATAGAAATCAAGAACCGCTTTAACAGCGTCGAAGTTCCAGAATTTTTCCTTGTCGCTGATTATCAAGCCTGTACCATAATTAAGGTACTGACGTCCGACCTTGATTGTAAGAGGAGAATAATAGAGCTCTGATACCTGCAGCCATGCTTCAACAATTCCTGCATTCCAGTTCTCTGTTCCGCCTCTTAAAGGAGAATTTGCGTTATCATCGCCATCATTTGAGCCCCAGGCGCCGTTTGCTTCCAATGTTACACGTACAAGAACATTGTCAGTAAGGTCGGCTTCTACATATACCTGAGTTCTCTGAAGGATGTAACTCTCCGTGTCACTCCAGTGCTGAGCGCTCTGGGTATCGTTAGGGATTTGTTCATCCCGTGGATTCCAACGATACATCCATGCGTCGGTCGGCCTGGTGCCGGGGAATTTGTTTTCTGTAGAAAGGTCTGTCCTGTTATCTTCATAATAACCGCGGACCCTGATTTCGCCGCCGACTTTAACGTTCTGAACTTCAGCAATCGCTGCAGATGACAGAACGAAAATCAGCGCCAAAGATGCTAATAGAAATTTCTTCATTAATTAACCTCCAAATTTAGTGCAACTCGCACTCAAAAAACGAAGCCATCAAATCGAATGACTCCGGCTTAATCTCGATATTCTATCTATTTCAACACCGTCTCGGTAATCCCAGCCGCTATTTATTTAACATCGCCTCCTTCCCGCAGCTCGCGAATTAAACTATTAAAATTACCTACGGCGCAAAACACATTATTATAAAGAACAACCTCTCCGTAAAACCTGAAAACTTTACGCTTATATAAACCTATATCCTAAATTTTCCAGAATTCTACCGAAAAAACACACTGTAAGTCAACTTTTTTTTACTTTTTTTTCTCTGCCCCTTACAGCTTCAGGTTTGAGCTTAAAATCGAAATCTTTTGTTCGGCATCATTAACCCAAAAACTGCCGGGATATGTTTCGGCTATTTTCTTATACTGTATTAATGCCTCATGCGACTCGCCCTCTTCTTCAAGTATCATTCCTTTATATGCTAACGCCTCCGGGGTCACATAACTGAACGGATACCTGTCAACCAATTTATCCAGTATGGCTAACGCTTCACCCCGTTTGCCCGCATCAATCTTGATACAAGAAACGGCAATCATGGCATCCGGTATAAGATAATTCGAAGAGTAGCGGTCTATAAACTTCTCAAATAACTGCAGGGCTTTTTGGGCATCACCGGTCTTAACATACGATGTCGCAGATAAATAAAGCGCTATTTTACCGGAATCCGTGCCGGAAAAACGGTTAAAAACAGCCTCCAGCTCTTCTCCATTGGCAGCTTTATACAGAGCAAAAGACGCATTATCACTCTGCTTTTCAAGGTAAAACCAATACGTAAACCCTGAAAGAAGCGCCACTCCCAAAAAACAGACAACAATAAGAATTTTTGTTTTATAAGTGTTGTATAATCCAACACATTTGCTGATAAAATCAACAAAGCCGTCATGTTTCAGGGCTTCTCTTGTTATCTTGATTTTATGGCGTTTATATCTCATTTGTGCTTACCTCATTAGAATTACTTCTTTTCAAATGTAGCAATCCACGCGCTGTTGAGATAATATGGTTCTCTAACGGGTTTTGCTCTTCGGAGCAACACTGATTTTCATTAAATTTGTCCTGCCCGGGATAAGTGTTATAACACAGGTTTCATCCGATTTTTCAAAAAGCATCTGAATATTCTCGTATTCAATAACATTCAAAATCTTCCAGTTATACAAGGGCATCTGCTCCTTATAAAAATTTATGATGTCCTGCGGGAGGGCCTTTCCCCTGTACAGCAGAACCCCAACTCTCATGGTATTATTCTGAAAGGCAAATGAGTCTTTAATGTTTAACTGGAACCCTGACGGAACGGGAACATCATCGAATTTCAAGGAATCGGAAAGAGCAAGGCCGATTGTAGATTGTTGATAATCTGAGCTTCCCTTTTTCGAACCCGAACCCCATGTAGAACAACCCGATACCGTAATAAAATTTAAAATTATAAGAATAACAAGAAGTTTTTTCACCTTAAACCGCCTTTATATCCAACATAACATCATAAGACCGGATTTATCCCCGGAATAGCGAAAGTGTATCACCTCAAAAAAAGCGTGTCAATAAATTCCGCTTTCCGTAACAAAGAAAATAAAAATATTTTTGCCGGCGCTCAACACTATGGTAAAATCCTTTCTTACCTTAGAGCAACACATATTTGGAGAAAATTATGAACGTGTTAGTTACCGGCGGCGCCGGCTATATAGGCAGTGTGACAGCGGAACTGCTTGTGAAATCAAATCACAATGTAATCGTGGTCGACAATCTTTCTGAAGGACATAAAGCCGCCGTTCCCGAACAATGCGATTTAATAATCGCCGATATCGCGGACGAACAAAAGCTCAGCGCCGTTTTTACGGCAAACAAAATCGACGCCGTAATGCATTTTGCGGCAAACTGCTATGTGGGGGAGTCCGTAAAAGACCCCGTAAAGTATTACAGAAATAATGTATTATACAGCCTGATGCTGTTGAATAAGTGTGTCCGGCACAAAGTGAAAAAATTTATCTTTTCATCTTCCTGCGCCACCTACGGGATTCCCGGAGACATTCCCATCAGTGAAGATGAGAAACAGCTGCCTGTAAACCCGTACGGCGAAACAAAACTCGCTTTTGAAAAAGCCCTGGTGTGGTATGCCGACGCATACGAAATCAAATATTCCATTCTGCGGTATTTCAACGCGGCCGGAGCCACCGAAAAACTCGGGGAGGACCACAGGCCGGAAACACATCTTATCCCTCTTATTCTGGAATGCGCCGCGGGAAAAAGAAAAAATCTCGGGATATTCGGCGCGGATTATGACACACCCGACGGAACGTGCATAAGAGATTATATTCATGTATCGGATATTGCCCGGGCTCATATACTCGCAATGGAAAGTAATTTTTCGGATTGCTACAACCTCGGCAACGGCAACGGGTATTCCGTTAAAGAAGTAATAACAGCCGCGGAGGCCGTTACCGGGAAAAAGATTAAAACAGTCAAAACAGGGAGAAGAGAAGGAGATCCTCCCGCGCTGGTAGGCAATTCGAAAAAAATATCGGGAAAACTCGGGTGGAAACCTGAATACGCTTCTATCGAAAAAATAATCTCATCGGCGTGGAATTGGCACAGGAAAAATCCGGAAGGATATAAGGAGTAAACCCGAAGCAAAAAAAAAAGAATAAGACCATATTTTAAAACCACAGATAATCACAGATAAAAATAGTTGAGCAGTTAAGAAATAAAAGTGAAATCCTGAACTATTTAACTGCCGACCCGCCGGCAGGCGGGTGTGTTATCTGTAGTTAAAAAAGGAATTATAGAAAAAGGATTTATTTCAATGAAATTCGATAAATTATTAAAAACAGGCAAAAAACTTATCTGCGACGGCGCAATGGGAACCCAGTTAATAGACCGCGGCCTTAAAGCCGGGGAATGCCCCGAACTCTGGAATATTGAAAAACCTCTCATTATCAAAGATATCCATTCCTCGTATATTGATGCGGGAGCTCAAATGATAATAACCAATACATTCGGCGGCAATTTGCTAAAACTCAGGAATTACAATCTGCAGGATAAGGCCGATATTATCAACGGAGAAGCTGTAAGAATCGCTATTGAGGCGGCTTCCGGCAGGGCAGCGGTTTTAGGCGGCATAGGTCCGACCGGACAACTCCTCGAACCTCTGGGAACCTGTTCAAAGGAAGAATTCCGTGAAATATTTTACCTGCAATCAAAATCTCTCGCGGATGCCGGCTCAGATGCCATAATCATTGAAACAATGACAGACGTTAACGAACTCGCCGTGGCCGTAGAAGCCGCGGCTTCCGTAAAACTTCCGGTAATCGCTTCCATGTCATTCACAAAGGATGTTAACAGGGATGATTACCATACTGTTATGGGGGTTGACATCAAGACGTTTGTAATCCGGGCCGAAGAATGCGGGACAAGTATCATCTGCGTTAACTGCGGAACCGGGCCGAATGACATACTCAAGGTAGTCGAAAGAATCGCGGCATTAACTTCCCTGCCGGTTATGGCTGAACCCAACGCGGGGCTTCCCCGGTATGAAAACGGACAGACGTTTTACAGGCAGTCGCCCGAAGAATTCGCATCGAAAGCAGTTCTTATATTTAAAGCAGGCGCACTTATAGTCGGCGGGTGCTGCGGCACCACACCCGAACATATCAGAAAATTATCTATTCTATTAAACAAGTGAAACCGAAAATTTGATTTCGCTGAAGAACGCGGTTAAGACAACCCTTATAAGCGCAAAACGTTACAGGATACCCGAACCGGCCAGGCAGGCGCATATCCTTGTAAATGATTTCAGGAAAAATTATGAAGAATAAAAATGCCGTCCTGCTATTTGACCTTGACCACACATTGTATCCCAGAGAGGCGGGCGTGTTAAAAAGGATTGACCGGAATATTTCGGATTTTCTGGCCGGATATTTTAAGATCAGCGTAAAAGAGGCGGAAAGGTTAAGACATGGTTTTTACAGGGAATACGGGCTCTCTCTGACAGGACTGATAAAAGAGTACCCCGGGTTTGATGTAACGGGTTATCTAAAATATGTTTATGATTTCGATATAGAAAAAATGTTGAACCCCGCGAAAAAACTCAGGCGTATCCTGCTTAAAATCCCGAACTTTAAATATATATTTACAAACGGGCTTGAAAGCTACGCTTCCAGAATCCTCAAAGCCCTTAATATTTCTGAATGCTTCAGGAAAATATACGGGATAGAATTTATGAATTTCAACTGCAAGCCCGCCGCCGAAGCGTTCCTGAAAGTCGCGGAGGACATAGGACGGGCAACCGGTGATTTTATCATGATAGATGACCTGACCCAAAACCTGCTGACGGCAAAAAAACTTAATATGAAGACCATTCTGGTAGGCGAAAAACAGAAAGAACCGCATATAGACGAAATCATAAAGGACATAACGGAAATTTCCGGAGCGCTTAAAAGATTAGATGGTCAGCGAAAAAAACACCAGCAGTCCTAAAATCACAAATAACATAAACACCAGTATCGGAAACATAACCGCCCACGCGGAACGGGACCGCGGTATGTTATGCGCTACATGAAAGCCTTCCATATAAAGCCATATCTCCCAACACAGGCTTACCAATGCGCCCACAACCGGAATCAACAGCGCAAAATATGCGACAGATGAATATAAAACTATCCTGAAAGTCGACCCCACAGAACCTTTCCCGCCGAAAAGAATAATACAAATATGAAGCGCTGATGCCTTGAATACGGTTATTAAGAGCATTTTCAGCGGCTGTATAAGAGCCGAGGATATCCTGAATAAAAATTCCGGCAGATGCTCGGCCGGACCGGCAAGGAAGGATAAACCGAGAAAAGCCGGCACCTCATAGGCGGCAAATTTTATCAGCGCGGCCGAAAAAAACACCATAAAACAGAATAGAAAGGCCGGCCATACGGATGATTCAGTCTTTACGGCATTGAAGAAGATAAACGGTTCCGCCGTAATCCTGCATACAGAAATTGTAAAAGCCCTGAAAAAGCCCGTTTCACGCCGTCTGTCCCAGACATTGAACCCCGAAAGAAGCCGAACGGAAAACCCGGAAAGGCAGGCGGGACATTCAAAAATGCCTTCACCCGAAATATTAAAATTTTTGCCGCAAACAGGACAGGAAATCATATTTATTTTGTTTTATAAATCCCAAATGATATAATGATTGTACAAAAATTAAGGAGTGACAACAAGTGATATTCGAACGCCGCAGGTACGCGAGAATCAATCTGTCGATAAAAGAAAAATGTTACTTTGAATATTGGAACCCCGGCAGGAAAAAAGGGTTTTTAAACCAACCCCGCTGTGTTCTTACAAAAAATATCAGCGGAACAGGTTTAATGTTCCTCAGTCCCGAATATATAGGATTAAATACCGTATTTGATTCTGAGATCAGGCTCCCGGGCGGTTACAAACCTATCAACTGCCAGGTAAAAGTAACAAGATGCGATAAAGATACAACAAAACAGGATTTTTACCAGGTAGGTGTACAGTATATCCGGATTGCGACCGATGACCAGCTTTCAGTAATACACTTCTGTGAAAAGAAATTTGAAGAGATGAAAAAAAGGCTGCAGGAAAACAAGGATATAGGCCTGGATTATGCTGAGTTTTAAGTCCTGTAATTAGGCGCCTCTTTTATTATTTTCACATCATGAGGATGAGCTTCTCTGACGCCCGCCTGCGTTACTTTTATCATCCGCGATTTTTTCTGAAGCTCCTTGATTGTTTTACAGCCGTTATAACCGAGAGATGACCTCAATCCGCCCGTAAACTGGCTGATAACCTGTTCAACGGAACCCGCAAAAGGCACTAATCCTTCAACTCCCTCCGGAACAAGTTTATCGGAATTTAAGACATCGTACTGGGCATATCTTTCTCTGCTCCCGGCGGCGGTTTTCATAGCTTCTATACTACCCATACCTCTATATACAACATACTGCCTTCCCTCGTGTATAATCTTTTCTCCCGGGCTTTCGCCCGTACCGGCCAATGTGGAGCCCATCATTACACAGGAAGCCCCTGCGGCAAGCGCCTTGGGAACATCTCCGGAGTTCCTTATACCTCCGTCCGAAACAACAGGAACAAAACCCTTAGCGGCCCTGGCGCAGTTATAGACAGCCGTTATTTGAGGAACACCGATACCCGTTATCACTCTTGTTGTACATATAGAGCCCGGCCCGATACCGGCTTTAACAGAATCCGCGCCGGCCTTTATAAGGTCTCTGGCCGCATCTTCCGTACCTATGTTTCCGGCCATAACACTCAGTGACGGGTGTTTTTTCTTAACATACTTCGTCATTTCAACAACACCTTTGGAATGTCCGTGCGCCGTATCAATAACCACAATATCCACATCGTTTTCATAAAGTAATTCAAGCCTCTGATAATCTCTCGGGCCTATGGCCGCTCCGACCCTGAGCCTGTGTTTCTTATCCCTGTTATAAAGAGGCTCCATGTGCTCTATTATCGACTTCACATCGCTGAAACTGTATAATCCGACCAGCTTTGAATTTTTAACTATGGGCAATTTCCCTATCCTGTTCTTAAGCATTATTTCAAAAGCATTATTAATAGTTATACTGTGGGGCGCCGAAATAACTTTCTTTGTCATGGCGTCTTTAACCCTGCAGTTTTTATTCCTGAGAAATTTAAAATCCCTTGCCGTAATTATGCCTTTCAGATTGTCATCATCATCGACAATGGGGAAACCGTTGAAAGAGTATCCGTGTTTCTTCTTTTCCTCTATAATATCCTTTACTCTCTGGTTCTCCCTGAATGTTATCGGGTCCGCTATCAGTCCGTTCAGGTAATGCTTGACCCTCCCGACATTCTTTGCCTGTTCTTCAGATGACAAATTCTTATGGATAATGCCCATTCCTCCCATCTTAGCCATCTCTATGGCCATCCTGTATTCCGTCACTGTATCCATAGCCGCGCTTATAAAAGGTATATTAAGGGTCATATCCTTAGCCACTTTTGTCCTGATGTCAGCCTGGGAAGGGAGGAAATCGGCATACTGCGGAATCAAAGAAACATCATCAAATGTCAACCCGGTATCTTTATATTTATTCATAAACTCCGTTATAAATTTACCGACCATATATTCCTCCTTTTACAGGGAAAATTATAACTCATCGCTTTTCCGGCCGTCGCCGCTTAACATTTTTTCGCACTCTGATATTTTCTGCTCAACCTCTTTATTCATAGTTGTATCTTTCGAATACTTTATAAAAGCGCGATAATGGCTCACGGCCGTATCCCATTTTTTCAATTCAAAATTTATATTGGCAAGATTAAGATGTATCACAGGAATCGTTTTATCAACAGAAAGGGCCTTTTGATAACATTCCACGGCCTTATCGAAATTTCCGGCTTTCTCCTCTATTATACCCAACATCGAAAGGGCGGCTATGTCATCGGGATATTCCCGCAGGGCCAGCTCATATTGCTCCCTCGCCTTATCAAACTCCGAGTTATTGAAATATAACAGGCCAAGGTTGAAAAGCGCTTCTTTCAGCGTAGGATTTATCTTCTCGGCTTTCAGGAAATAACTTTCAGCTTCCTGAAAATTATTTTTCTTCATATAAGCTATCCCCAGGTATGAATATGTCAAAGCGTCTTCTTTCAATTCCAATGCTTTCTTAAAACATTCTATGGATTTATCAATGTCCCCCAACGCATCGTATGTAACTCCCATGCTCACATATACCTTATATGAATTCGGATTGCATTCTAAGGCTTCATTAAGATATGAAAGCGCCTTGTCATTTTCCTTCAGCCTTCTGTGAATGGTTGCCAGTTTCAGCAAAGAAGAAGAATCTTTCGGATTGATATTAAGCGCATCCCTGAAATATTTAGCGGCCTTGTTCAGGTTCCCTTTTTCATAACAGACAAAACCAAGCCCCTTCAACGCGTTAAAATTTTTCGGGTTTATCCTTATAGATTCTTCATACTGGGAAGCGGCTGACTCCAGATCGTTCAGCCTCATATAGGCGCTGCCCAGATTGTAATACGCGTCTGAATAATACCTGTGTTTTGTATACCTTGAACGCAGTGATTTTACCGACCTTTTAAAATATTCGATGGATTTTTTATACTGCTCATCATTGGCATAGCACGCCGCCAGCCTGTATAACACAAGCCCGTCATCACATCCGCTGTTCACAGCCCTTTCGAGATATGTCATAGCCTCGTCATAGCGGAAAGTCTCATAGCGGTTAAAGCCTTTTTCGACATCGAGATCCCACTTGGGATTTGTCAATCCCATCTTCTTGTAAAGAGTGTACTCGGTGGCAAAAGCCGATCCGGAAAGAAAAATTATCAACATAAAAATAATTATTTTTTTCATTTCAGGTAAATACCTTCTATTTTTTCGATTTTCTCGCCAGCTTCGGGAGCCCATTCATGTTTTGGATATTTTGCCATAAACCGCTTGTAACACGATACGGCATCTTTCCATCTCTGCTGCTTTTCGTATATGAGGGCTATTTTGTAAAGGGACTCATCACTTAATGAATATAATGGAAATGTATCTACCGCTTTGCTGTAAGAACTCAAAGCGATATCGTATTTTAATATAAACATTGATAAACCGGCAATCTTATAGAGCGCGGCGGGAGCCCAGAAGGCATCTTTATGCCGCATGATAAATTCTTCAATCGACAAAGCTATGGTATCATAAAAAACATAAAAAAGAATCAAAAGTAAGATGACAACTATAACTGTTTTTTTCATAACATAGCCTTAATTTCGCTAATTCTACCATAATATGAAAAAATTCAAATAAAAAAATGCCGGAAGGCAAATATGCGTATACCCTCCGGCGCAAAAAAAGGACAACTGTTACTCGAAAACTATATTGTCTATCTTCACATGCACAGCACCTGAAGATTTGGCGCCTATGAATATAATATTGAACTGGAGAAGACCGCCCGAACTGCCATCCCCTTTTTCCGGATTGAACTCGTCATCTCCTATACCCGGATTGGAATCTTTGAATTTGGACAGGGGTATTTTCACAGTCTTCCAGCCTTCCCAATTAACCGGAAACTGATATACAAGCTGGTCATCTTTAATTAATTTATAATTATCATCCTGTTCGCAGTCCCAGTTCAAATTGTCGTCATCCGTAACCTCAATCTTTATCTGCCCTGAATCCTTCCCGTAACCATAAACATCCAAAATCATACTGCCGGTTTTTTCGCAATCAGCCTTATCGGCAACATACATGCCTATGCCCCCGCTGTACCATCCCCGGACTTCACCCGTAATTTCAAGAGAATATTTCCCTTTGCTTTTTTCCCCATCGCTGTTCTTTACAACCTGTGGAGTGATTTTGTCGAACATCCACCATTCCGGACCGGAATAATCTCCATCTTCACAATCGTCCACCACAACGGCACAGGCGCTTCCCGCCAAAAAAAACACAACCAGACAAAAAACAACCTTTTTCATCATTTCCCTCCCGGTATCATAATAACACCAATTATAAACCAATTATATTATCTCTGGTTAATTACATATAGCATATGACATATACCGGTTATATACCACAGTCTTCGCATTTTGTCAATCCCATGTATTTCCCGGGCTGCTTACTTTTATATTCCGAAAGAGCGGGTCTCTCGGCTATAATCTAAGCGTATGACAGAGATTCCTTTTATCTGTGTAAAGTGCGGAGAATGCTGCCGGTGGCACGGTTATGTCCATGTGACGGACAATGATATAAAGAGAATGGCTGACTTTTTGAAAATCAGCGAAAAAACCTTCATCGAATCATTTACAAGATTAACCGGAAACCGCCAGGGTTTAAGCCTTAAGGAAAAAGCATGCGGGGAATGCGTATTCCTGGAGGGGTCTCTCTGCGGTATTTACGGCGCAAGGCCTGGACAATGCAGGGATTTTCCCCGGAAGTGGACAACAAAAGGCGCGGAAAATATATGCCGCGGATTAATATTCAGGAAAAAACTTGATGAAAAGAAATAGTTCTTACTGCTGAAAGAGAGTTTTCCTGCCGACTCCAAGGTCTACTCTCTGTGTAAGCACTTCAACGCCCGGCACAACATGAAGGTCTTTATACTCCTCGTTAAACCATTCGATAAGCTTCGAATCGTGCCTGGAGCTTGTTTTCCTGTTCTTATGAAGAAGGTTCACGCTTACATAATCAAAATAGGACAGCGCTATAGATATATCGTTTCTTATGCTTTTTTGAGTCTGCCCCCTGAGGCCGACCAGCAGTCTTATGGAATCGGTAAACTTGATTATTTCTTTGGGCCCGGTAAATTCTATCTCTTTCTTCATTACGGATTTTCTTATTTTATGGTCAAATGTCTCAACTCCGACTTTTACCCTGATTTTACAATTAAAAAAATCTATTATTTCCTTAAATCTTTTTTTATAGTTCCAATTTGCCTCTACTATCAGCTCTTCTATCCCCCGGCGCTCGACCGTGTCTTTTATCATCTGCCAGACCTGTACGGGAAAATCAAAAAAAGAAGCTGAATTCAGCACTTCAATCCTTCTGAACACGCCCGTAACCTTATCAAGTTCTGTCGAAGCCAGTTCTATTATCTCTTTTTCGCTCTTTGAATGCTCCGAAGCGCAGTCGCAGAAAGAACAGCCTTTAAAACCGCATGGAAACGACTTAAGCAATAATACTTCCCGGGGATACTTGCCTTCATATACAGAATATCTTTTCATCCTATCTCCATTTTTTGTTTTGGCTATTTACCGATAACATCAATCCAGACTTTCCGTTCCCTCGGCCCGTCAAACTCACAAAAATATATTCCCTGCCATGTGCCTAAAACAAGACTCGCATCTTTTATAATGACATTCAAACTGGTTCCCAACAGGGAAGACTTTATGTGCGCGTCCGAATTTCCCTCAGCATGTCTGTATGAGCCGCGTTCAGGGATCCTGTCATTCAAAAAATCAAGTATGTCTTCCTGCACATCGGGATCAGCGTTTTCATTTATAGTTACCGCTGCCGTCGTGTGAGGTATAAAAACAATACATAGCCCGTCTTTAACCCCCGAATTCCCCACAACGGAGCGAATCTCAGCGGTAATATCAGTAAATCCGGCGCGCTTATCCGTAGATATACGTAACTCTTTCAAAAATAACGGCTTCCGATAAAATAACTATTCCCGAATCCCTTTTAATAAATGATTTTACACAATACTCGCCGTATTGTAACAAACCCGTAGAATAATTCAAGGTATTTTTTTAAATCGCGCGGTGTCATATATACGCTACTTACTGCAGCACAACATATTATCATTCTCAATAAATATCAAATTTTTAACTGAAAAGTATTTTTATTAAAAATAATGGACAACAAATGCAAAATTTATAAATGAATCAGGGCCACACAACCGGAATAAACCGGAAATAAAACATTTTTATATGATAATCATTTCGATATTTTGATACAATTACCGGGTATTATCTTATGTCTTGTATCTTTGATTACCCAACAACATCGGAGGATTCGATGAAATTAACTTTTTTCGGAGGCGTGAGATCGGTAACAGGTTCGAAATTCCTGATAGAGGCAAACGGAAAAAAAGTACTGCTTGAATGCGGGCTTTTTCAGGGTAAAAGAGAAGCGACTTATAATAAGAATAAGAATTTTCCATTCGACCCTTCATCAATAGATGTCGTTGTTTTATCACACGCGCACATAGACCATTGCGGAAATATCCCGGGCCTATGCAAGCAGGGTTTCAACGGTTCGGTCTTTTCCACATACGCGACCCGCGATTTGGCAGGGATACTCCTGCAGGACAGCGCGCATCTGCAGGAAAACGACATCAAATATGTAAACAGAAAAAGGGAATCGAAAGGAGAACGGCCTTTTAAGATCCTTTACACATTTGAAGACGCCGAAAAAGCAATGCACAGGTTCATTTCCATAAACTATCACAGGGAATTTCTCATAGCAACCGGAATAAAACTGAAATTTCACGACGCCGGTCATATTCTCGGCTCCGCTATTACGGAACTGACAATCAAAGAAAACGGGAAAGACTGCAAAATCCTATTCACCGGAGATCTCGGCAGAACACACATGCCTATATTAAGAGACAGGGAAATCGTGCCGGGGGCGGATTATGTAATTATGGAAACAACCTACGGCGACAGGACACACCATTCCATAGACAACATCGCGCCCAGGCTTGCCGAAGTGATAAACAATACTTACAAACGCGGCGGAAAGGTTATCATCCCTTCCTTTTCGGTGGGAAGGACACAACAGGTTGTTTATTTCCTGCATGAACTCACGACAAAAAAGAAAATTCCGGAGATTCCCATTTTTGTCGACAGCCCTTTGTCTGTCAACGCAACGGAAATATTCAGGATACACCCGGAATGTTATAACAAGGACGTGTACAGTTATATATTATCAAACGAAAATCCGTTCGGTTTCGCAAACTGTGAATATATAAGGGAAACCGAAAAATCCAAACAACTGAATAACTTTAACAAACCCTGTGTAATTATCAGCTCTTCGGGGATGTGCGAAGGCGGCAGGATACTGCATCACCTGAAAAACAACGTGAATAACCCCAAAAACACAATAATGATGGTTGGATTTTGCGCGCCCGACACGCTGGGAAGGAAAATAGTCGAAAAAGCGCCCAGAATAAAAATCTTCGGTGAAGAATATGAATTGAAAGCCGAGATTATCGTCGAAAACGCTTTCAGCGCCCATGCGGATAAAAATGAACTCCTGTCATATGCAAAAGCGGTGAATTCAAACACAAAATCATTTTTTCTTGTGCACGGCGATGAGGATCAATCTCTCTCTTTCGCAAAACACCTGTCTGCCGGAGGAATTAACAACTCCATCGTCCCGCACGAGGGAGAAAGCTATGAGCTTAACTGAAAAAGAGCTGATTTTCGCGGCAGAAAAAAAGCTCCAACATCCCGTGGCAAGGTCCGTCAGATTAAAAGGAGACGCATCCGATAGGAATTACTTCAGATTATGGGTCAACGGCATCCCCGAAACCATAATAGCAATGGTGAACGATTCCCCTTTCGACCACAACCTGCCATTTATTACGATAAACAGGTTTTTCCTTAAAAATTCAATACGGGTCCCTGAAATCATCGATATCGATTATAATTCAGGCATAATATACCTGTCGGACTGCGGGGATATCAGCATGGAAAAATTTCTGTCCGGTCTTCATCCCGGCAGATACATCGAACCATATAAAAAATGCATAGACGAATTGATAAAAATCCACAATCTCAGAGAATCTCCGGACTGTCCCGTTATATTCGCCAATTCTTTTGATTTCAACAAACTTATGTGGGAACTTGATTTCTTTCTCATCCACACAGTCAGAAACCTCTTGGGAATCACTATCGGCAAAAAAGACCTTTTTTCCATGGAATCGCTGTTTTCCCGCATCTGCAGGATACTCGAAAATGAACCCGGGGTTGTAACTCACCGTGACTACCACAGCAGAAATATTTTTTTCAAGAAAGGACAGGGCTTTATCCTGGACTTTCAGGACGCAAGAATGGGCCCGAGGCAATACGATCTTTGTTCCCTGCTTAAAGATTCATATTTCAAGCTTCCCGAGGAAGCTGTTGATAAATTAATCCTGTATTATCTGGACAAAGCCGGGCTGAAAAATCCGGATACCGGCCATTTCACCCGGATCTTTTATATAATGTCTTTCCAGAGAAATTTGAAAGCCGCGGGGACATTCGGATATCTCAGCACCGTAAAAAATAAAAAAGAGTATGAACGGTTTCTGCCCCGGACATTTGAATATATATGGAGTTATTCAAAAAAATATGATGAACTTAAAGAAGCGGCGGAAATTCTGGGGAAATATATCGGCAGGATTTTCCCAAACTTAAAGGAAAATGTATATTTACATACAAATCCTAAATTCGAATATCCCCCGTGAAATCTGGAAGATTTCCGGGACTAAGTCCCCGAAATTGTATAACAATTTCAGAGGGGAAATCCCAAACAATATTAAAAATTTAATTTTCAAAATTCAAAACAGTTTTCGGATTTAGAGTTTAGGATTTTGGATTTACTGCATCTTAACAAAAATATAATCACTTTTTTTAACATAATTCACCGAAAAAAATAACTATGGGAAGGAATAATAAATAATTATGCAGGCAATGCTTTTATCGGCGGGTTACGGAACACGCCTTAAACCCATCACCGATTACATCCCTAAACCGTTAATGCCCATACTGGAAATACCTTTGATCATACTGACAATTAAGCGGCTCATCTCATCCGGTTTTACAAAAATCGTGATAAATACATACCATCATGCGGATATCATAGAAAATATTATAAAAAAACCCGGCATTGCCGGCGCGGAGATAATAATCATCAGGGAAAAAACCCTCCTCGGTTCCGCCGGAGGAATCGCCAATGCCGCAAAATTCCTCAAAAGCGACATCTTTTTCGTCATAAATTCCGATATACTGTTTGATATCGATTTCAGGCGCCTGAAAAATTTTCATATCACTAAAAAAGCATTAAGCACTCTTGTTCTGAGAAAAGACGCGGACCGGAAAAAATTCGGCATTATTGAAACGGATGCCGGCGGGCGCATAGTAAGATTCCTCGGTAAACCCGCCGAAAAGCGCTCCTCTTCGGAATATATGTTCTCGGGAATTCATGTTCTAAGCCCTGAAATATTCAATATTCTGAATACAGAATTTTCCAACATCTGCCGGGATATATACCCCAGATTAATGGAAACCGGAGCTTTAATGATGGGCTATGAGCTTGATGGATACTGGACAGATATAGGCACCCCGGTAAACCTTTTCCGTGTAAACAGGGATATGCTATATTCCAAAAATCCTGAATGGATTAACAATTTTCTGCCGCCTGTAACACCGGGCGGCTATTATATAGGCAAAAACTCCGTTGTTCCGGTAAATACGAAAATAAAGGAAAACACCATTATATCAAATGATTGTGTTATCGGAGACAATTGCCTGCTTCGGGACTGCCTGATTTTTCCGGGTACGAAAATACCTCCGGGATCTGTTGTCACAAACCGCATAAAAGGAAATGATTTCTCTGTGCGGATATAAGAACAACTGCTTAAAACTCTTCGTGTTTATCTCTTTTGCTTATCTGCTTTTTATTCCGTGTATATTACCACCATGCCTCCGCCTGGACACCTACCGATATTCCGTCTTTATCGGTTTCATAAGCGGAACCGCCGACAAGACCTTTAAATTCATTTGTCCACCCCGCATATGTAAAATAAGCCCGGATTACAGGCCGCCCGAAAAATGTATTGTCTATCCTTATTTCCGGCGCAACGGTAAATTTATATAACAAACCGTGATAACCACCCAATTCACTATCCACATAGTCAAGGCCTCCCTCAAATGCAATAGCCAGGTTCTCCGTAAAACAATAAATAGGCCTTGCACCCGCCGAAATCCACGTTATCCTCGAATCACCGGCCTGCCCCTCATCTTTGACCTGATAAATGAAATCACTCATCATCGTAAAATGATCGCCAATCTGGATAACATTACTTTCCGTGAATCTCCATTGCCATGAATCCTTAAGTCCTGGGGTCGGATCCTGAAGCGTGGGCCCGAAATTAGAACCGCTTCCTTTGCCGTATTGAACTGTTATCTGGTTATAACCTGTCGGGTCATAGTTATGGACATGCATAAATCCCGCAGCCACCCCCCCGGTGCCGGGGTAACTGATATCTGTCCCGTTATCGCTGTAAGTGTCCCCTTTAACACCGGAAGGGGCCAACCAGAACATCCCTTTTCCGAAAGGAACCGTCACATCATAAATTCTCATATCAATCGTATTCTTCGCTATCCTTCCCCTGCGGGGAAATTCATAACTGTCACTTGAGCCGCCGATGTAAGCGACAGCAAGCTTAGCGTCGTCAAAAGGAAGGGATATATCCTCCACTCCACCGCCGTAACCGCTCATATCAAACGGATAGAAATCATTTATATGTATGTCATGCCTTTTGTAAAACCTCTGACCTGCCCAGAATTTGATCTCGGGCGACCAATCCCATCCGAGATTACCCGCTTCAACGAATGACTCTCTTATCATAAATTTATCGTCTTCCATATCCCAGTTCTTAAGCTGCTCTGTATGAAACGCAACCCTGACCTGAACTTTAAATTGAGCCCCGTCCGTCTGTTCGGGTTTGAAATTATTAACGAATGCCAGTTCGCCGTATGTTTCTGTCTCATTGCCCAGCCTGTATTTCGCGTCCGCGCCGGGAGCCATAAACGCCACCTGGTCTCCTCCTTCGCCGTTAATCCCGAAACCCGAACGGAGATACCCGTGGAATTCAAATCCTCTGGTAACATAAGAAGGCAGATTGTCAAAGAAAGGAGTGCTCGATTTCAGAAGGTCTTTATACGGAGTCGCCTCTTTCTTTGCGGGAGGCGCCTCGGGTTGTTTTCCGGACGCCGCTAAAACCGTTACCGGGATACCTTCCTCCCCGGCGATTTCTTCCCTGTCTTTAACCGCATCTCTCTCATTCGCTTCTGTCACGATGCTTTGTATTTCTTCCCCTCCTTCTTTCATCCGGGAAACCTGTTGTTCAAGGGATTTCAACCGTTCCTGCAAAATTTTCATTTCCTCCGTATGCTGTTTTTTCATAAGTTCTATCTGTTCTTTCAGCAGTTCAATCTGTTCATCGCTTCCCGAAAACGCCTTTGTTTTTATCAAACTGCAAATAACAACCACCACAAAAATAAAAAGGAAATTACACAGCCTTCTCATCCGGTCAAATATACCTCATCGTGTTAATTCCGTATTTTTTTCTGACTTCATCTATTTTTTTAAGCTGCTGCCCGCTTAACGTTTTGACATGCCCTTTCAGCGAACAAATAAACATAATAAACGCAAAATGCTCAACCTTTTCAAGTTTCATATAAGCTTCCATTAAAGTTCGCCCTACGGTAAGCGTTCCGTGCCTGTCTATTATCATCGCATCACATTTTTTTATGAACTCCGCCGTCACTTCCGGACTTTCGCTGCTGCTCGGAGTAGCATAAGTCGTAACGGGAATTTTACCGAAAATCATATAGACTTCCGGCAGCACAATCTTTTTAAAATCGATTCCCGCTACGCTGCAAGCAACCGAAAAAGGCGCGTGAGAATGGATCGAAGCCCTGATGTCCGTCCTTTCTTTAAATGCCGCGAGATGCAACTTGAGCTCTGAGGTCGGGTTCCCTTTTCCCGAAATCTTTTTCCCGTTCAAATCCGTTATTATTAAATCTTTTGGGGAAAGAAACCCTTTGGGTTTGCCGGAAGGTGTGGAAATAATCCTGTTACCTGAAAGGCGGTACGCGATATTACCGTCCGAAGCGGAAACAAAACCTTTATTGTGCATTAACTTTCCGATAAAGATTATTTCCTTCCTTAAAATATTTTCACGCGGACTCATAAAGCTCTCCTCCGTCTTACCATTATTTTACAGGAATTGATTACCAGCAGAACAGCTACAATAAAAAGAAAAATGGAAATCGCGGAAAGCAGGTAATTCCCCGTTTTAAAGTGATTGATCAGCAGTATTATCAAAGAAGAAAGGGTAACGACAAGCATAAAAACAAACGGCCACAGTAAAAACCATGTCGCCCTCGCCAGCCTCGACATCCAGAGCACAACAGCCAGCAGGGCAAGACAGGCAAGCAGCTGGTTGGATGAACCGAATATCGGCCACATTTCATTAACGCCTCCGCTGAATATCAGCACGGCGCTCACCAATACCGTGACTAACGTCGCTATATACCTGTTGTTGGCCAGAACAGATTGTTCGGGACTTCCTGTTTTTTCGAAAAATTCCTGAAAAGCATATCTTGCCAGCCTCGTCGCAGTGTCAAGCGTCGTCAAAAGAAATGAAGCAACTGCCAGTGAAGCAAATACTATTCCCGTTTTTTCAGGGATACCGATTTTCGTGAGAAAATTACCCACACCATTCGCGAATATCTCAACAGCGCTCCCGTTACCGCCCGGCTGACCTATCATATAGCCGGCGGCAATAAGCGCTATTATCGCAAGAACGGCTTCCAACAGCATCCCGCCGTAACCGATAAACTTGGCGTCCTTAAAAGAATCTATCTGCTTTGAAGTGGTCCCTGACGCGACCAGGGAGTGGAAACCTGATACGGCACCGCAGGCGATGGTTATAAAAAGAATGGGGAAAAGGGGTTCATTATCAAGAATAAATCCGTTAAAAGCCCGAACTTTCATTTCAGGATTATAAAAAACCAGACCGACCAGCGCCAAGCTTATCAAGGCGAACAACAGGAAAGAATTTAAAAAATCCCGGGGCTGCAAAAGGACCCAGACAGGTATTATAGAAGCAATGGTAACATAAAACAAAAGAAGCAGTTTCCAGACAGTTTCCGTATTGCTGCCGAAAACATCAACCGGAATGGGATACTTAATCCCTATCCACATACAGATAAATATCAGTATAACACCGCATACTGTCGAAACCCACAAATTAACCAGGTTCAGTCTGTTTACCAGGCCGAAAATGACAGCAACCGCCATAAACATCAGTGAGGCGGTCGCGACCGGGCCTCCGTCACGCCCCACAAATGTCTGGGCCACAAGATTAGCAAAGACAGCGATAACCAAAAGTAACGTAAACCATGAAAAAACCAGGAAAAAAAACTTTCCATTTTTGCCCAGGTCTTTTTCTATTATAGTGCCTATCGACTTCCCGTCGTTCTTGGCCGAAATTACTATGGAGGCAAAATCATGGACACCGCCGATAAATATAGAGCCGAGTATTATCCACAGAATACACGGCAGCCACCCGTATTTTATCGCGATTATCGGCCCGACAATAGGTCCGGCGCCGGCGATGGAGGCAAAATGATGGCCGAACAAAACATATCTGTTCGTCGCTACATAATCAATCCCGTCCTCCCTGATTTTTGAAGGGGTATGCCTGTGGATATTCGTTATCAATTTGCTTCTTATATAATTCGCATAGGTAAAATATGAGACCGCAATGAGCATCAGGCTCAAGAATAACATCCAAAGAGAGCTCATCTTATAAGAAACCCCTTATCAAACTTTAAATAACAGATACCTTAAAAGGAACACCACACCGAGTAAATAAGCCAGCCAGCTCGTTTCTTTGATTCTGCCCGAAAAAAGCTTCATCATCGGATACGCTATAAAGCCGAACGCCAACCCGTTGGAAATGGAACAGGTCAGGGGGATGCCCATCATTGTAAGGAACGCGGGTATGGATTCGGAATAATCCGTCCATTTGATGTTAACAACATTTTTTGTCATCATAGCCCCTACCATCACCAGAGCCGGAGCTGTAATAGCGTCATAAGACGCGATAGTTTTTACCAGCGGGCTGAAAAATACAGCAAAGACAAAAAACATCGATATAAAAACACTTGTCAGGCCCGTCCTGCCGCCTGCTTCGACTCCCGATGCGCTTTCAATATAACTTGTCACAGTACTTGTGCCCAGACAAGCGCCGGCTACAGTGCCGACAGCATCCGACATTAACGCTCTGTTCGCGCGCGGCAACTTATTATCCACGATAAGGCCCGCCTGTTCACTTACTCCTATTATTGTTCCTATCGTGTCAAAAACATCCATAAAAAGGAAAATGATTATAAAAGACAGATAATCCTGAAAGGGAAGTTTTTTAAATATTCCCGCGATATCCATTTTGAAAAAAGTCGGTTCAATAGACGGCGGTCTTGAAATCAGTCCGGCAAACTCGATTTTACCCAAGACAGCGGCCAGAACGGCCGAACATATTATTCCTATAAGAATAGCTCCTCTAACCCTCTTCATAAGAAACACCGCTATTAAAATAAGGCCGAAAGCAAAAATACCTATGTCTTTTGATAATATATCGCTGTTCATCTGGATAAGTGTCCCGGGGCCGGCAACAATCAATTTAGCTTTCTGCAGGCCGAGAAAGGCTATGAATAAACCTATTCCCACGGCTATCGCGTTTTTCATACTGGGGCTGATAACGTTCAGCAATTTTGCCCTTATATTAAATAAAGATACCAGAAGAAACAAAACACCCGAGAGGAAAACTATCCCCAGCGCTATCTGCCATGAGTTCTGCACTCCCATTGCGGAAATAGACATAATAACCGATACAAAGAAAATGTTTTCTCCCATTCCCGGAGCCTGGGCAATCGGGTAATTGGCATAAACACCCATTAGAAACGTGGCAATTGCCGCAGACAAACAGGTGGCAAGCATTACGGCATTGAAATCCATCCCCGTGGGATTTCCGTTAAAATCAGCGGATAAAATGGCGGGTTGCACAAAAACAATATAAGACATTGTGAGGAAAGTCGTGACAGCCGCCACAAATTCCGTGCCGACATTTGTGCCGTTTTCCTTCAGTTTAAAAAACCGTTCCAGCATTACCCGCCCTTTTTAACATACTTTATTTTAAATATTTACCGATTATTAGATCAAGTTTCTTGATTGTCGCCGCAGGCATTGCTTCCTTCGCAGTAATAATGGAAGCCTTCAGCGTGTTCCGGCATTGGCAGGTTCTATCCGACTTTGCAAGCTCGGGAACAAGAACTTTTACCAGACCCTTGGCTTTGGAACTGTTTTTATTAAGACATTCCACAATAATCTCAAGAGTAACGCTTTCATGGTCAGGGTACCAGCAGTCGTAATCGGTAACCATTGCCACCGTGCAGTAACATATCTCGGCTTCTCTGGCCAGCTTCGCTTCGACAAGATTGGTCATGCCTATAATATCCATGCCCCACGAACGGTACAAATGCGATTCCGCTTTTGTTGAAAAAGCGGGTCCCTCGATATTAATATATGTCCCCTTACCATAAACCGTGATCCCCGCCTCAACAGCCTTATCATAAACAACTTTCCTGAGTTCATTGCAGAACGGTTCGGCAAAAGGGATGTGGGCAACTATGCCTTCACCGAAAAATGTCGCTTTTCTCCCGGAGTTTGTCCTGTCGACAAGCTGGTCGGGAATTACAAAATCGCCGGGTTTGATATTTTCTTTAAGGCTCCCGCATGCGCAGAAGGACAGTATTTTTTCGACGCCCAATTTTTTCATTCCGTAAATATTGGCCCTGTAATTAATGTCGCTTGGTATTACATCATGTGCCCTGCCGTGCCTCGGAAGGAAAACAACTTCAACTCCGCTTATTTTTCCGGTGATAAAATTATCCGACGGCAGGCCGAAAGGGGTTTTAAGTTTTCTTTCCTCTAATCCGGTAATCCCGTCTATTTTGTACAGCCCGCTCCCGCCGATAATACCGATTTTTACCATTAACTCCTCCTGTTTAATTGTCTTTTTTCATATCTGCGCCGCTTATTTTACAGATAATTTCAGGCCTGTATTTTACCTGTTTTTTCAGAAACATATTTCCTAAATACATTGACATGCCGCCGGAAAGGATTCCCAGGAGCAGAAAAAGAAACTTGACCGATGAAGGGCTCATAATTTTAGCGCTCTGAGAAATATTTTCTCCCGCTGTCAAAAATAAAACGAGAAAAAAAGCCGGAAGGAAAAAAGTAAACAGGGCCGAAAAAAATCTTCCCGCGGTATTAATACGAATTTTTACCCTGTCTCCATTTCTGACGCCCGGATAAACACCACAGGATAATTCGCCTGAAGTTTTACAGCCCCGGCACATCCCGCAGGCTGAACATTCGGATGCGGCGTCAACCCTGATTACAATCTCTTTTTCATCAACGCTTATTACGGTTCCTGTTTCTTCTTTAATCATTCATATAACCTTTGAATATCAATACAAAATAATAAAGAATTTAATTTTGTCTTTTGATATTATACTAAAAGGTGATAATTCAAATAAACTTTTATTAAATTATTTTCTTATGATTCAATATATTTCTGAAGGTTTTATTCTCGGCCTGTCTACAGGCATAGCATGCGGGGCGACATGTCTTCCCTTTCTGCTCCCCGTCTTTTCCTTTGGCGGGAAAAAGACTCTTTTCCATGCATTCGTAATCTTCACTTTGTTTTCCCTGGGAAGATTCATTGCTTACATGCTTTTCGGAACATTAACCGTATTGACAGGATATTATATTTCCGCCTTTCCTTTATCCCAATTACTTAAAGGCGGCCTTCTTATAGCTATGTCCGTAATAGTCCTGTTTCTTATACGTTCCGGAGGTATGACCAATAAGCCATGTATCAGCGGAAAACCCCTTAGTAAGATATGCCATATCCCACTTTTGCTTGGATTTACTGCAGGAATCAATCTATGCCCTCCATTTATACTATTAATAACAGCTGTTTTAAGGCTATCTTCACCCACTTACGGAATTATTATGTTTATTTCATTCTTCACCGCCACAACATTGGTTATGCTCCCGTCTATATTTGGCATTTATCTGGTGAAAATACGTTTTTTGTCAACCGCAACACGCATAATTTCAGTCCTTATTGCCATTTACTTTTTTATAATCGGGGCGGCAACAGTCAAAAACCAGATAATAGAAACAGGGGATATTGATTCCCCCGGCCGGCAGAATGTTATATCTCTGGCGCCCAAAGCAGATCTTATACAGCCCTCATCCTTTAATGATTACGTTTTTTGTTGTTATAAGGACCATAAAATAACGGGTTATATAATCCTCTCCGAAGGTTTCGGCAGATTTACAGGTTTCGGCGGCCAGCTGATAACCGCCATCGTAACAGATCCGGGACTAACGGTTGAAGAATTCAGATTAATCAGACATAACGAAACCTGTCCATATGTGGAACTAATCAAAGAATCGGGTTTTTTCGAAAAATTTAAGGGCATTTGTCCCGAAAATTTCAAAGAGAAACGCGCTGGATTGGATTCTATTTCGGGAGCAACAATTTCTTCATCCGCAATATTGGACTCTTTCCTCAAATCCTACGCCGGCGCATCCTTTCACCTTGAAAAACCCGTGCATTTAAGGGAAAAAGCGGATTTTAAATCCGTTATATCGGTTATTATAATAATTTTACCGTTTATTACGGCTTCCTTATATGTGTTATTCAAATGGGAATCTCTGCGTTATTTTACCATGTTATATTCCCTCTTTGTTCTGGGCTTCTGGAAAAAAACAATGTTGACAGGCGGACACCTGGCAAATTTTTTAACGGGCAACATCCTGCAGCAATACAATATTGTTCTGCCTGTATTTATAATAATTCTCATCATTTTTACAATTGCATTCGGTAACCTTTATTGCCCCCTTATTTGCCCTTTTGGGTCACTTCAATCCTTTCTGGGCCGGTTAAACAGAAAAAAAATAATAATCAGGGAACCCCTTTCGCGCCTGCTTGAAAAAACCCGCTTCATCCTCCTTTTCATTATCCTTGCCGCTTACACCGTCAATATAAGGATCCCTTCAAGCAGATTTGAGCCTTTCGGAACATTGTTCGGCTTAAAAGGGGATCTCATAGCATGGCTTATTGTCATCACGGCTCTTATGTCATCAATTGTCATTGACCGGTTCTGGTGCAGGTTTTTCTGTCCGGCCGGAGCTTTCCAGAAGATACTGTCTTCCTTCAGGAATAAATAATGGCCTTTTCTGTGTTTTTTCAACCTATGCTTGTTTTTTCATATATCCGCAGGATATAATTATCCGATAGAAAATAAAAAATATTAAAAAATGAAAAAACTTCTTATAATCTCTTTTTTATTTTTGGCTGTGCTGTTACTGATTGTATACGGTCTCGGAAACCGCTTTACAGAATCTGCTCCTTCCCTGCTCGGATCCGTTCACAAAATAACGACCTTTTCCAAGGCAGATGCCTTGAAAGCCGACCTGTCTTTAAAAGAGGCTATGTTTTATTCCCCGCTGGACAACGGAAGCGTACAATGCGGACTCTGTCCGCGGCGGTGTGTACTCAAGGAAAGCCAGAGAGGCCTCTGCAGAGTCAGGGTCAATTACGGGGGTAAACTTTATTCCCTGGTTTACGGCAAACCTGTATCCATTCATATCGATCCCGTAGAAAAAAAACCCCTTTACCATTTTTTGCCGGGAAGCATGTCTTTTTCGCTTGCCACAGCCGGATGCAATCTAAGCTGTATGTTCTGCCAGAACTGGGAGATCAGCCAGTCCTACCCCGAAAATACGCGTCATTTTAACGTTCCGCCGGAAGAAATTGTTTCAAACGCATTGAAAGAAGGCTGTGAATCAATAGCATTCACTTACACGGAACCCACCGTATTTTACGAATATATGCTTGATACGGCAAAACTTGCAAAACAGAAGGGCTTGAAGACCGTCTGGATAACATGCGGATTCATAGAAGAAGAACCCTTAAGGGAATTATGCGGCTATCTCGATGCCGCAAACGTAGACCTGAAAGGTTTCAGCGAGAATTTTTACAGCGAATACACCAATTCATCCCTGCGGCCGGTGCTGAAAACTTTCAAAATACTTAAAGAAGAAAATGTCCATACCGAATTGACAAATCTGATAATACCCGGCGTTAATGATTCCGAAAAACTGATAAATGACATGTGTTCCTGGATTGTGGCAAATATCGGTACGGAAATGCCCGTCCACTTTTCGAGATTCTATCCCCATTACCAGCTGAGAAACAGGCCGCCGACACCTGTAAAAACACTCCTGGAAGCAAAAAAAATAGCCGAATCAAAAGGCATAAAATATGTTTATATAGGAAATGTCGCGGGAGAAGACCTTTCCGACACATATTGTCCCAACTGTAAACGCATACTGATAAAAAGATTGGGATACTACATCGAAATCAACAATATAAAAGACGGGAAGTGCAAATATTGCGGCACCGGTATACAGGGACTGTGGGATTTTTAAGATACACCTTTTTTCACCTT
>DJVC01000061.1 GCA_002440765.1 bacterium UBP3_UBA6266 | reverse complement strand
CCAGCTGTAATCAAGCAGGTTGTCATCTTCCGCTTCACGGCACGGAACCCTGAGCTTTAACATCCGTAACGCTTCCCCGCTGATAATATTTTCCGAGGTCATTATGACGGAATTATCCCCTTTGAGCCTTGCATATAAAATCGAAGAATCACTGAAAACAACTTCTTCTTTTCCGTCAAAAGCGACCGCTTTATTTAACAGCAGCCTGCCGTTCAAAAAAAGAGTTGTGCCCTGATTGTATTTTGAGGGATTAACTTTGTATTTATGTTTTTCCCTCACTGTATTCACCAGATAATCGCGGCATAAAAGAATGACCCCGCGCCCCGGATATTTTCTGATTATTTTATCCAGCAATAAATCAATCCCGCACCTTAATTCATAAACCGGCCTCATATAAACAAGCGGCAAAAGGTTCAGATAATTTCTGTCTTCAAATATACAAATATCGGTCTTGCTCATACTTTCCCCACCCCTATCTTATTTTCTTCCCCTCAATAAAGAAGCAGCCTCCATGTCTAAAACTACAATGGCATCCGGATGTTTCTGAATTATTGATGCCGGATATTTTTCCGAAACCGGAGTTTCAAGGCATTTTTTCACTATCAAATTTTTTTGACGGCCGCTTACAAGCAGCAGAAGCTTTCTGGCTTCCATTATAGTTCCGATTCCCATGGTAATGGCAAACTTCGGAACTTCATCTCTGGAATTAAAAAACCTGGAATTATCTTCTGTGGTCTGAGAAGCTAACTCCTGAACCCTTGTCCTTGAATCAAAAGCAGAGCCGGGTTCATTAAAAGCTATATGCCCGTCCCCGCCGAGTCCCAGCACCTGTATGTCTATTCCACCCGCTTTTTGGATTTTCTGTTCATACCATTCGCAATAAGCATCCATATCAGGCGCTAAGCCATCTGGCACAAATGTATTGGATTTATCAATATCAATGTGGTCAAAAAACTTTTTTTCCATAAAATAACGGTAGCTCTCCGCATCTCCGGAAGAAAGGCCCACATATTCATCAAGATTGAAACTTATGCACTTTTTAAAGGAAATCCTGCCCTCTTTATTCCTATTTATAAGCTCTTTATAAAGGCCCAGGGGAGTTGCCCCTGTCGCAAGCCCCAAAACGCTTTCGGGTTTTTCCCTGATAGATTTTTCTATTATATCAGCCGCCTTAACACTTAACTCACCGTAATCTCTGCAGATCATCACTTTCACAGGCAATTTCCTTTTTTAATCATATAATTTCTTCTATTTTATCTGCAATCTCATTTTGAAGATTTACAGCTTCTTCCCGGCTTTGCGCTTCGGAATATATCCTTATTATCGGTTCCGTGTTTGAAGCCCTTACCTGGACCCATGATTTTTTTCTAATAACTTTCAATCCGTCCGTTTCATCCATATTTTCATTTTTGAGCAGGCTTTTCAGTTTAGACAAAACAACAGCCGGGTTAAATCCGGAAATAGCCTTCTTTCCTTTCACCATAAAATACACAGGCATTTTTTTCATGTTTTCGGAAAGGCTTTTACCGGACTCAACCAAATATTGAAGCACCAGAGCCGAAGCAACCGGGGCATCCCTGCCAAGATGGACATCCGGGAGAATAACGCCGCCGTTACCTTCACCTCCGATAACAGAAGCATTCTTTTTCATCTCATCGGCAACATTGATCTCGCCGACCTTTGTCCTGACTACCTTACATCCATAAGCGTTTGCAATATCATCTATGGCCATAGACGTGGAAACATTTACGGTAACCTTCCCCTTTTTCCTGGATAATATCAATTTAACAGCAATCGCAAGTGTGTTTTCTTCCCCTATGGGGCTGCCTTTTTCATCGACAACAGCGCACCTGTCGGCATCAGGATCAACCGCAATCCCGATATCAGCCCTGTTTTTTATGACTTCGCCGGACAAAGCCCTGAGATTCTCAGGCAAAGGCTCGGGTTCATGAGAAAAATGTCCGTCAGGTTTGCCGTTAATAAGAATAACCTCACAGCCAAATCGCTGTAAAAGTTTCGGCATAATCACCGCGCCGGCGCCATTGACAGGATCAACAACAACCTTGAATTTTCTTTTTTTTATCTTCTCCACATCAATATAAGGGATGCCGAGCACTTTGCCGATATGGGTATCAACAGCAGTGCTATCCTCTTTTAAACACCCTATCTTTTTGTATCCCGAATAATCGAACTTCCCGCTGTCTACAAGCTGTTTTAATTTTCCTATAACATCACCTTTGATAAATAAACCTTCGGGAGACATAAATTTCAACCCGTTCCACATCGCGGGATTGTGACTGGCGGTGATTTCCATCCCGCCGGCAGCTTTCAGCTGTTCCGTCATTATCTGTACCGTGGGAGTCGGTGTTACACCCAAATCAATCACATCGCAGCCGGTCGACATCAGTCCGGAAATAACCGCATATTTCAGCGCCGGTCCGCTTACCCTGGAATCTCTGCCGACAACAACCGCGCCTCCCTGTAACATATACCCGAAAGCCGCACTGTATTTAAGAGCAACTTCGGGGTTCAGAGATTCGCCGAATATCCCTCTGAGTCCCGAAACGCTTACAATGAGGTCCTGCATAATATTCCTTTCTATATATCAATGAGAGTCTTTAACCCCATAAAAGACGCGGCCTGTATTCCGCTGTCATCCTCTGTAAATGAAGATATCTCAATCTTTAAATTTACGCGATGCATTTCAAAAATATATTTTATCACTTCCCTGTCAACCAGCTCAATGAAGGATTTACCGCAATGCGCTAGGTCTCCTCCTATTACAATCATTTCCGGATTAAGCAGATTTACTAAAAATCCTATTCCCGGCGCCATTGATTTCGCCAGTGCACCTATGATATCGAGCGCCAGAGTATCACCCTTCAGTCCCGCTTTAATAACACCGTCAAAACTTAAATCCCTGTAAAATTCAGTTTCTTCGTTCTGTTTCCGGCCCGACAATATCTCTTTTGCCAGAACTTCCACGGAAGGTATCGCTTCATAGGATGAAAACGGATCACAGGCCGGCTGTTCAACCTTCATATCCGACTTTAAAGAAGCAACTCCAACCTCTCCCGCACAGTAACCAAAACCCCTGTAGACCCTCCCGCCAAAAAGGAAGCCGACGCCCAAACCCATATCTTTAGCCACATAATTTCTGGTAAGAAGAAATATTATATTCTTGATATTATACCCTTTCCCCATCCATGATTCATATATCAGACCGACATTCGCGTCATTATCAATGACAATATTAAATTTGAAATATTCCCTCAGCTTCTTAAGGAGAGGATAATGTTTCTCCTTAAAAAGATATGATTTCAACACCGTGCCGTTATTGTAATCTATAATACCCGATACGGAAATACCCGCCCCGACCACTTTTTTAAGCGGAATATTTTTTTCGGACGATATCTCCGTGACGGTCTGAATAATATTATCCGCGACTTTATCTCCCGATACTGCCTCCCCGTAATCAAATGATTTCATCGCTATTAACTTACGTGTAATGTCAAAAAGCCCTATCCTCATGGAATAAGCTCCTATGTCCACCCCGACTAAAAACCTTGAATAAGGCACAACTTTCAGGAATACAGGAGGCCTGCCCCCGGTTGAGACATCCACCCCGCTTTCTTCAATGATCCCCTCGGAAAGAAGTTCATTAACAATACGCGTAACCGTTACTTTGCTTATTCCCGATTTTTTCGCGACATCAACCCTTGCTATAGGAGAATTTTTATAAATCAGGCCTAAAATGGTTTTTTTGTTTTTCTCCTTAATCCTTTTTATGGAAGAAGAACTCATTTTCCGCCTCCCATCAGTACTTTTACTTTGTGGGTTTTCCCGTCCCCGTGAGGATATATTAACGTGCCGTTTATCAATTTCCCGTCAACCGTGATTTCCTTTACTCCTTTTTCAATCCCGTCCGGATTCAAAATCTCAATATCATAAACAGCTGATCTGAAAGGCCTTCTTATCCCGCATTTTTTCCAGTAAGATGGAATACACGGGTCTATTCTAAGGCCCTTAAAATCCCTTCTTGCTCCCAGTATCCATTCGGTAGCTGCTATGTGCATCCACGGCGCTGTCCCCGTATTCCATGTAAAAGAACCTTCCCCGAAATTCGCCTTATTCCCGGGGCCCACAACATACTCAGCCCACACATAAGGCTCAACCTTATATTTATCGTGGTCCGCTTTTGCCTTATTCATCGGACAAAGTTTCGTATAAGTCTCAAAAGCTTTATTTCCCCTTCCGATCTCGCAATCCGCAACTATCTTAAATGCGCAGGCGTGTGAAAAGACCGCGGCATTTTCTTTTGTGCCGGGAGCAAATGCAGTAACCCTTCCTATCCCTTCGTTAAAATGACTGTAAGACGGAAGGAATAAAGCCGGCCCGTACGGGGTGTCAAGATAACCGTCTATTTTATCGAGTATGCTTTTTATCCTGTGTTTTTCCACAACCCCGGACAGTATCGCCCAGGTCTGGCTGTTCAGAGGAACCTTGCCTTCGGTATTTTTTGCGGAACCTATCTTATATCCGTCATCATTTATTGCCGCGATATACCATTTGCCGTCCCATCCTTTTCTGTTAATTATCTTTTTCAACTCACAAAATTTCTTCGACATCTCTCTTTCAATTTTCTTATCCCCCAAAAACCCGCCAAGTTCTCCCACCTGCAAGCAGGCTCTTGCCAGGGCCATCGCAAGCCAGACACTCTCTCCTTTGCCCTGATATCCGACATGATCATAAGCATCATTCCAATCAGCTTTATAGATAAGGGGAAATCCATTCCTGCCGCGCCGGTTATATATATGCCTTACAGCCCGGATAATGTGCTCATAGACAGATGCCTTGTTTCCATCATGAAATTTATATTCTTTTTCAAGGAAGGAAATGTCTCCGGTTTCCTTTATATAGGAGATGACCGTAAAAGGCAGCCATACGGCGACATCGGATTTCCCTGTCATAAAACTCCCTGTTTTATCCCACGAACCTTCCACATCCGAAAAACCGGATACCGCATGCCCGCACTTATACTGCCAAAACAATATTTTATCGAGCTTTTCACGTGCAAGAGCCATATCAAGAGACAGCAGCCCTTCTATATCCTGGGCGGTGTCCCTGTAACCCAGGCCTCCTTCTCCCCCGTGGTACTGGGAAGTTCCGCGCCAGCATGTTATCGCGCTTAACTGGTATTTACCCCAGATATTCACCATCGTATCGAAATCTTTATCAGGGGTTTCGACCTTAGTATCTTCGATGATTTCACCCCATTTTGACCTGATTTTAGCGTATTCTTCCGTAAATGACTTCAAAGAAGAATATTTCTTAACCAGACCCGTTATCTTTCTTTTGTCTTCCGTATAACCCAGTACAACCGCCATTTTTTTTGTTTCATTGGGCTTCAGTTCCAGGGTTTTCTGAAAAACACCGACCGTGTCTTCTCCTCTGGCGTATCCGTTCCGAAGCTTTCCCGAGATTAAACCTGAAGGATTTCCTGAATCATTATACCTGCCGAAAAACTTTTCCTTGTTCACCTCATACCCATCCGGTCTAACGGAAAGATTGAAAAAAGAAAAACCGCTTTTTTTATCTTTCACAAATTGATGCTTGAAAGATATGATTGTATTCGTCTTTCTGTCATAACAGGCTTCGTTATACAGGGATAAAATATTCCTGTAAACTGTTTCCATTTCAACGTTGCCGGAGATAAATTCCACAAAAGGGAAAACCGTTACTTTTTTGGTTCTACCCGTTTCATTCACTAATTTAATTTCCCAAATTTCCAGGGAGGCTTCCCCGGGCACTATATATGTAATATCGCATTTCAGGCCGTTTTTACGCGCACTGATACTGGTATACCCAAGCCCATGGACACATTTCCAGTCATCAAGGCGTTTCATCAAGGGCTGCCAGTTGCATGACCATAGTTCATTTTTATTCTCATCTCTTATATATACATACCGGCCGGGCCTGTCCGTATGTATATGGTCATACCTCAATATCCTGTGACATTTCGGATCCTTATAATAACTGAAACCGCCGCCGGTCTGGGACACAAGAGCATGGTAATGTTTGTTAAAAAGGTAATTGAACCATGGTCTCGGCGTATCAGGCTTCGTAATAACAAATTCTTTTCTGTCTTTCGAAAAATTACCGTATTCCAATTTAAGCCTCCGTAATCAGTGCAGGTTTTCCTCTATAATGCTGTTTAATCTATCCTGTATATTCTGTAATGTCTCTTCAGCGTTTGTTTCTCCCAAAGTGAACTTATCAAAATTCTCCATAAGGACTTTGCTGAAAAGGTTCCATGGTATAAGAGGCGAAGTGTATTTTTTCGGAGGATAAGCATATTTTATCGAATCAATGAAAACTTCATTGTTTTCATTCGGATATTTTTTATCTTTTAAAAAATCCCCGCTTAATGCTTCTTTTCTATAGACAGGGACACTGTCTCCTTCATCAACAACATACTTATTGCCTTTCGGGCCTGATAAATAGTTTAAAAAAGCCCAGTCCGCCGTCTTATCTTTAGATGAACTTGTTATTGCCCAACCGTGACTATCCAAAAATGTAGCCCTTTTTTTTCCCTTGGGAAGAGGCGCTATGCCGAAAGACAGGTTTTCTTTTTCCCTGAAATTCAACACATACCATCTTCCGCCGATAAACATCGCCGCGCGGCCGCTGACAAATATCTGAAAACTGTCTGCCCCCTGGATATCAGACTGGTCCGGAATTACATGATATTTTTTAATCAGGCCTTTAAAGTATTCTATTGCATGGACCGCATCCGGATTTTTGATAACACACTTTTTACCTGTTTCATCAAAAACCTTCCCGCCGTTCTGCAATATATAAAGTATCCACATATCCGCCGCATCACTGTATAACGCAGCGCCGAATTGAGTGGTTATGCCGGAAGCATTACGCTTTGTCAATTTTTGCGCGACTTCCCTGAATTTATCCCAATCCCAGCTTGCGTCCGGATAGGGCAATTCCATTTCATCGAATAAATCCTTGTTATAGTATAAAACCCTCGTCGTAAAGCTGCCGGGAAGGGCATATAATCTGCCGTTGAAAGTATAGGCGTCTATTAACTCGGGAAAATACTCGCTTACATCAAAACCTGTTTCCTCTACAATCTCATCAAGGCTATAAACAGCGCCTTTTCCCGCCAGGGCAGGCAGGTCAAAATCCCTTATAAAAAATATATCAGGAGCATCATTTCCGGCAAACTGGGTTAGCAGTTTATCAATATATCCAACACCGGCAACCGGCTGATAATCCGTCCTTATATCAGGATTCATATTCATAAAATCTTTTCCCTGCTGTCTTCTTATCACATCATATTTGGGGAAACCGGGAGCCGTATAACGGATAATTTTTTTATCGGTTTTTTCCAGACTGCATGAACATAAAAATGCAACTACAAGCAGTATTGTAAGTAACATCGGCAATAATCGTTTCATGGACACTCTCCCTGTTTGTTTATCCTGGAAACAAAGATATTTAAAAAAAATAACAGTGAAACAAAGTAACTATATAATAATTTCAATATGGAACTAAGTAAATATCCCATATATTCCGGACCTTGTCAAGCGGATTTTGAAGGTTAGGAGAACAGAACAATTCTTGTCTGCCGCAGGAGAAAAGCAAAAACTGGCACGCCCGACAGGACTCGAACCTGTGACCCTCTGCTTAGAAGGCAGATGCNNCGCCCAGATTCGAACTGGGGACCTTCCCGATCCATCGGGACGCGCTAAACACGCCGAAACTATACGCCTGCCAAAAGACCGAGTATCTTTGAACTTTTTTGCTTTTTTATATCAATTTCTCTTTTTACCGCCTCAGCCCTCGAATTAAAACACTCTTTATAACATAATTTCCAAGGCGTTTTCGCTTTTGTATATTTAGACCGCCCTGAATTATGCCGTTTTACTCTGTCCTCTAAATCTTTTGTGTGACCTATATAATAACTGCCATCCACTTTACTCTTCAATATGTAAACATAAAAAAGCAAGAACAAAACTCCCATCTCAACTCTGGTCGGGGCGCCCAGATTCGAACTGGGGACCTNNCTTTATCCAAAACAAAGAACTGTATCCTGTATTGCGCTAGTCCCGTGAGGCTGTAACTTACGGAATGCAATAAACGTAAGTTACTTAGCCGAACGCGATCACGTAGCATCATCTTTACCCACAGCCTACGGGATCCGTTCAACTTCGCAGTTTATGTTCTCTACCGCTCCATAAACTACAGTTTCACGTGACCAAACTGCGCTACGCCCCGACAAATCTTTTAGATCCCTCTTTATCCAAAACAAAGAACTGTAT
>DJVC01000054.1 GCA_002440765.1 bacterium UBP3_UBA6266 | reverse complement strand
TTTCCAGAGAATAAAATCCTATTCCATACAGGTCTCCGGGGGCTTTTCTTTTCTCGGTCCATTCAAGGTCCATGTTCCACCTGACGGACCAGATTCTCGCAAAATTACATCCACTCTCCGAAAGCTTGCCGAAATACCTGTCATAATCAAACGTCTGCCTCATATCATCAGCCCAGGCAATATTCATACCAACCGCAAAAAACGCTTTTCCGTTTTCAAAAAAAGGATATTTCCTGTTTTTTGATAAATCAACGCGCACAAAACCGTTTCTGTCTGACGGTTTAACGCCAAAAGAATACCGTTCGGATTTCAACCCGCCGGACTTGTCCTTTAAACAAATGTAAAAGCTGTAAGCGCCTGTTTCCACAGGGGTAAAACATATTTTCCAGTGGGGACTGTCTTTTTTAGACAACTCTTCCTTGTGGAACGAACCGCCTCTTTCAAATTGCTGAAAGAAAAAACCTCTTATCTTCTTTTCCGAGCCGGAAGGGGAAATAAATATTCCGGCCAACTCGATTTCATCGGCATCGAAAGGGTTATTATATGAAGCTGTCAGCTCCACAGTTATTTCAAATGGTTCATACAATCCCACTGTCTCCGCCGACTTAACGATTTTTACCAGAGAAAGCTGACCCTCTGAAGAAAATATGCCGGGTTTTTCTTCGGAAAACGCAAAATTCAAATACGCGGAGATAAAAGTGAAAAAAATAATCAGAAAGCAAATTCTTCTCATAGATAAAACCTCTTCCGGAACAATGTTTCAGTATTTTATATCAAACGGAATGATTTTGTAAGACAAAACACACTTATTTTATATCTTCAAGATTTTTTGCGGAGAAAGTACAATCCGGATAATTACCGCAGCCGTAGAAAAACCTTCCTTTAAACCTTTTTTGTACAATTTTTCCGCCGCATTTGGGGCACTTTTTGCCGGTAGGAAGAGGTTTGGTATTTTTACAATTCGGAAAATCAGAACAGGCGATAAAAGGGCCGTATCTTCCCATTTTAACCACCATCTGTTTCCCGCATTTATCACATTTAACTTCTTCTTTCAATTCCGGAAGCTTGATTTCCTTAAAGCCATTCCCGAGAGGTTCCGTATAAGTGCAGTGTATTGAAGCATCCTCAGATGAAAAATTTTCGCACCCAAGGAATTCTCCGCTTTTACCGAACCTTTTCACAAGATAAGCTGTTACGCCTTTTTTCCCGCACTCAGGACAAATTTTGTCTGTTTTTGTAACTTCTTTCTTTACTTCGGTCATCTTCTCAGAGGCCAGGGACAACGCTTTTTTAAACGGTACATAAAAATCATTAAGCACTTTTACCCAGTCTTCCTTCCCTTCTTCTATGTCATCGAGTTCATTTTCCATCCGTGCGGTGAAATCATAATTGATTATCTCCGGAAAAGCGCTTATCAGCATGTCATTTATGACTTTCCCCAGTTCCGTGGGAAATAATCTTGATTTCTCCTTCAAAACATACTGCCTGCGCATAATGGTCTGTATTATCGGCACATATGTACTGGGCCTTCCTATCCCTTTTTCTTCCAATGTCTTTACAAGCGTGGCCTCGGAATACCTTGCCGGCGGTTTTGTGTTCATCTCTTTACTGTCGATGTCCAGCAACTTTAACCGTTCTCCCTCTTCCATTTCAGGCAATATCACACTGTCCTCGCCGTTATTTTCATCCGATAAATCATCCCGCTCACTGTTAACTTTTTTCCTTGCGGTTGACAATGAGTAGACCTTTCTGAAGCCGTCGAATATAACAATGCTCCCGCTGGCGCGAAAAAGGTATTTATCAGCCCGGATATCAACCGAAGTCGTCGCAATCTCAGATTGCGACATCTGGCACGCGACAAATCTCTGCCATATAACTTTATACAGCTTATTTTGGTCGGCGTTAAGAGCATTTTGAAGTCTTTCCGGGGTCATGAAAACGGATGTCGGCCTTATAGCTTCATGCGCATCCTGGCTTGTTTTCTTTGTTTTATAGCGCCTGGGCTGGTCAGGCAAATACGAATCTTTGAAGTTTTCTTTTATGTATCGCCTTGCTTCCTGAACCGCATCATCAGATATTCTGACGGAATCGGTCCTCATATAAGTTATTAATCCTATATGTCCTTCTCCGGGAATATCCAACCCTTCGTAAAGGCTCTGGGCCACATCCATAACTTTTTTTATGCTCCAGCCCAGATAATTCACTCCAACCTGCTGCAGGACGCTTGTGATAAAGGGGGGGGGCGGCGACTTTGAAATATTCTTTCTTGAAATTTTAGAAATCAAAAAATCTGTTTTATCAAGTTCTTCCTTTATTTTTTCGGCCTGCTGTTCAGACTCGATGGAAATTTCACCTTCGTTTTTCTTATCCTGAACCACCTTGTGTGAATCTATGCTGATCAATTTAGCCCTGAAAGAGTTTGTCTCCCCCTCCAACTTTTTTAATTCAGCAAAAATATCCCAGTACCTTACGGATGTAAACTTATCAATTTCAGATTCTTTTTCGCATATTAATCTTAACGCAACGGACTGGACCCGTCCGGCGCTCTGTGAACCCCTTATTTTTTTCCACAATATGGGGCTTATCTTATAACCTACTATCCTGTCCAGTATTCTCCTCGCCTGCTGTGAATTAACTTTTTTCATGTCAATTTCATGGGCGGAATCAAAGGCTTTTTTGACGGCGCTGCTCGTTATCTCATTAAAAGTCACTCTCTTTATCTTATCCGCGTCAGCCTTGATGACTTCAGAAAGATGCCACGCAATCGCTTCCCCTTCCCTGTCCGGATCAGGCGCGAGAAATATCTTTCCCGATTTTTCCGCGGCTTTCTTGATTTTGGAAACAACGGTTTTTTTACGCTGGATAGTGACGTATTTCGGCTTGAATTTTTTTTCTATGTCCACACCGATTTCTTTCTCCGGCAAATCCCTTACGTGGCCTTCGCACGCCATAACTTCAAAGTCTTTTCCTAATATTTTATTGATTGTCTTTGCCTTCGCAGGCGACTCAACTATAACAAGCGACTTCATCCATTCTCCCGTTTTCATTTTTAATTTTCTTTTAAAAGCGCAAGATATTAACAGATAAAAACTTTTTTGTAAACCCTATAAAATATTTTTAACATTTTCCGAAGATATTTCCGGGAAGTTTTTTTATCAGATGCCTCATCTGAAGGTTGAAAAGGACTGTTGACAAATCCACTGTTTCCATTCCGCTTAACACAGAAATATCTTCTATGCTCAATTCATCCGCCTCAAGCAGTCCCATAACCTTCTCCTCATCCTGGGAAAGGATCTGTTCGTTATCATAAGTTTTGTTTTCGCGCCCATAATCGTCCGCCAAGCCAAAAATAAAATCGTCATACACGGCGACACAGTGAGCGCCGTCTTTTATAAGCTGGTTTGAACCTTCGGACAATTTTGAATCGATTCTGCCGGGTACAGCATATACGTCCTTCCCTTCTTCCAGCGCAAAATTTGCGGTTATAAGCGACCCCGACTTCAAAGAAGCTTCAATAACCAATACCCTGGAACTCAATCCGCTGATTATCCTGTTTCTTCTCGGGAAATTACCGGGATTGGGATTGCTTTTTAACGTGAATTCGCTGATGACCAATCCTTTTTCGGAAATTTTTCCGGCAAACTTACTGTTTTCCCGCGGATAGACATTGAGAATCCCGCTTCCAAGAACAGCAACTGTCGCGCCCCCCGCATCCAATGCTCCTTTGTGGGCGCTTATATCAATTCCCCTTGCCAGACCGCTAACGATGTTTATTCCCCTTGAAGCCGCTTCATAGCTTATTTTATACGCTGTTTTTTTCCCGTAATCGCTTGCCCTGCGGGAGCCGACAATGGCAACAGACGGCTTTAAAAGACATGAAAGGTTTCCCCTTGCATATATGACGGGGGGCGGCTGCCGGAGATTCAGCAGTGAATCAGGATATTCCCTGTCAATAACGGTGATTGCGTAAATTCCGTTCTCCTCACATAACTCCTTCTCAGCCCGCAAATCAAAACATTCTTCATGTCTTTTAATGATGCTGATTTCATCGCGGGAAAGAGCCGGGTTTTTCAATCCTGCCGTTCCGTTAATCTTGAATAAATCGGCGGGATTACTGACTGCATCCAGTATTTTTCTTATCTTGACCGGGCCAAAACCCGGGAGCGCGTTCAAAATAATGATAGCATCGCGACCTGTCATTGCATCCCACTCTCCGTTAAACCCGGAATAATAATGACGCTAAAATACATATTGTAAATAAAATCTTCAAGGAAAATCTGACATATNNATATGGCCGGGAAATCAGATAAAAACCGAATCAACAGCCTTCGATATCAGGGCATCATCAACATCATCCGTTATTATAACCCTGCCGATTTTTACGGGAAGAACAAATCTGATTTTGCCGTCTTTAGCTTTTTTATCATTTTTAAGAGCCCTGATAATATCCTCCGGACTGAATTTCGACTGTGACACCGGAAGACCGGCATTCCGAAGCAGTCTGTTCTGTTTTTCAAGTTCTTTTTCCGGAAATATCCCCTTTAATACAGCTATGCGCCCCGCAACAGCCATACCTATGGAAACAGCCTGGCCGTGTAAAACAGACCTGTATGAAGACAGGGATTCAATAGCATGGGCTATCGTATGCCCGTAATTGAGAATCGCCCTCAGTCCGGATTCCTTCTCGTCTTCCGAAACTACTTCCGCCTTAATCCTGCAGGAAACGGCGACCATCTTAATCATCAGATTTTTATCCCCGGCAAGGATGCCCTTCAGGTTTTCCTCAAGGAATCCGAAATAATTCGCGTCTCTTATGATCCCGTGTTTAATAATCTCCGACATGCCTTCCGCAAACACCTCCCCCTTCAGGGAATCAAGAACATCAACGTCTATAAATACCGCTTTGGGCTGATAAAAGGTCCCTATGAGATTTTTACCCGAAGGGAGATTAACCGCCGTCTTGCCGCCAATACTGGCGTCAACCTGCGCGAGCAAAGTAGTCGGAACCTGGATAAACGGAATTCCCCTCATATATATTGAAGCGGCAAATCCGGTTAAGTCTCCTATTACACCGCCTCCCAGAGCCATGAGGGAATGAGTCCTGTCTATATTGTTTTTGATAAGCTCTTCGCAGATATGTTTTGCGGTTTCCACCGATTTCTGCTCTTCCCCGTCCGGAAGCGCAACAGTCACAACCCTGAGACCGGACCGCTTCAGCGAAGCCCTAGCTCTTTCAAGGTAAAGAGGGGCCACGACATCATCGGTTATAATTGCAACGGTGCTTCCCTGCAATATGTTCTTAACATACGCGCCGATATTATCCATCAGTCCCCTGCCTATACTGACAGAATAACTGTTTTTACCGAGCTTCACGATAATTTTTTCCTGTTTCATCTGCATTACTCCCTGCCTGGATAAATATACCAGATTTAACGGGAAATAAAAAATTAAATTAAAAAATAATGGATTTTTTTGCTATGAGATACTATTCTTATTATTATGAAAAAGATATTTATCCGCGCCGGTTTGCTACTGTTATTATGCAGGATAACAACATCCTGCCCGGCCGAAGATGTTGTGCCTGTCAATAACTCCGATTACGGGTCCATACTGGAAAGAGAAATCGCGCTTACAAGAAAAAACATCTATATAATACATTATTCTTTCTATGACAGCGGAATTCCGGGGAAGCTGATAAAGTTATTGAAGGACGCTTCAATAAAGGGAGTGGATGTGAAAATACTGCTGGATGACAATTCCAGGCACAGCAAATCATTTATCAAAAAATATTCTTCGTATTTCAAAATCAAACTTGATTCCCCCGAAAAAACAACCCATTGCAAACTGATAATATTTGACTCAAACAGGGTGCTGATAGGCTCAACTAACCTCAGCGATAATTCAATAAGAAATAATAATGAAACAAACGTTTTGATTTATTCCCAGGACACCGCAACCTATTTCGCGGATTACTTCAAGGAGATGTGGAGAAAATCGGACGAAGATATAACTATCGTAAAAAACGGCCCTGCATCTATAGAACCTATTGCGGACAGGGGCATATACCCCGCATTAATAAGCCTCATCTCAGAAACAAAGGATCGTTTATATGTCTGCGCATATATTGTCAATTCGGACCCCGAAAAACCGGATAACAAAACCAAATCAATTCTCGATGAGATTATAAAGGCTAAAAACCGCGGCGTTGAAATCAAATTTATTATGGAAAAAAATGATACGGACGATTATGTAAACGCCATCAACAAAAACACGTTTGATTACCTTAAGAAAAACGGCATTGATGTCCGATTCGACAACCCCGAGACTATCACCCATGCAAAACTGCTGATATCCGACAATAAAGTGATGCTGGGTTCCGCCAACTGGGGATACGGAGGCCTCAATCTTTATCACGAATCGGGCGTTATCATTAATATTCCCGATGTAACGGCAGGTTATGCCGTTTACTTCAATGAATTGTGGAAAAACAGCAAATGAGAATAAGTCTCTCTGACCCCAAAAAGTTCTTTGTGTTTTCCCTGTTGATTATATTCACACTGATAAATATCCTGATTTTTATCCAACACTCCTTAGAAAACATTAATTCCTTCTGGGAAATAGAACTTGGCGAAGGAATTACCTTAAATGAAGTTTACAGATTGAGCGCCGGTCTCCCGATTTATAAAAGCCTGGACACTTATCCGCTCATACAGGTTTGTTATCCTCCCCTTTCTTTGTGGCTAATGTCTCTTATTCTTCCGGATAATCCGGATTTTATGTTCGGCGCATGCAGGATTCTTGTTTTTATTTCATCGCTTGCGGTATCACTGATTATCTTCCTCATTATTAAAAACCTGACCAACAACTGGTTTTCGGCTTTTATAGGCCTGGGGATTTATTTCTCATTTACACATATACTGATGTGGGGTTCATTGCTGCGCGTAGATTTTCCGGGAATCCTTCTTATGATGTTTTCCTTATACCTGTTTATGCTTACCGAAAATAGAAACGGTTTTTTAAGATACCTTTTCGCATTCCCCTTGATACTGGGACTGCTTGCAAAACATTCACTTCTTGCCGTGCCCGCAGGCATTTTCACATTCTGCCTGCTTGAAAAGGATGTCAGGAGACTGCTGGCTCTTATCGGCGGTTTTGCCGCCGCAGGCATTATTTTCCTTACGATAAACATAACGACCCGCGGAGAATTTTTCCGGCACATATTTCTATATACCTCACCCATATGGAGCCTCGACCTCTTGATTCTGCAGCTGCCGCCGGTCATAATAGATTTCATTCTGTACATCCCGGTTCTTTTTTTCTGGTTCGCCGGCAAATTGCGGCTTTATAAGAAATACCTGCTTCTCTCAATCCTGCTGATATTTTCTGCTCTTGAACTGTTCGCGATGAGCAGGGTCTGGTGCACATCAAATTTCAGTCTGGAGTTGTTTTGCATACTTTCCGTTGTTATCCCTGTCGCGGCGTTTGAACTGGAAAAACATTATAAAAACCTTATCGCCTTAACATATATTCTTCTTGCAATAATCAGCTCTTTCATCATAAGAAACTCCTACTTTACGGTCAATCCGATGTATTCCTACCACCTCTACGGACACAAAAGCAATCTTTATGAAACACCAAAAATAATCTCAAAAATAAAAAAAGAACCAGGCGACGTGCTGACACAAAAAGCCAGCTGGTCTTTGTTAAGCGATAAAAAATTTATTTTCGACCCGATGGCAATGAGCCTGCTTGAGGAAAAAGGCTTATGGAACCAAAACAATTTCCTGAAGGACATCAAAAACAAAAAGTTTTCCCTTATCGTGTTAAGATTTAATGTGTCCGACTGGCCGAATGTCGACAGCAAATATGATTTTACGGATGAAATCCCTTTCGCGATAAAACAAAATTACGACCTCGAAGGTACTGTGTATGACGCCTTTATTTATAAGCCTAAACCTGAAAATAAAATTATCCAGAAACGGAAATAGGCTGC
>DJVC01000006.1:313-7383 GCA_002440765.1 bacterium UBP3_UBA6266 | reverse complement strand
AGCTGCTGGTCGAGATGGACGGGTTTAACACAAAAGAAGGAGTGATTCTGATAGCCGCCACAAACAGGCCCGATGTGCTTGATCCGGCGCTTTTGAGGCCCGGCCGTTTTGACAGGCAGATAGTTATAGATTTTCCCGACTTGAGAGGCAGGGAACAGATACTCCGGGTCCACGCAAAAAAAATAAAAATTTCCAAAGATGTCGAGTTAAGTATTATAGCCAGGGGGACACCCGGTTTTTCAGGGGCCGACCTTGCCAACCTTATAAATGAAGCCGCTCTGCTTGCGGCGAGAAAAGACCTGAAAGAAGTGTTTCTCGATGACCTTGAAGAGGCAAGGGATAAAGTTGCTTTCGGGAAAGAGAGAAGAAGCAGGACGATTGACGAAAAAGAGAAGGAGATTATCGCTTATCATGAAGCCGGGCACGCTATACTGCAGAGCATCCTGGAATATACAGACCCCGTTCATAAGGTTACGATAATTCCCCGCGGGATAGCTTTTCTGGGCGCGACTATGCATCTGCCCGAAAAAGATAAATACCTGGAAGGGAAAAAGGAAATACTCGATGATATAACCGCGTTGCTCGGCGGAAGAGTGGCCGAAGAAATGATAATCGGCGACATTACTTCGGGAGCTAAAAGCGATTTAAAAAGGGCGACTAAACTTTCAAGAGCCATGGTGTGCGAATGGGGAATGAGCGATAAAATGGGCCCGATGACTTTTGGAGAGAGAGAGGAACATATTTTTCTGGGAAGAGAAATTTCAAGACATCAGGATTACAGCGAACAAACCGCCGTCCAGATAGATGAAGAAGTCAGAAAAGTGATAGATTACTGCTATGAGCGGGCAAAAGAGATTTTAAATAAAAACAGGGATAAAATGGTCCTGCTTGGCAAAGCCCTGCTTGCAAGAGAAGTTATAGAAGGTAAAGAGGTAGATTATATAGTTAAGAAAGGAAAATTGCCGAGATTTAAAAGCCGCATAAAGGAAAAAAGTGCCAGCAAAAAGAAAGATACCGTCAAAAAGACCGAAAAAACTCCCGAAGAGAGAGCAAGGGAAAATATCCCGGATAATAACCCTCCTCCCCAAAAGGCTAAGTGATTTTGAAGAAGAGCTGAGAAAAATTGAGGTTGATCCTGCGGGTGTAAGCAGGATGAAAGAAAAAGGGGTTATGGCCTTATTGAAAATTTCTTCGGTCCGTAACCCTTCGGCAAATATCATAAAACAGGCAATGCTTTCCCTGGGCGGAGACGCGGCGATATCAAGATGGGCGCTGACACAGCCCGGGCGAAAATCCGATATTATCCTGATAGGAACCCTTGCCCAGATAAAAAAACTGCCGGAAAAACTTCAGAAACAGAATTACTTCGAATTGCCCCGTATAGCCTGTCTTGTAAGCGAAAGAGTCAGCGGGAAATCTTCCCGTCCCCCGGAATTCAGGTTCGGCAAAAAAAGAATCACATTCGACAAAGGGCCTGCCGTAATGGGTGTGGTAAATATTACGCCGGATTCTTTTTACGACGGCGGCAGGTTTTTTTCGGTTGAATCCGCGGTTGAGCGCGCCCTGCGGCTTGTGGCGGAAGGCGCGGATATCCTGGATATCGGCGGCGAATCGACAAGGCCCGGTTCCAAATCGGTTTTGCCGGATGAGGAACTCAAGAGAATCATTCCCGTTATAAAGAAAGTAAAGCAGCGTGTGGCGGTGCCGATATCCGTCGACACGAGAAAATATAAAGTTGCCGCCGGGGCTATAAAAGCCGGGGCTTCCATAATCAACGATATAAGCGCGATGACTGCCGATAAGCGTATAATCGGGCTTGCCGCGCGGACCGGAGCCGGATGTATAATTATGCATATGAAAGGCAGGCCCGAAACGATGCAGGTAAACCCCGGTTATTCGGACACGGTCGGTGAAATCGCGGGATTCCTTCACCTGAGGGCATCAGCGCTGGTTAAAGCGGGCATAAAAAAAAGTTGTATTTCTGTTGACCCCGGAATAGGATTTGGTAAAACTGTAAAAGACAATTATGCTATACTGAATCGTATAGATGAAATAGCGGCGCTCGGTTATCCTGTAACGCTGGGTTTGTCGAGAAAATCGTTTATAGGCAGGGTGACGGGAGAAAGCGCCGAATTCAGGCTGCCCGGTTCCATCGCGGCCGAAGCGGTCGGAGTTTTTCTCGGCGCGAATATTATAAGAGCTCATGATGTGGCGGAAACCCGGCAGGCGGTCAAAATAGCCTGGCTGATACGCAATTATAGTGATGTCAAGGAGCGATAATGGAGCAGGTTGTTGAGTTTATCCTGGCAGTATGGAAGCCGGTTGTTGAAATCGCGGCTATGTCCATAATTTTTTATTATATGCTTCTTTCCATCAGGGGAACGCTCGCGCAGCAGGTTTTAAAAGGGATTATAATATTTTTTGTGGCGTTTATATTGATTCAGAAGCTGCATCTGGAAACTATAAACTGGATTTTAACGAAAGTTTTCGCGATTTCGATTATCGGTTTCATAATACTTTTCCAGCCGGAACTGAGAAGGACACTTGCGCATATAGGCGAAAAACAGTTTTTCATGTCCATGTATGCCGAAGAAGCGGTGATAGATGTCCTTGTCCGCGCGGTATCGGGCCTGTCGAAGAAAAAAATCGGGGCCTTGATAGCGATTGAAAGGGAAGTTGGGCTGAAAGATTATATTGAAAGCGGCATTCCCATAAACAGCAGGGCAAGCGAAGAACTTATACAAACGATATTTATCCCGAACACACCTCTGCATGACGGGGGAGTTATCATAACAAACAACAGGATAAGCGCCGCGGGGTGTCTCTTTCCCCTTTCGAGCAACCCGACGCTAAGCAAGGCATTGGGGACAAGGCACAGGGCGGCTATCGGACTTTCGGAAGAGACAGATTCGGTTATAATAGTGGTTTCGGAAGAAACAGGTTCGATTTCAGTCGCTTCAAACGGCGTGCTGACAAGGGATATGGATGACGCAAGGCTTAAACGGGCGCTGCTTAATCTTCTTGAACCGAACAGCAATAAGCCTGCCCGGAACAACAGGTTATTTTTCAGGAAAAGCAAGAGATGAAAGATTTTTTTACAAAAAACATATGGACTAAAATCTTATCGGTGGTATTTGCCGTGATAGTCTGGTTTTATGTCGCCGAAATGAGAAGCGTGAAACACGTCGCGAAAATACCCCTGAGGTTTATTCCTCCGGCCAACCTTGCGGTTGTTGACAGTTCCGCTGATGTGCTGAGAGTGACTTTCAGCGGGACGGCTGAGGAAGTCCAGAGCCTTGAAAATTATGACCTTGAGGCAATACATAAAATCCCGGATTCCCAGAACAAAGGCCGCGTCCTTATAAAAGTGGCAAAAAGCGATATCAGCAAACCCATAAGAGTCAGTGTTGTCAATATCGAGCCTAAAATTGTAGATGTGGCGCTGGACGAACAGATAGAAAAAAAACTGAGGGTCAGGCCTGTCTGGATAGGCCAGCCGGCTTACGGTTATGAAATCGCCGATGTATCTTCAACTCCGAGAGAAGTGTCCGTTCTCGGGCCTGAAAAACTGTTGAGCTCCAAGAGATACATCGAAACCCTGCCGATAGATGTTACAGGCAAAGACAAATCGTTTGCCGTAAGGGAGCCGCTTGAGCCCATTACCAAAGATGATATTTATAAGGGAGAGAAAGTTGTTGTAGTATCGCTTGAAATAAAAGAGGCGTTGTCCCAGCGGCGTTTTGAGCAGCTGCCGGTGAATATACTTACTTCTTTATCAAGAAAACTTTCCATCAGGATTGAACCTATGAATGTTGCCGCGGTAGTGAGCGGGCCGCAGAGCATACTCGACAAAATGGGTCCGCAGGAAATATCTCTGTTTATAGAAGTCCTGGAAAAGAAAAAAGGGGAATACGAACTTCCCGTCAAAGCCGACCTTCCCAAAAATGTTTTTCTTGAGCGAACCGAACCCGAAGCGGTTGAGGTAACGATTAACGGCCATTAAGGGAGATTCCATGGGCAAAAAACTGCTGCTTGGTGTTAATATCGACCATATTGCGACTTTGAGGCAGGCAAGGCTGGAAAAATTTCCTTCCGTTATCCGGGCCGCTAAAGCCTGCGAACAGGCCGGGGCCGGACAGATAACGGTTCATCTGCGGGAAGACAGAAGGCACATACAGGACAAAGATGTCTTTGAACTGAAAAAAATTTTGTCCGGAAAATTAAACCTTGAAATGGCCTGTTACGATGAAATAGTCAATGTAGCGTGCAGACTCAGGCCCCATCAGGCGACACTTGTTCCCGAAAAAAGAATGGAATTGACAACAGAAGGCGGCCTTGATGTCATAAAGAATTTTAAGGTTGTTTCCGGAACCGTTGAGAGGCTGCAGAAGAAAAAAATAACAGTCAGCCTTTTTATAGATCCCGATCTGGAACAGGTGGAGATGGCGTTGAGGACGGGAGCGGAATTCATTGAGCTTCACACGGGTTCTTTTGCCAATGCGGCGTCAAAAGCCGCGGTGAAAAAAGAAACAGGAAAACTTATTGACGCTTCGGTGTTTGCCAATGCTCTCGGGCTTGGAGTTAATGCGGGGCACGGCATAGATTACAATAACATAAAATCAATATTGGATGTTCCCCACCTGCATGAACTGAATATCGGGTTTTCGATTATTGCGGAAGCGGTTTTTATCGGCCTGGATAAAGCGGTGAAAAAGATGATTAAGTTGATGAAACAGTATAAAGGGTAAAAATAAAAAGGGGAATTGAAAGCAAAAAGGCTTGTTTCAGGAACAAATTTTTCCCTGAATATCCCCGCCTGCGGCGGGCAAGTGCGTAAATCAGTGTCTATTGAATTTTGTTTAAGATTTTGGTTCTTGGAATTTATTTCGGATTTCATTGTAAGTGTGTAAAAAAGGTGAAGGTGTTTTATAAACATGGAGATGGTTGCTTAAAGGGGTGTCTGTTGATCAAGGGCATAGGCGTAGACCTTGTAGAGAATGAAAGGATAAAAAACCTTATACAAAAATGGGGACAGGTTTTCCTGGATAAGGTTTTTCTGCCGGAAGAAATCGAGTATTGTTCCGGCAAGCGGGATTTTCCGTCGTGTTTCGCGGCGCGGATTGCCTGTAAGGAAGCCGTTTTCAAAGCGTTCGGCACGGAGAAACTTACGTGGAAAGATGTTAAAGTCGTTAAAACACTCCACGGGGCGCCCCAGATAAAACTTCTCGGGAACGCGTTGGCGTTCTGGGAAAAAAGCAGCCTTAAACACTTAAACATAAGCCTGTCGCATTCGCGCAATTATTCAATTGCCGTCGCGACGATAGAAATGTAATCGAATGAAAGCCGTCACTCCTCAGGAAATAAAAGAGATGGATGAAAGGGCATCCTCCGAATTCGGGGTTGCCGAAGCTGTCCTTATGGAAAACGCGGGCAGAGCAGTTGCCGAAACTGTCAAACAACAAATCCCCGCGGGAAACGAACATCCTCGCATTGTTGTCCTCTGCGGTAAAGGCAACAACGGTGGCGACGGGCTTGTTGCCGCGCGCCGTCTCTGCGACGCTTTTCCGGATGTTAAAATTTTATGTTGTTTCAAAGAGGAAGATGCCGGGAAAAACACTAAAGAGCAATTGGAAAAAATCAAAAAATCTTCTATTGATTTTTTACCGGCTTCGCTTGAAAAGTATTTTGAGAAAGATTGTATTGTGGTGGATGCGCTTCTCGGTATCGGCGTCAGGGGGAAAGTCGAGAGCCCTTATTCCGACTGGATAAACTTAGTCAACCGGTCCGGCCATTTTGTTGTTTCCGCGGATGTCCCTTCGGGTCTGGACGCGCTTAGCGGCCTGCCTTGCGGAACAAGCGTCAAGGCGGATATGACGGTAACGATGGGCCTGCCTAAAATAGGATTGCTCTATGAAAAAGCATCCGCTTATACAGGAAAGATAATTGTAGCCGATATCGGCTATCCCGATGAAATTTATAATATGAGCCATTCGAGGGTTGAAGTTCTGACGCCTTCCGAGGCAAAATCTTTTGTGCCAAAAAGGTTCAACCCTTCCGATAAGAGGTCTTACGGCCATATTTTTATCGTTTCGGGTTCATCCTTATATACCGGCGCGGGAATTATGTGCGCGAGGGCTTCTATGAGAGCCGGAGCCGGTTTGGTGACTCTGGGTGTCCCCGAAAGCCTGCTTTCAGTGTATCAGTCAAGGTTAATAGAAGAGATGCCGTTTCCCCTTAAGGAAAAAAGCCACGGGATACTGGGATTTAAGGCTCTTCCCCAGATTCTTAACTGGACGCAGAGAGCCGATGCCGCCGTTATCGGGCCGGGACTTTCGGTGGATTCCGAGACTATGGCGCTTGTCCGCGATGTCATTAAATACAGCACAGGGAAAATAGTGCTGGATGCCGACGCTATTACGGCTGTGTCCGAAAATATCGATATATTGAGTTTTTCCGGCGCGGAAACGGTACTGACCCCTCATGCCGGTGAAATGGCGCGGCTTTGCATATGCACAAAAGAGGAAGTTGAAGCCAACAGATGGGAACTTGCCCTTGAAATCGCGGAAAAGAGAAACACAACCATCGTATTAAAAGGGGCTCGCACCGTTATAGCGGGCAAAAACGGCACATTGTTTGTTAATATTACGGGTAACCCGGGAATGGCGACCGGAGGCTCCGGGGACGCGCTCGCGGGTATTATAGGCGCTTTGATTGCCCAGGGGCTCGGCAGTTTCAACGCTTCCGTGTTCGGGGTTTTCCTGCACGGTGTCGCCGGGGACATCGCCGCATCCCGAAAAGGCGAAATATCACTGATAGCATCAGACATAATATCTTCGATACCCGATGCTTACAATATGCTGTCATCCCTGTAATTTATTTTTAACTTGATTTTTGAAAGGGTTTTTATTTTAATAAGGGGCTTGTAACCCAGATTTTGTAAAGGCAAAACCCGCTTGCAAAGGCCAGCTAATTAAATCTGTGGAAGATTTAATTACGTTTGCCGGGGGGTTATTAATTTGAGTTTTTCGCTCTTTTTATTTTTTTGCCGGCGTAGCTCAATTGGCAGAGCA
>DJVC01000006.1:0-259 GCA_002440765.1 bacterium UBP3_UBA6266 | reverse complement strand
AGCCTACGGTGGTTCAAATCCATCCCTACCCACCATATTGCGGGCGTTGCATAGTGGTAGTGCTCTAGCCTTCCAAGCTAGAAGTGTGGGTTCGATTCCCACCGCCCGCTCCATCACCAGTTTGAAATTCTCACCATGTTATCTGCTGCAGTTCCATATATAACTTTGTCTACTGCGTCAAACTCCTTCGGGTGTCCTCAACAGACCCGCCGGGTATGCCTGCGGTACCCTCAGTCATTTTCCTTGTATCCAAAATCAT
>DJVC01000128.1 GCA_002440765.1 bacterium UBP3_UBA6266 | reverse complement strand
TGAAATTTTATAAGGGGAAAGGCTGTGATTCCTGTAATCATACGGGGGATAAACAAAGAAGCGCGATATATGAGATGCTGTTGATCAACAGGCCTATAAAAGACCTTATTCTCGAAAAAGCTTCCACAGATAAAATAAGGGACAAGGCTGTTGAACAGGGTATGAAGACCCTGCGTGTTTCCGGCTGGGAGAAAGTTCTGGAAGGGCTTACCACTCCGGAGGAAATATTGAGGGTAACGCAGACTGCGGATTAACAGGGGGTTTTATAACGATGTTCAAAGTGACCGTATACAGCGCCATGGAAGAGTCAGTGCTGTACAGGGATGAATCTTCGTGCGTTATCCTTCCCTCTGAAGAAGGGGAAATATCGGTAATGGATTTTCACCGCCCTATTGTTTCAACATTGAATAAGGGGACAATCAGAATCGACCGTAAAAAGCAGTTTAAGATAAGAGGCGGCATAGCCGCTATGAACGGGGCCGAGCTCAAAATAATCATAGAACCGCTGTAATTTTCAAGAGAAAGTTAAATGGAATTTTATTATAAAGCAAAAAAAGGGCCTCATGAGATTGTAGAGGGGACTGTTGAAGCCGAAAACAGGGAACGGGCTGTAGATAAGTTAACGCAGGGGGGATTGATTCCCGTTAATATACTGGAAGTGAAACATCATGCCGCCGAACACCATAAAAAACGGGAGAAAAAAGACGGTTATCCGGGCGGCAAATTACTTTCGGGGAAAGTTAAGCAGAAAGATATTACGGTGTTTACCGAGCAGCTGTCAAGTTTGTTAAAGGCAAAAGTAAGGTTATCTGAAGCTTTGGAAGTCCTGTTTGAACAGACTGAAAACTCATTTTTGAAAAATATTATTATGACAATCGAAAGTAAAATTAAAAACGGCGCCACTCTTGCCGGTTCTCTTTCCGGTTATCCTCATATATTCAGCTCTCTTTATATTAATATGATAGACGCCGGCGAAAAAGGCGGGGTTCTTGACAAAACACTTATAAGGCTTGCCGAGTTTCGGGACAGGGAAGAACAGATAAAATCAAAGATACTTTCGGCTCTCGCGTATCCCCTGTTTATTGTTGCCGTAGGCATTCTGACGGTTTTCATACTGCTGGGTTTTGTAATTCCCAAAATGGCCGTCCTGTTCCAGCAGATGGACCAGGTCCTGCCTTTGCCGACCAGAATATTGATATTCTTAAGCCTGCCTGTTAAGAAATTCGGGCTGTGGTTTGTTTTAGCTTTGTGTATTTTTGTTTTTATACTGGTCAAAGCTGGAATGATAGAGAAAAAAAAGCTGGCTATAGACAGGTTAAGCCTGAAACTGCCTGTGTTGGGAGGGTTCCTTAAGAGGACCGTATATTCCAGATTTTGCAGGACACTGCAGACTCTGCTTGAAAACGGGATTCCACTCGCTCAGGCAATAGACATTGCTATGCCGACAGTCAATAATGAGGTGTTCAGGAAAGAGATCCTCAATGCGCAGAAAAATGTTATGGACGGCGCCTCTTTTAAGGACAGCCTGAGGAAAACAGATTTGTTCCCGCCTTTTATGATTAATATGATAGCAGTCGGAGAAAAGAGCGGCAGCCTTGAAACCGCGCTGTCCGATGTGGCTGACTTTTATGAGAAGGAAGCCGATAAGATTACGAAAGTGATCACTTCTCTTTTCGAACCCGTGATAATTTTAATAATGGGGCTTATAGTTGGCTTTATAGTATTTGCCATGCTTTTGCCCGTATTCCAGATGAATTTGGCAGTTTAATCAAGGATCAAGGAGATTATAATATGGACCGTAATAAAGCTATCGGAACGGAAAAAAATTCTCTAACGGGGTTCACCCTTATAGAGCTGATGCTTGTGGTTATAATAATAGGAGCCCTGGCCGCCATGATTCTTCCGCGCCTGGCCGGCAGGTCCGAACAGGCCAAAATTGCCGTAGCCAAAACAGATGTGACAGCGAACATCCCTGTTGCCCTGGACCTGTTTGAAATTGATAACGGAAGATACCCTACCACCGAAGAAGGGTTGAAATCACTGGTCCAGCAGTCCGGAGGCCTGAAAGACTGGAAAGGCCCTTATGCAAAGAAAAAGAAGTTTCTTGACCCGTGGGGGAAGGAGTATCAGTACAGATGTCCTTCAAGCCAGGGGATGGATTACGATCTTTTTTCCTTCGGTTCCGACGGTGTCCAAAGCAGCGATGACGTAACTAACTGGGAAGAATAATTTCCGAAAAACCTGAGCTGTGAATGATATTTTGAAGAGAAATTTCAAGAATGCAATCAGTGGTTTTACTCTTGTCGAAGTGATGATAGCGGTTGCCATCGTCTCTATCGGCCTTGTAATGATTCTTCAGGGATTTATCTCGAGTCTCAATGCCGTCAAAATTTCGGAAGATACCCTGGCGGCGTGCACGATCGCAGACAGCAGGATGGCTTACGCTCAGCTCGAATCAGAAAATAAACCTGAATTTATGCGGTCGAAATCTTCTGAAGCTTTTGTTTCCGGAAAGCTGGAATTCTCATGGGAATTCATTCCTGAAATTATTGATATGCCGGAAGCAGGGGATATGAATGAAGAACTTTTCAGTGTGACTTCGGTTTTAAACTGGAAGGACGGGAAAAGAAAAGGGGATATAAAGATTGAAACTTTATTCAGACAGAAAAAAGAAACATCAGATTTCTGAAGAGGGATTCACCCTGTTAAAGAAGCGCCTGGCGGCAGAAAAAAGTTTTTCCGGTAACAACAAAGATAAATGTATTTATAAAACAGGAGCTGATTTGAAAAGTGATATAAAACGTTCTTCTCTAACGGGGTTCACCCTGCTTGAGGTTCTGATTTCAGCGGCGATAGTTTCGGTCTTAAGCGTTGTAATGTATGCGGTTTTTTCAAGCGGTGTTACAACATGGAAGAAAGCCCGGGAAATGAGGTTTTTGGAAAAGAATGTCTTCGGTTCATTGCGGGAGCTGACGACTGACCTGAGAAATTGCCTGAAAATCACCACTCTTCCCGTCACTGGCGGTTCAGACAGGATAAGTTTTCCCGGACTGATTAAAAAAAACACGGAGAAAGAATTGGGGCTTATAACTTATTACTTTGATGAGGACAGTTCTTCAATAATAAAAAGCGCGGAGACATATGCCGAAGCGCTTAATGAAGAAGAATCAAAGGAAAAGGGTATCGGAAAAGCGCTTGTCGGGAATATAGACAGATTTTCCTTAAGTTACTGTTATCTGGATACGGATACGGAACTTTACGATTGGAGGGACGATTGGGAGCCTGAAGATGATAGCGCTGAGATTCCGCGGGCAGTTAAAGTGCTTGTTGAACTGGATAGGGACGGCAGGAAAATTTCTGTTGAAAAATTGATTTTAATACCGATGGGCTTATCCGGCAGGAAGGGTTCTTTTAAGTGAATAAAACTGGAAAAAACACAGGGGGGAGCATACTCATTCTTGTGGTGTGGGTTTTATGTTACCTGTCAATTCTTGCGGTTGGAGCCGGTAATATGGCGTTTTCCAGGCTGGTGTTTGTAAAATATGCGAAGAACAGGCTTGTGTCTTATTATCTCGCAAAAGCGGGAATTGAAAAAGCAATTATTATGATTGAAGCCGATGAAAACAAGGGAATCGTATCGTTCAACATCCCTATCCTTAACAACGAAGATGTTTTCAGGGAATATCCGTGTGATACCGGATTTTTTACGGTTTGCTATACTGTATCATCCGGCGGCAAAGACAGCGCCGACGAAGAAGAGTTTTTGTATGGAGCTGAAGATGAATCCGCAAAGATTAACATAAATAAAGCTCCGCCCGAGATTTTACAGAAACTGCTCGTAAATACAGGAGATATCCGGACTGAAGAAGCGTATGAAATCGCAAATTCCATTATTGACTGGAGAGATAAAGATTCAAATCTTTCTGATATGGGGGCCGAGGAGCTGTACTACAGTGAACTTGATATTCCCTGCCATTGCAAAAACTCGGATTTTGAAGTTCCCGAGGAATTATTGCTCGTTAAGGGGATGAATGCGGATATATTCAGTAAAATATCGGATGTGATAACAGTTTACGGTAACGGGAAAATAAATGTCAATACCATGGGAAAAAAAACCATGCAGGCGCTGGGTTTCAGCCCGGAATTTGCCGATGATGTGGAGGAATACAGGATGGGCGGTGACGGAACGCCCGGAACGGAGGATGATATGGTTTTCATGTCGCCTCCGGAACTGAGGAAAGCGGGGCTCCTGTCCCGGGCTGATTCGGATACGGTTAATTTTCTTTCCTCGGCTGATATTCTCGGCGTTAATTCCGATATATTTAAAATCAGTTCGACAGGGTTTATATTCAAAGATGATAAACGCTATTCCAGGCAGGTAGTCTGTTTTGTGCAGAGGAAAAAAGGGGATACCCCTGTTATATTGAGATGGATTGAAGATTAGAATTTAAAGCGGAATCTGAAAATTGTATAATAATTCCGGGGTTTTATAAAAGAAAGCGGACAGAATGATGTTCAGGCGGGCAAAAAAGAATGTCTCGGTTATTGAAATAGGGAAAGACTGGCTTAAAATTGTCCAGGCGCAGTTGTTTATTAAGGAAAAAAAGGTCAGCAGGGTAGTTGTTGAAAAAATATCCGGCCTGTCGGACGACCTTATTTCCGAAAAGCTTAAAAATCTTGCTAAATCCGAGGATATAAATTCCCTGTATCTCTGTCTTTGTGTTCCCCACGCCCAGGCGACGGTTAAAAGCATCGAACTTCCCTCAACGCATGAAGATGAGATAAGGAACATGCTTGACCTTCAGATAGGCAAGCAAACACCTTTTTCCCGCGAGGAAGTTATTTTCGACCACGCGGTGCTGAATATTTCCGAAGAAGGCTACAGCAAAGTATTGCTTGTGATAATACATAAGGATATTGTTGAAAGGTTTCTTAATATAATACATGGTGCGGGGTTGAAAACCGATAATATAGGATTAAGCTCCGAAGGGCTGCTTAAATGGGCCGAAATATCCTGTCACAGCAGGATAAGCGATGATTCTTTTATTCTGATGGATGTAGATTATGATAGCTGTGATTTCGAAGTTATACATGAAAAGCATATAATATTTTCACGGAATATATCATTCGGGATGGCAGATTTTACGGGTGATAAAGGTGAGTGGCGTAAAAAAATCACGGAACAGCTTAACCATTGCCTGTATGCGTTCCAGAACGAATTTCCCGAGAAAGAAACCCTGAAATTAGTTATTACCGGAGCCGACAGGATAAATGAGGCAATCGACATTGAAGACATGAAAAAAGATTTGAATATGGCGATCGAGCTGGTTCCCCAGTTTAAAAACATACCGGAGAAGAGGGAATTCAGGGATGACGAATTGTCAGCGGAAGTTTCGTATCCGGAGCTTCTGGGCCTGGTGCTCACTTATCCCGAACATGATATAAATCTTATACCGCAGGAACTTCTGCTAGAACGCGAGGTAAAGGAAAAAGGAAAGAACCTTTTTTTATGCGGAGCGTATATTTTCCTGTTTATACTGCTTGGCTCAGTATTTTTTCTCGGAAAAATATACAACAAGGAAAGATATCTGGGCCAGATTCAGGACAAACTCGAAAATATCAGGCCTAAGGTTGAAAAACTTGAAAATATGACTGAAAAAATCATGATAATAGAAGCCCGCCAGAAAACAAAGGATTATTCGCTGAACCTGATACACGAAATTCACGGGCTTATATCCCCGGATATTCATCTGACTTCCATTATTTATGACGGGAAAACCCATTTTACTTTAAGAGGCACTTCAAAAAATACATCGGAAGTGTTCAAATTTGTTAACAGCCTTGAAGAATCGGGGTTCTTCATAAACGTTAAAGCGAAATATGCGACGAAAAGAAATGAAGGGGATAAGGAACTTACGGATTTCGAAATAGTGTGCCCTCTTGAGATACCTTTGGAAAATGATGTGAAAGAGAAAAAATGAAGTATAATGTTTTGTCGAAAATGTCAAAGAGAGGAAGAATAACAGGCATAATTGCCGTGCTTGTGCTGCTGTTCTTCGGCGTGAATACATATGTTGTAAAGCCTTTGTTGAATAAGATGGATGATCTGGACCAGAAGATTCTGCTGGTTGAGAAAAAACTGTGGAAAGCATACAGGGTACTTTTTAGGGAGAATACCATTGCAAAAGAATACGAAGAAAAACTGCAATTTGTGAAACAGGATCAGAACGAGGAAGAAGAAATAGCGGCGTTCCTTTCCGCAATAGAGAGTATTGCCAGCAGCAGCAATATTTTTCTTTCGGATATCAAACCGGGGAGCGTCGAAAAAGCTAAAAATTACAGGATTTATTCGGCTGAAATCGAAATACAGTCGGAAATATCATATATTGTAGATTTTATGTATCAGCTGGAAAGGCTTCCGCAGCTGATAAAGATAAAAAGTTTTACTTTCTCTCCGAAAGATAAAAATTCGAATGAACTTAAAGGCAATTTGACAATGGTCCTTTTGCTGATTGATGAAAGTTAAAGAGAACGGAGACAGGAAAATGGCGGATGAAAATATAATTATTAAACATGTTCCGAAAAAAGAAGGGATTCCGGGCTGGTTCTGGGCTATATTGACGGTTTTCATAATGCTGATCGCGGCGTTTTGGGTTGCGGGGGCCGGTGTTATTTACATTTTAAAGGAAGCTCAGGCATCTCTGAAATATCCCTCCGGGGAAGAAATAAGGTTTGAAGAGATTTATGTCGACGGCAAAGGAGACAAAAAAATAGTCCTGATACCTGTTAAAGGTTTGATTATGGGTTCGGGCGGTGATTCATGGGGAAGGACAGACATGGTAAAAGAGGTCGGCAATAAGCTGAAAAAAGCGAAGGCGGATGAGGAAGTTGTTGCGGTTATATTGCAGGTAGACAGCCCGGGGGGAGGTGTTACCGCGAGCGATATCCTTGCGAACAGGATAAAAGACTTTAAAAATTCAGGTAAAATAATCGCGGTAAGCATGGAAGACCTTGCCACATCGGGCGCTTATTATATCTCTGCCCCTTCGGATTATATTGTCGCCCATCCCACGACCATTACCGGGAGCATAGGGGTTTTGATGCAGGGTTTTAATCTTGAGGTTTTGCTTGAGAAAATAGGCGTGCAGGATATTGTATTTAAATCCGGAAATATGAAGGATATTTTCTCTCTCACGCGGGATGTGACCGAGGAGGAAAAAGAAGTTATCCAGAATATTGTGGATTTCATGTTCCGGCGTTTTATTTCTGTTGTAGCCGAGGGAAGAAATCTGCCCGCCGAAAACATAGAAGCTGTTGCGGATGCGAGGATTTTTACCAGCGAGGAAGCGTTAAGGCTTGGGCTGATAGATGACATAGGATATATTGAGGATGCGATAGACAAAGTTAAAGAACTTGCGAACGCACAGGAAGCAAAAATCATAAGATACAAAAAAGAATCTACTCTGAGTGAAATTTTTCTGATGAAAATGGAAGATATCAATCCTATCTCGAAGATAACTAACAATAATCTGCCGGGCCTATCCGGTTACGGCGGTTTCCGTTTTCTTTATTTGTGGAAGGCAAACCTGTGACAGAAAAAAGAACCGTTAACACTTATACTCATACGAAACCTTTGTCTCCCGGCGAAACAGAGAAATTAAAAGCTATATTGACGGAAAAGAATTTTATCTTTTCGCCGAAACCCTATACAGTGATAAATGCTAAAAACGAAGGGGTGTCGGTTTCGGTATATAGTTCCGGTAAAATTGTGGTTCAGGGAAAAAAGACAGTAGATTTTGTCGAATTTATACTGGAGCCTCTTGTTATAAAAGAACTTTCTTTCAGCACCGCTTTTTTTTCGGATAATGACATGGCAAAGAGGATAGGTTCCGATGAAAGCGGTAAAGGTGATTTTTTCGGGCCGCTGGTAGTCAGCGGCGTTTGCGCTTACGGAGAAGAAATAGCCGAAATGGCAAAAGCCGGCGTCCGCGATTCGAAGAAAATAAATTCTGAGGCTAAAATACATGCCCTGGAAAAAATAATCGCGGGAAATTCCGCGACTGAAACCGTTTCAATAAGTCCGAAACGTTTTAATCAAATGTATATGAGCATGAAAAACATGAACAAGGTTCTGGCATGGGCGCATGCCTGTGTCATAGAGAATCTTATCAAACAGACAGGATGCAAACTTGTTGTGGTTGATAAATTTGCGCCGAAAGCGACCCTGCTTCAAATGCTGAAAGAACACGGCCGGAAAGCCAAAATTATCCAGAGGACAAAAGCGGAATCGGATATAGTTGTGGCTGCGGCTTCGATTTGCGCCCGGGCGGCTTACCTGAGGGAAATGAAGAGTATGGGAGATAAATACGGAATGATATTTCCCAAAGGGGGAGGATCGGATAAAGTTACCGGCGCATTGAAGATGTTCCTTTTGAAATACGATAAAAATGAGTTGGAAAATGTCGCAAAGATAAATTTCAAAACTTCCGATGGTTTTCTGTGACCGGTTAACTCTTGTCTTTTTCCCTGATGTCTGTTTCTATCTGGTTCTTCATCTCATCCATGTCTTTTCTCAGCCGCTTAAATTTGGAAAAGAATCTGGGAAGCATCCCTTCCAGAGCGAAAATTTCGGCCATTTCTTTCATCTTCCTGACAGGGGAGCCGAGGTAAACCTCATTTGAACGGAGCCTTTTTTTCATCGGGACCCCGCATTGAGCTCCCACGGTTACATTATCCTCTATGACCGCATAGTTTCCTATGCCGACCTGTCCGGCCAGAATACAGTTATCTCCCACCTTTGAGCTTCCTGCTATCCCGACCTGTGAGATTATCAGGGTGTTTTTGCCTACCTCGACGTTATGCGCTATCATGACCAGATTATCGATTTTTGTGCCGCTTTTGATTCTTGTAGAGCCCAGAGTGGCTCTGTCTATCGTGACATTAGCCCCGAGTTCGACATCATTTTCAATTATTACGTTCCCGACCTGAGGGATTTTACGGTAACCGGCGCCATCTTTTTCGTAACCGAATCCGTCACTTCCTATAACGGCGCCTGAATGGATCCTGACATTATTGCCCAGCACACAGTTGTAATATACGGTAACCCCCGGGAATATTCTGCAGCCGCTGCCTATCTTGACATTTTTCCCGAGAAAGGAATGAGCTTCTATAATGGAATTTTCTCCGATGGAGCAGTTATCGGAGATAACGGCATATGGGCCTATATGGACATTTTTCGGTATACTGCAGTTCTTGCCGATAAGGGCTGTATTGTGAACGGAAAGTTCGGGTTTCGGTTCGGGTGAAAAAAGTTCGACAATCAGAGCAAAGGCCACTCTGGGATTTTTAACTTCTATAGTGGGTTTTTTCGATTTTCTGGTGCCTTCGGGAACTATTATAGCTTCCGCTTCCGTTATTTCGGCTTTTTCCATGTAATCGGGCGAAATGATATATATGATTTCGCCTTTTTTCGGATTCATAAGATTTCCGAAAGAGGTTATTTCTGTGTCGGGTTTCCCGTTAAGCCTTCCATTGCAAAGTATTGCGATTTTATCTAATTTCATGTGAATTCTCTTTTTATTTGAAAAATTTGGAGTATTATTGCATAAAAGAATAAGGAAGCAAACAAAAAAGTAAAAAAATCAAATCAAAGGGGTCAGACCTTGAAATGTGAAATGATTTGACAAATTTTCTTCGAGGGGTATACTCCTAATATGCCACGACTATATCGATTGCAAGCCAAAGAGTTGTTGTATCATGTAATCAGTAGAGGTGATGATCGCAAGAAAATTTTTGTAAACGATTGTGATTTCAAAAAGTTTCTGCAATATGTGACAACAGCAAAAGAAAAATTTAATTTTTATCTTTACGCTTATTGCTTGATGGAAAATCACTATCATTTACTTTTAGAAACTCCCCAGGCCAATATATCTAAAATAATGCAATATATAAATACATCTTATGCGGTTTACTACAACACTAAATGGAAACGTTGTGGACACCTTTTTCAAGGTAGATATAAATCTGTAATAGTAGATGCGGATAATTATCTTTTGGAGCTTACTCGTTATATTCATCTTAATCCGGTAAAAGCCAATATTCAGGATAACCCTGAAAAATATAAGTGGTCGAGTTATAACGAATACATAAACGATGTGAAAAGCGGCCTGATTGATAAAGAAATCTTGCAAAAATATTGTAAAATGCCAATGAGCGAATACAGAAATTTTGTTTTAGAAGCCCTGGATAACGAAATTAATCCTCTGAATAAAGTTCATGCTGGACTTATATTAGGGGATGATAAATTTATCAAGAACACTTTTAGTAAATTAAAAACACAAATGCAGGGTAAGGATTTTGCCCGCAAGAGAGAAATATCGGCCATTGATCCAGAAATTCTGATAAACAGGGTTGCGGCATATTATGGCAAAAAGCCCGAACAGCTGAAAAAAGCCAAAAAAAGGCCACTGCTTGCAAAAAAAATAGCAGTATATTTACTTAAGCGATTTACTGATATGACCAATGAATGTATTGGTAATCAATTTCAGATAAGTTATTCCGCGGTAAGTAAAATCAATAAGGATGTTATAGAGATAATGCAGAGAAGTGTGGATGTGAAGGCTGAAGTAGAAGAGCTTATTTCACATTTCAAGGTCTGACCCCTATATGGCTACGGACAGCGCGGGTTTATATATTCATGTCCCATTCTGCAAGAAAAAATGCGGATACTGTTCTTTTTACTCCGTCTGCCACGGGGAAAATGCCGGAGCCGGGTTTGTCGATGCACTTAAAACCGAATTCAGAAAATATGATGCTTTGTGTTTTGATACGCTCTATATAGGAGGCGGCACGCCGACAGCGGTTTCGGATATGGATTTTGACAATATCTGCGATTTTGCTTTTAAGGTTAATGGGGAAAAAACGGTTGAAGCGAATCCAGAAAGCCTTTCTTCGGCTAAAATTTCGATTTTGAAGGAACACGGTTTCAACAGGCTAAGCATCGGATTGCAGTCTCCCGCGCGGAAGGATCTGGAATTCCTCGGCAGGATACATTCATTTGAGGATTTCCGGAAATGTTTCATAACCGCAAGGTCCGCGGGTTTTAAAAATATCAACGTAGATTTAATTTACGGGCTGGAAAACCAGAGTTTAAAAGAGTGGCTGAAGAACCTGGAAAAAATAACAGCATATGAACCTGAGCATATCTCGTGTTATTGCCTTTCAATAGAGCGGGATTCCGGTTTTTATGAACGGGCGGGTGAGAATCCCATAAGACTTCCGTGTGATGATATTACTGCCTCAATGTTTATTGAGACCCATAAATTTTTGGCCGCCACAGGTTATGTCCATTATGAGATATCTAACTTTGCGAAAAAGGCAAAGGAGTGCGCGCACAATATAAACTACTGGAAAAACGGGCAATATGCGGGACTCGGGCCGTCAGCGTGGTCTTTTATCGATAATATCAGGTTTAGAAACGTATCGGATTTAAACGGTTATCTGGCTTCTGCCGGGGCCGGTGAATCCTGTATCGGAGAGGAAGACAGGGTCGATGCGCGCGTCAGGTTTTATGAAACGATATGTATCGGTCTCAGGATGAAGGACGGAGTAAATATTGAAAATGTCAGCAAGAGATATAACATTGATTTCCGGGAGTGCTACCGGGATATATTTGATAAACTGAACGAAGACGGGTTTTTATTTATGGAGAACGGGTTCTTAAAGCCTACACTGAAAGGTATGCTTTTTCATAATACCGTTGCCGCTGAATTCGTCCTGCTGTAGACTTCCCGGCCTGAAAGCGGTTCATCCGGCTGTTTTTTCAAAAACCAGGATATTCTTATCTCCGGAACTGGAGTAATGCACCTTATCCATCACCTGATGTATCAGGTAGATGCCCAAACCTCCTATGGGCCTTTTGGTGATATCCGAGGAAAGATTGGGATGTGTCGGTATTGACTGGTTGAACATGGGGGCGTTATCGGTTATTTTTACGGTATATTTACCGGAATGCCTTGTGATTTCCATGGTTATCCTGCCTTTTTTACCTTTGAAACCATGTTTTATTATATTTGTTATTGCCTCGTCGGAAGCAAGTTCGATATCGAATAATGTTTTACCGTCAATTTTGTTTTTAACTCCGAACTTATGTACGAATTTGTGGAGCTTGTCCAGCTCGCTGATTTTTCCCGAGAGAATGAGTTTTGCCGTATCCGGACAATGTTTTTTCATATAAATTTAATATCATAAAACGCTATAAAATGACAATAAAATACGGTATCCATTTAAATATGATAGTTTTGATTCCAATGTGGTAAAATAAAATTCCTGTTTTCGGGTATTAAGGAGGTATCTGTTGAAAAAGGGGTGTATTGCCCTGTTTTCGGGAGGACTGGACAGTGTCCTTTCCGCTTTACTGGTGAGGCAGCAGGGAATCAGTGTTATAGCTTTAAGATTTATTTCGCCTTTTTTTG
>DJVC01000112.1 GCA_002440765.1 bacterium UBP3_UBA6266 | reverse complement strand
AAAAGAAATTTACAGACCTTCTTATAGGGATTGACAACCCCATTGAACTGGCTGAGATAGTGGATATTATCGGGAAAAACGGGCTTTTCAGGGTTAATGTTTATTCGCTTGACGGCATAGGAGTTTCAGAATACTCTTTAACCGCATGGTTTGAAAATGATATTTCACCCGGCAAAAGATATTTTACACATATCGCTTCGGTAAAAGCCGGGCTTATAAACGCGTCTCTTCAGTTAATATACAATGTGCTTGTCGGAAAACATGAATCCACAGAGGAAGAATTCGGGGTGCGCAGGAAAAAGGAATATAATGTTCCCGGAAAATCCGAATCAAGGCTTCAGTCCCGAAGGTAATTTTTTCAGAATTTATCGCAGAGGGAAAAAGTGTAATTTTTTTCGCCGAACATTTTTTTCAGGCGTTTTGCGGTGTCGATATCGGTATTCCCTGAAATCAGTTTTCCCGAAGGCAGGATGAACATCTTATGGTTTATTTCAGCGCAGGTTATTTTGCCGAACGATTTTTCCAGTTCCCCTGTATAACAGGGGTCATAGTAGTTCAGTTTTAAACTGCCGGCTTTGAGGAAGTCATATACGGCGAAAAAGTATCCGCTTTCGGGTTTGCCCGCAAAAAATATTTCATGGACTGTTTTTGATTTTTCGTCTATGCAGGCGTATCCGCGGGGCGACCCGTCTTTTTCTATGATAAAAACCCCGAATTCACCGAGATACAGGCTTCTGAATTTTATCAGAAAATTTTTCCAGTATTTTTCAGACCTTTCGAAAAAACCGTTAAGACGGGCGTAATTTTTATCATAACAGGATTTTATTTTATCAATGTCGTGTCCGGCAGCTTTTCTTATAGAGGCGGTATGTCCGCTGCCGCTGCTCAGCGGGTTATACGCCTCAATTGATTTGCCGGTGATGTTTTCCCATCCGAATCTGCCGTAAAGCTCGGGCCTCCCGAGCAGAAAGCCGAGTTGAAAACCTTTCTGCCTCATCACCTCAACGGATTTTTCCATGAGCAGCCTTATATAACCCTTGCGCCTTTCTTCCGGAAGGGTGCATACGTTTGCTATACAGCCCGCCGGTATCTTCACGCCGTCCAGTATTATTTTTCTTTTGAGTATCGTGAGGGCGCTTATTATCCTTTTGCCCCTTTTCAGTACAAGAGTGTCACTGTGCCTGTAAGAAGGTTCTTTATCGAAATAATGTGAGAAAAAATCGGGATGCGTGGGGTCCGTAACGGGTTTATTGAAGGAAACATCGCAGACTTTGACCATTTCGGGGTAATCTGCTTCTTTAAGTGGAGAAATCCGGATTTTATCCATTATTTTATCCCGCGGGAAATTCGTTTGCCCCGGACAAATTGTATGTTCTCAGGGATTGAATTACTGAAAGTTCCGTCAGCCTGAACCCGCCGGACGGGGTGGTTTGCTAACGGGGATTGCGCCTGCATTTTGCAAGGCGTTTTTTCAGCCTGTCCAGTTCCCTGGTCATTTCTCTGGGAAGGGTTTTCCCGAATTTACCGAAAAATTCTGCAATAGAATCTGTCTCTTCCTGCCAGTCCTTACAATTCACTTTAAGAAGTTTATCCAGCGCTCCGGGCTTGAGTTTTAAACCGGTTAAATCAATGTCTTTTTTATCAGGAACATATCCTATGGGTGTTTCTTTTGCTTCTGTGCTCCCGCTGCACCTTCTTAATATCCAGTCTATTATTCTGATATTTTCGCCGAAACCCGGCCACAGAAAGTTTCCGTCCTTATCTTTCCTGAACCAGTTGACATGGAATATTTTGGGCGGCTTTTTCATTTTTGCGCCCATTTTAAGCCAGTGGCGAAAGTAATTTCCCATGTTGTATCCGCAGAAAGGCAGCATGGCCATAGGGTCGCGTCGCACCTCGCCCTGATTGCCGTATTGAGCCGCCGTTCTTTCCGACGCCATTGTTGCTCCGGTGAAAACCCCGTGCTGCCAGTTGAATGTTTCATACACCAGCGGGGCCAGCCGGGCGCGTCTTCCGCCGAAGATAATAGCCGATATGTTTACGCCGTGATGGTCATCGAGCCTGAAAGAGATGGAAGGGCACTGTTTTGCCGGCGTGGTAAACCTGCTGTTGGGATGCGCCCCGTAAACGGGTTTCCCGTTTTCATCCTGCATACCGGGTTTCCATGGGTTGCCTTTCCAGTCAATTCCTTTCGGCGGAGGAGGTTCATCCCCGTCTTCCCACCAGACAGTCTTGTCGGGTTTCATAAGGACATTTGTGAATATTGTATTTTTTTGTATGGTTTTCATCGCGTTGAGATTGGATTTTGAATTTGTTCCCGGAGCGACTCCGAAAAATCCGTTTTCGGGATTGATAGCCCACAGTTTTCCGTCGCTGTCGATTCTCATCCACGCGATGTCATCGCCGACTGTCCATATTTTATAACCTTTTCTCACCAGCCCTTCGGGCGGTATCAGCATTGCCAGGTTGGTTTTTCCGCACGCGCTCGGAAAGGCCGCCGCAATATACTCGATATGGCCGTTAGGTTCTTCCACCCCGAGGATAAGCATATGTTCCGCCATCCAGTTTTCCCTGTATCCCATATGGCTTGCTATTCTTAACGCGAGGGATTTTTTGCCGAGAAGAACATTTCCGCCGTAACCCGAACCCACGCTCCATATGGTATTGTCTTCGGGGAAATGAAGTATCATCCTTTTATTTATATCCCGGTCCGCTTTTCCGTGGAGGCATTTTGTGAAATCCCCGTTTTCGCCGAGTGTTTCTAAAACTTCCCTGCCCACGCGCGTCATTATGCGCATATTTAAACATACGTATATGCTGTCGGTAAGTTCCACTCCTATTTTACTGAAGGGGGAACCCACAGGGCCCATCGAGAAGGGTATTACATACATGGTTCTTCCCTTCATGGAATTCTTGAATATGGCGCCGGCTTTCCTGTAAGCTTTGGCGGGTTCCATCCAGTTATTGGTCGGCCCGGCGTCTTCTTTTCTGGAAGTGCAGATAAAAGTCAGGTTTTCGGTTCTTGCCACGTCGTTTATTGCGGTTCTGTGAAGGACACAGCCGGGAAGCTTTTTCTGGTTAAGCCTGGTCAATTCCCCTGTGCGGAAAGCTTCTTTTTCGAGCCGCTCTTTTTCATCTTCGGATCCGTCCATCCAAAGTATCTTGTCCGGCTTGCATAATTTCGCGCATTTATTTATCCAGCCGATAAGTTTTTTATTATCTGTCAAAGGTTTTATTGAGACCATGGCCTAAATCCCTTTTAAGCGCGGTTTTTATTTTACGTATTCTCTGTAAAATAGTTGGAACGATTATAAGGGATTCCGGTGCGCAGTCAAGCAAAACTTGAGGAATTGTCCTTGACTTTTGATGCGGGTCATTATATTTATAGTTGTTTGATTTTTTCTGAAACAATCAAAGGGAGGAAATTATGGCGTATAAAATTAGCGATGTGTGCGTAGCCTGCGGTTCCTGTAAGCCGGAATGTCCCGTGGACGCGATTTCCGAGGGCAATCCTTATGTTATAGATCCTGACAAATGTGTTGATTGCGGCGCTTGCGCGGCTGTTTGTCCGGTTAATGCCATAAGCCAGGAATAAATGTTATCCGGATTATCAAAAGGCTTCTTCCAAACGGGAAGAAGCCTTTTTTTTATGTATTTATCGTTTTATTGTCTATAATATATATTATTTAAAAAGGAGAGCATTATGCGCGAGGAAATAAAAAAACTGATGGATAACATCAATCATGTTATCAGGGGCAAGGAAGACAGGGTGAAGCTTATTGTTACCGCGCTTCTCGCCGGAGGAAACATTCTGATAGAGGATGTTCCCGGTGTCGGGAAGACCACGATGGCCAAGGCGCTTGCCATGTCTATCGGCGGCGTCTTCTCCAGGATACAGTTTACTCCCGATCTTCTGCCTGCCGATATTCTCGGAGGCTCTGTCTATAATCCGAAAGAAGGCAGTTTTGTTTTCAGAAAAGGCCCTATTTTTTCCAACATCGTACTTGCCGATGAGATTAACAGGGCTTCCCCGAGAACGCAGTCGAGCCTGCTTGAGGCGATGAATGAAAAACAGGTCTCTCTTGACAGCAGGACTTATAAGCTGGACCCGCCTTTTCTTGTCGTGGCTACTCAGAACCCGGTGGAGTATCACGGCACATATCCCCTGCCGGAAGCCCAGCTGGACAGGTTTGCCGTAAGGATAGAAATGGGGTATCCCGATACCCGGTATGAGGCCGCGATAATACTGGAGAGGGAAAAGGAAGACCCTTTGCTGGATTTGAAACAGGTCATTTCCTGCGCCGACATTGTAAAAATCCAGAATGAGGTGAAAAAGGTTAAGGTGGAAGAATCAATAGTCCAGTATATAATAAGAATAGCCGACTCCACCAGGACCGACTCTCATATAAAA
>DJVC01000021.1 GCA_002440765.1 bacterium UBP3_UBA6266 | reverse complement strand
TATCCATTTTTCGGCGGATTCATACCCTCCATCCAGATAAATGGCGGCAATCAGCGCTTCAAATACATTTGCCAGATTTGATTCTTTTTCCCTGCCTCCGCTTTTCTCCTCTCCCTTGCCGATTATCAAAAAACTTCCCATGCCCATCCCGGACGCGATTTCCGCCAGGACTTTTCTGGATACGATAAATGATTTTAAAAAAGACAGTTTTCCTTCATCTATATCGGGAAACTTTTTATAAAGCAGGAACGATATTACACATCCCAGGATTGAGTCGCCCAAAAATTCAAGCCGTTCATTACATTCGGGGACCTCATCGAGATTTTCATTCCGGAAGGATTTATGGACTAAGGATGTAAAAAGCAACGACCTGTCCTTAAAACGGTAACCTATTTTCTTTTGAATATTAATGTAGTCCGGTTTTCTCACTTTATTTATCTAATTTTTGATTCCATATCGGTAACGGCATCATTTTCAGAACCGAAAATATCAAAAATCATGTCAAAACGCGCGATAGAAAAGATACTTGAAATATTCTGGTTCAGGCAGCATATATCCACGCTGCCGCCTTCAGGTTTAACCTTTTTATCAAGAGCCACCAGTATACTTAAATAAGAACTTGAAAGGTACTGGACATTAGAAAAATCAATTATCAGATGAATTTTGCCTTCTTCAGCTGTTTTAAGCAGGTATTCCTTAATATTATCCGCCAAAACCGGGTCTGTAAGACGCTGTGCCAGGAAATGCACGATATCCACATTTCCCCTTTTTTCAATAACAAGTATTTTTTCCATTCCCGAAGTCATATAGGTATGTCTGTTATTATATATATTTATTAAAGGCTGTTCAAGCCATTATAAAATGGTTAGTATGTCACATTCTGAGGGTCATTTCCCGACATTACATCGCCAAGATTGGTAATATCGCGCCCCATGCCTTTTGTTGTCTCACATCCGCTGAACATCGTCAACGCGGACACTGCCAGCAACACCGCAGTAACTATTCTCATTGTCTCCTCCCTGAATATTAATATTCCGTTGCCGGAAGATTAAATGTTTTTGTCATCCGATTCAACTTTTTTCTTCCTGCGCCAAAAAGCCTTTATTTTATCCTGCACAAAGCAATACCCTTCCCTGCCCGACATAAAAATACCCGCCAGCAAAAGAAGCCATGACACCCCATATATCACAAAACAGATTGTGCCTGTAAAATACCTTTTGGCGGACATGAAAGCGACGCCTGCGACCAAAACGGGGATCCCCAAAAAATAGGATACCGTTATTATCATAACACCGATAACAAACTTTTTACCTTTTGAATTATTTTTCAAAACTCATAGCCCCCGTATAATATTCCATAAAATCTTTATCTTCCGCCAGTTTTATTCTTTGCACCTTCGCCGCAAAAGATTCGAGTTTCGACATGCTGACTCCCTCAGCGACAACCTCCAGCATACCTTTAAGCACTAAATTATCCACAGCTTTCACTTTGCGGAATTCAGGTGATATTATACCCGTAACATAAAAATCATCAACGGATACATTGCTTCCGAAAGCGCCGGACACAAGAATTTCGGCAAAGTCACCGTAATCAGCTTTTATTTTCTTAAGAATCAGGCTTATACCGGCTCCGATAGCGGCTTTGGCATTCTGGAACATTCTTATATCTTGCTGGTTTACCGAAATGTTATCCGTAATTTCTATCCTGTCTTTTCCGCCGGCAATCCTACCTGTTCTGTCAATAAGCCCGTTCTTCAGGAATTCTGCCACGGCGCTCAGATACCCCGTTCCGCAAATCCCCGCGGGCTTTAAATTCCCCACAGATGACACTACAAAATCGAACTGAGATTCCCGGGAAAGCGGTTTGTCGTCCGCAGGCTTAGAGCGGATATCCCTGACCGCTCCTTCCAACATGGGAAAACCGCAGCTCATACCCAAACCTTCAAAGGCCGGTCCGGCCGAGGCTGATGCGGCAAAGTATTTACCGCCGTAATAAACAATTATTTCAGCATTAGTGCCTATATCTATCAAAATCACATTTTTATTTTTATAGTATCTCCTCAAATAAATGCATTCGGCAAGCGCGTCTGCCCCGACAAACCCCCCGATTACAGGCAACACCGAAACAGAAGCAAGACGGAAAAAATCACTGCTCTTTATTTTTTTTGATTTCCGGTTCTCGCAATTAAAAGGAATAGCCGAAAGCCCTTTCAGCGATTCTTCCTTTAAAAGCGCTGTGATAAAACTGTTTCCCGCTATAAACCCGCGCCTGATACCCGAAGAAATCTTTCCCGAAGAAATCAAAGCTTCTTTCAAAACATTATTTATCCCTTCTATAAGCAGGTTTCTCAGAGCAGTATAATTATTTGCGCTTTCCATGGCAAAACCGATTCTGCCTATAATATCCGTGGATATTTTTATCTGGGGATTGGAAACTGAGGATACCGGGCCCGCGTTGCCGGCGCCGTCTGCCAATACAGCTTTAACGGTCGATGAGCCGGCGTCAATTACCGCAAACCCAACAGTTTTGCCATCCCGGCGGCTTCCGGAAAAACGGACCTTTCTGTTTCCAATCGTATTTTCATGGGGTATGTAGACTTCAACACCGCTTTGCGGAACCATTTTACAGGCAAGTCTCCATCCCTGTTTAAGTTCGGCTTTATCTATTTTTTCCTTATCCTGTATCGTGATTTTCTGTTTTCCTGATATTATTTTCACCCTGCACTTTCCGCATATTCCGCCGCCGCCGCAGGGAAAAATCATGCCCAAATCATTGCGCAAAAGGATGTCTCTGAATGTTTCTCCAGAGTAAAAACTATACTTGCCGCCGTTAATCTTAATCTGTCTTTTCTTTTTCATCGTTGGCATTCCGACGGAGCCGGAAAACTAAATCATATTTTTCCGCTCCTGGAAAGAGAAATGAACTTCATACAAAACTCATCTTTTCCCAGTAATGCTTCCTGTGCCGCAATAAGGCCCATAAGATCCTTATCAAGAGGATCGCAAATCGCCGAATCCATACCAAGTGTCATCATTGCTGCGAGGAAGGCGCGGTTTATCAGCTTTCTGTTAGGCAAGCCAAAAGAAACATTGCTTAAACCGCAAATCAAATGAACATCGGGAAAATCAGACCTGAATTTCCTCACAAAACTGAATATCTCGGTCAAGCCGTTCATACTGGTGCTCAAAGGCTGAACCATGGGGTCGATAAATACCGAGCCATGCTCCACGCCCTTCTCCGTCAGGCGGGTAATAAGCTTATCGGCAACTTTCATCCTGCTTTCCGCGTCAACGGGAAGATTGCCGTCTTCTATAAGCAAACCTATCACGGGGCATTTGAACTCCTGCGCTATAGGAATAAGCCCGCTGAACCTTTCTTTTTCCAGTGATATCGAATTTATCAAAACGGGGCCTTTTATAATATCAATAGCGGCTTCAACTGCCTTAGGGTCGGGGCTGTCTATGCTCAGCGGAATTTTTACATTGCCCGAAACCGAATCAACAACCCATGCCATATCCTCAGATTCCGTTTTAATGAACGTTCCCACATTTATGTCTATATAATGCGCGCCGGCGCTTTCCTGGGTTTTTGCCAGATCCAGAATAAACTGCCGGTCCCTGTTCCTGACAGCGTCCGCGACAACTTTCCTGCTGGTATTTATTTTTTCACCAACGATAATCATAGCGATAATCCTTTCAGTAATTCCTGTATACCATTTTCATGCAGGCCATATATTTTTGTCAAGGGATCTGTATTGGACAGCTTCCGCAATATGCCTGCCTATAATGCCGGGCGATTCATCCATATCGGCTATGGTCCTTGCTATCTTCTTTATTTTATCGTATGCCCTGGCTGAAAGACAAAGATTATCCATCGCTCTGCTTAACAGTTCCTCAGCTTCTTTTTCGATAAGACAATGATTTTTTATTTGCCTCGAATTCATCTGCGCGTTACAGTGTATCTTACCGGATCCGAATCTTGCCTTCTGTATTTTCCGGGTTTTCTCAATCCTGGATTTGATATAAGATGAAGGCTCTGCGGATTTTTTTGATGCGATATCCCTGAATTTCACCGCCGGAACTTCTATATGAATATCAATCCTGTCCATCAGGGGCCCGGATATTTTCGATATATATCTCTGTATCTGCAGAGGAGTACATCTGCATTCTCTCTCCGGATCCGTAAAATACCCGCAGGGACATGGATTCATCGCGGCAATCAACATATAATTTGCGGGGAAAGTAATGGTTGTTTTAACACGCGAAACAGTAACTTCCCTGTCTTCAAGCGGTTGTCTTAACACTTCCAGCACATTTCTTTTGAATTCAGGCAGTTCGTCCAGAAATAAAACTCCGTTATGCGCAAGCGAAACTTCTCCGGGTTTCGGAAACTGTCCGCCGCCTATTATGGATACATCGCTTGCTGTATGATGCGGCGAGCGGAAAGGTCTTTTAAACATCCCATCCCTGAAATACTTTTTACTAACGCCGGCGGTGCTGTGAATTTTCGCGGTTTCCAGCGCTTCCTCAATATTCATATCCGGCATTATCGAAGGGACCCTTCTCGCAAGCATTGTTTTCCCTGTTCCGGGCGGACCTATCATTAAAATATTATGCCCCCCGGCAACAGCTATTTCCAATGCCCTCTTCACATATTCCTGGCCCTTTACCTCAGAGAAATCTATATGATCGGGATTAACACAGCTCATCTCCGTATCACGCTTATTTTCACAGGGAATAATATCGCTGTTTCCCGATATAAAATCAACCGCTTCGGTCAAGCTTGATACGCCTATCACTTTAATCCCCTCCACATAAGACGCTTCATCCGCATTTTCCGAAGGCAGGATAATACCTCGAAAATTATTCTTCGCGCACATCATAGCCATGGATAAGATACCGTTTACCGGACGGACTTTTCCGTCCAGCGACAATTCTCCTATAACGATGTAGCCGGTTCGTTCTTTTTTTATCTGTTCCGAAGCGGACAGAAGACCAACAGCGATAGGTAAATCAAAAATTGAGCCTTCTTTTTTTAAATCTGCGGGAGCCAGGTTCACAGTAATCCTTTTTGACGGATATTTAAAACCTGAGTTTTGTATGGCTGCTTTGACTCTGTCTTTGCTTTCCTTTACAGCCGCATCCGGCAATCCGACTATAACACTTGCGGGAAGCCCCCTTGATATATCCACTTCAATGTCTATCAGATGACCGTCTATCCCGTATACACAGGAAGATTTTACTTGCGCAAGCATATTTAACCCTCAATAATATTTTCCAGATGTTCTACACCTAAAAGCCTGCCGGCTTTAAAGACCAAACCTATTAAGTCTATCCTGAAATCGTCGTATTTGGCACCGCGCTGAGAAATATAACAGCCGGATAACCTGACAAGCTGCCGTCTCTTCCTGGAATTAATGGCTTCGGAAGGAATAAAACCCGTCCCTTCCGTTCTGGATTTCACCTCAACAAATATAACATTGCCGCTTTTTTCGGCTATAATATCTATTTCGCCGAATCTTGTCCTGAAATTTCTTTCGAGAATAGAATATCCTTTATCAATCAGATGCTTTACAGCGATATCTTCCCCTATTCGCGCCAGTTCAGCCTTTTTCATCTGCCTTTTTATACCTTTAATTTTCCGCGTTACGGCAATTTTTTACCGGCGCGAATGTTTTGCGGTGTATCCGGCACGGACCGAACTTTTTCAAACACTCCAAATGCTCTTTTGTGCCGTAACCTTTATGTCTTGAAAACCCGTAATCGGGAAATTCAAAATCATATTTATCCATCATGTCATCACGCAATACCTTGGCTATAATTGATGCCGCGGCTATTGACAGGCATCTGGAATCACCTTTGATTATATTTTGCTGGGGAATGGAAAGCCCGGGTATCGCAAATCCGTCTACAATAACAAAATCCGGTTTAACCGGAAGGGAAAAAATTGCTTTTCTCATTGCTTCAAAAGATGCCTCCCTGATATTTTTCCTGTCAATCGCATCTTCTGATTCTGTTCCTATTCCTATGGCGACATTGGAAGAAGCAACAAGAAAATCAAACATCTTTTTTCTTTGATTTTCCGATATTTTTTTCGAATCATCTATTCCTAAAACCGGAGGGATCTCGTAGAAGATTACCGCGCTTGCCACAACAGGGCCCGCTAAAGGCCCTCTGCCTGCCTCATCAACTCCCGCAATGAACTTTAATCCCTGCCCGTGTAAACTATTTTCTATTTCCAAAAGAGAATAAAATTTTTCATCCGGGGATTTCGTCATTCTTTGCCGGCTTTTTACTTTTTAGGCGCTTCCGCTTCAGGCTTAACAGGTTCGGAATCCTTGACCGCGGGAGCGGGTTCGGAAACAAGGCTGTTTTCTTCAAGCATTCCCGCCACGTGCTGTTCATTCTTCAGGCGCGCTTTTTTCCCGACTTTATCCCTGAGATAATACAATTTTGCTTTGCCTGTGGAACCCGTTTTTATGCGCTCGATCTTACCCACTTTGGGAGAATGCAGGAGGAAAACCCTTTCCACCCCTTCCCCGTATGATATCCTTCTCAACGTTACAGCCTCATTAATGCCCGTGCTTTTCCTTGAAATAACGACACCCTGGAACGCCTGCATTCTTTCTTTATCGCCTTCAAGTATCTTAAACAGGACTTTTATTGTGTCCCCTACGGTAAACATAGGGATTTTTTTCTTCATTTGTGATTTTTCTATTTCGGATATGATTTTGTTCATTTCTTAATCTCCCTTTAAAAACTTACTTTTGCCGATTAAATCTTTTCTGTTTTTTTTTGTTTTTGCCAAAGCTTCATCTTTTCGCCACCTGCCGATTTCTTTATGATTTCCCGAAAGCAGGACTTCAGGAACCTTAAAATTCTTATAAACGGCAGGCCTGGTATAATGAGGATATTCCAGAATGCCGTCCGAAAAAGATTCATACTTGCTGGAATCAGCATGTCCGAGAACACCCGGCAGCAACCTTATAATCGAATCAACAATTATCATCGCAGGCATCTCGCCATTCGTCAAAACATAATCGCCGATGGAAAACTCATAGTCTGCCAGTTTTTCGGCAACCCTCTCATCAACCCCTTCATAATGCCCGCAAATGATGATAATATGGCCGCAGTCCGCAAGTTTTTCACAATCTTTCTGTGTGTATTTCTTCCCTGACGCGCTGGCCAGCAAAACAACCGAGTTTCTCTTCTTAAACTTTTTAACGGCCTCAAAGATCGGTTCGGGCTTTAAAACCATTCCGGGCCCGCCGCCGTACGGCCTGTCATCCGCAGTCTTATGTTTATCTTTTGTAAAATCCCTGAGATTAACTATTTTAATTTCCGCTTTGCCGGCATTTACAGCTCTCTTGATTATAGACTCGCTGAACACCCTGTCAAACATGCCTGGAAAGAGCGTTAAAATGATTACAGTTAATTTTTTGTGCCGGGACATTTTATTAACTAATCGACAAGCCCTGTTTTTTGAGCAGCACCCTAACTGTATCTGAAGGTCTCGCCCCTTTGCCCATCCAGTAGCCGGCCCTTTCCTTGTCCACGGTTACCTTGCCGTCAACCTTGGGGTCATAAGTGCCTATCTGCTCAATAAACCTTCCATCTCTGGGGCTTTTTGTATCGGCGACCACAATCCTGAAAAAAGGATTGTTTTTCGAACCCATTCTTTTAAGCCTGATTTTTACAGCCATTAATTCCTCCTAAAATACCAGCCAAAATTAATATAAAATATTATAAAATTACAAGTGAGAAAATATACAGTATGGATACATTAAAGTCAATCATTTTTTCTATAACCCGAACCCGGGGATATCGGGCATTTTACCTTTAAACTGCGTTAGTTTTTTTAACATTTTCCCGCTGATTTCAAATCTTCTTATTAGAGAATTGACATCCTGCAATGTTGTCCCGCTGCCTGCCGCTATTCTTTTCCTCCGGCTTCCGTTGATTATCAATGGGTTGTTTCTCTCTTTAAGGGTCATGGATGATACTATCGCTTCTATCCTGGTCAACTCCCTGTCATCGACATTAAGGCCTTTGTTTTTTCCGGCTCCCGGCAGATAACTCAGGATATCCGTCAAAGACCCCATCTTTTTCAACTGTTTTATCTGGTTTAAAAAATCGTTAAAATCAAATTCGTGTTTCTTGATTTTATCAAACAGTTTTTCAGCCTCTTTCCGGTCAAACGACCCCTGAGCTTTTTCAACCAGCGTGACCACATCCCCCATCCCCAATATCCGGGAAGCCATTCTTTCCGGATAAAAAACTTCCAGATCGCCGTTTTTTTCCCCCGTGCCCGCATAAACAACAGGTTTACCCGTAACATGTCTTATTGATATGGCAGCGCCGCCTCTTGTATCCCCGTCAAGCTTGGTAAGTATAACACCCGAAAAATCCAGGGCCTTATGAAACGATCCTGCGCTCAATACCGCATCCTGCCCCGTACAGGAATCGGCGACAAAATAAATTTTTGAAGGAAGAATTGCTTTTTTTATTTCGGCTATTTCATCCATCATCACTTTATCAACATGCATCCTGCCGGCCGAATCAACTATAAGATGGTCGTATTTACCTTGACTGAATTCAGACAGGGCGTCCCGGGCGATATCAACCGCATTCCTGTGTTTCTTCCGGGAAAAGACATCCAAACCGCTAATATGCCCCACCTGGATAAGTTGTTCTGCCGCCGCCGGGCGATGTATATCACAGGCGACAAGCAGAGACTTCCGGTTTTTTTCTTTAAGCATATACCCCAGTTTTCCGCACGTCGTTGTCTTGCCTGAACCCTGCAAACCCGCCATAAGAATAATTTTATCTTCCGGCAGGATTTCCGCGTTATCCCCGCCCGAAAGGAATTCTGCCAGCTCATCAAACAGAATCTTAATAAACTGCTGACCCGGAGAAACACTGGAAAGAACTTTTTTCCCTAAAGCTTTATCCTTAACAGCCCCTGTGAATTCCCTGACCACATGGTAATTGACATCCGCCTCCAGCAGGGCAAGCCTTACATCCCTCAGCGCGTCTTCAATATTCCTTTCACTGAGCCTGCCGTAGCCCCGCAGATTTTTAAATAATCTTTCAAATTTTAATGTTAATTCGTCAAACATGGCAATCCTGTATAGAGATTAGTTATTTAGTTATTAGGTTATTTAGTTTCGATTTCTATAATACTATACTTAATAACTCAGTAACTCTTATCTCTTACTCGCTAATTCTCCTGATATCCGCTCCCAGCCGCATAAATTTAGACTCTATTTTTTCATAACCTCTGTCAATATGATAAACCCTGGAAATAACAGTTTCCCCTTCGGCGATAAGGCCGGCCAATACAAGCGAAGCGCTGGCTCTCAGGTCAGAAGCCATAACAGGCGCGCCGCTGAGACTTTTAACACCGGCTACGATTGTACTCGACGCCTCCCTGTGTATTTTTGCCCCCATTCTGTTTAACTCGGGCACATGCATAAACCTTTCAGGATATATTTTCTCCGTAATAATGCTTATACCCGGTGTTATACACATAAGCGTCGTCATCTGCGCCTGCAAATCGGTCGGAAATCCCGGATAGGTCATTGTAATAACGTCCACAGGGTCTCTTTTTTCTGTTGCTGTAACGGTAATTTCATTATTCCCGATATCAAATCGCACACCCGATTTCTGTAAAATATCCAGCAACGCTTTCATATGTTCCGACAACGCATTTTTAACAACAAGTTTCTTGCCGCACAAAGCGCCCGCGATGATAAAAGTGCCCGCCTCAATCCTGTCGGGGATAATTCTGTGAGTAGCACCCTTAAGGCTTTTAACCCCTTTAATAATAATTCTGGGAGAACCCAACCCGATTATGTTTGCCCCCATTTTAACCAGAAAATTTCCAAGATCCACCACTTCGGGCTCACAGGCCGCGCTTTCAATAACAGTATTACCCTTAGCTTTAACGGCAGCCATCATAACATTCGCGGTGGCAAGAACACTGGAACCGAACCTTCCTCCCAGAAAAATATCAGCTCCGACTAATTCAGTTGTCTCCGCATGGATATATCCGTGTTCAATTTTTATTTTACTTCCAAGTTCACTCAGACCTTTCAAGTGAAGATCTATAGGCCTGGGTCCTATAACACAGCCTCCCGGATGTGATACTCTCGCTTTCCCGAACTTACCCAGCATCGGGCCTAAAACCGCAATGGAAGCCCTCATTTGCTTTACCAAATCATACGGAGTCGTATAATTATTTATGCCCGAAGGATCTATTTTCACCGTTCCGGCTTCCGCGGACACTTTTGCTCCGATACAAGTTAAGATTTCAGCCATGGTGGAAATATCCTTGATTTCCGGAACACCCTGAATTTCGCACGGCGAATCCGCTAAAATAGAAGCCGCCATTACAGGCAGAGCGGAATTCTTTGCGCCGGACACGAAAACTTCGCCGCTCAGGGTCTTCCCTCCTTTAATAATAAAAACATCCATCTTTTATTCCTTTCCGGGCTCAATATCTAAAGCAGGCTATTCTGTCTTTGGCGTTATAGTCTTTTATAATATGAACACCGTAGAAACCGTTTCTTCCCGCGATATCACTTATTTTTTCAGCCTGATTATATCCTATTTCACAGATAAGGCGCCCGCCCTTTTTTAAAAAAAAGCATGCATCATGTATTATTCGCCTGTAAAATTCCATACCGCTATTTCCCGCCCACAGGGCTCTCCGCGGTTCATATTTCAGGACATATTTATCCACCTCTTCCCTCTCCTCTTTTGAAATATAGGGGGGGTTGGCGACAATTATATCCGCGGGACAGATCTTTTTCACCCGCAGGGGATTGAATAAATCCCCTTTAAAAAATTTAACTTTCCCCCCGGGCAAAATCGAATTCGCGTTCGAAAGGGCGCACTTTACGGCTTTCGATGATATATCCGTACCGAAAACAGCCGCATCCGAGTTTTTCGCAACAGCAATAGCCGCCGCTCCACAACCGCAGCAAATATCATAAACAACAGGTTTTTTATATGAACAGGCGATAATCTCCAGCGTTTTTTCCACAAGTAATTCCGTTTCAGGCCTCGGTATAAAAACACCCTTTTCTATCTTAAATTCCAGGCCGTAAAAAAAAACCTGTTTTGTAATATATTGTACGGGAACTCCTCTTGCCGCTTTTCTGAGATATTTTTTTAACTGTAATACCTGTTTTTGGGAAAGTGTTCTGTCTTTCTCGAGGTATATAAACGCCCGGTCCAGGCCCGTAATATTTTCAATTAACCATTCCGCTTTTTTCAGGTGGTTTGGAATATTTCGCCGGGCCAGTTCTTCACTTACCAGTTTGAGAGCCGAGCCGATACTCATCCTTTAGATTTTTCATGAAGATTTTTCATTTTCTCTTCGTAATCTTTCCCAATCAATTTATCTATAAGCTCGTTTAAATCTCCATTCATAATGCTCTCAAGGTCATACAGTGTAAGGTTAATCCTGTGGTCGGTGACCCTGTTCTGGGGAAAATTATATGTCCGGATTTTCGCGCTCCTGTCGCCCGATCCAACCATTGTTTTTCTCTGGGAAGCGCGCTTACTATTCTCTTCTTCCTGCAATTTATCATAAACCCTGGCCATTAAAACTTTCATCGCCTTGGCTTTATTTTTGTGCTGTGATTTTTCATCCTGGCATGAAACAACTATTCCGGTGGGAATATGAGTGATCCTTACGGCTGACTCGGTTTTATTGACATGCTGACCCCCGGCGCCGGCTGCCCTGAAGGTATCAATACGTAAATCTTCCGGGTTGATTTTGACATCTATCTCCTCGGCTTCCGGCAGGACAGCGACTGTTATCGCTGAGGTATGTATTCGCCCGCTCGCCTCAGTCTCCGGAACCCTTTGAACCCTGTGAATTCCCCCTTCATACTTCATCTGTTTATACACATTGCCGCCTTCAAGCAAAAAAACTATTTCTTTAAAACCCTGCTTTTCAGTTTCGCTGGAACTTAAAATCTCCACTTTCCATCCCCTGGCCTCAGCGTAACGCATATACATTCTCATAATATCGGATGCGAAAAGCGCGGCTTCTTCCCCGCCTGTTCCCGCTCTTATCTCGACAATCGTATTCTTGCTGTCATTAGGTTCGGGGGGTATGAGCAGAAAGTTATATTCTTTCTCAAGCTGTGATTTTCTGATTTCCAGTTCAGCTAATTCCTGATTTGCGAGCTGCCTTAGATCTTCATCGGTATTATCCGAATCCATGACTTCTTCCGCGGACTTCAAATCGGCCAATACTTTTTCCAGGCGAAGACCTGTTGATACTATCTGTGAAATACGGGAATGTTCTCTGGCTGTTTCAGCATACTTCTTTGTATCGGAAATCAGAGAGTTATCGCTCAGCTTAGCTTCGAGTTCAGAAAGCTTCTTCCTGAATAATTCGAGACTTTCATGCACGGATTATGCTTCTCCGCCTTTTTTCTTGCCGTATTTCCTCATGAATTTCTCTACTCTTCCGGCAGCATCCATAAGTTTTTCCTTACCGGTAAAGAAAGGATGGCATTTCGAACATATACCAATATGAATCTCCGGTTTGGTAGAGCGGGTGTGTATCACTTCTCCGCACGCGCATGTTATAGTTGAATCTGAATATTTCGGATGTGTGTTCTTTTTCACTTTTGAGTCCTCCTGATATTTAATTTAAATGCTTATTATACTTCATCTGTCAAGCCGCCGGGCCCCGGAAAAAAATTAATCGGCGCAGGAACAACCGGCCGATTAATTTTATGACCAGATAATATCTTATAACCTATTTGTCCGGCGACACTTGCAGAGAATTGACTATTTTGTCATATACCTTTTTATACTCATAAAAATCTCTCTTATCCGCGGAATATTTTACCTGCACAATATCTTTACCCACTTCAAATCCGGCGCAAACCGTGAGAATATCGGTTGTTCTGTCCGTCACCGAATACAGCGGCAAAGAAGCGCTGTTTTCAGAAAATACCTCTTTTGCGGGTATCCCGCTCACCGTAATATCTCTTGAATCAGTCTTGCCGGAGATATTATTCATCATATCTTCAATCCCGTCAAACTTTCCCGCGGGATAAACCTTGACTCTTAAATTGACAGTGTAAGTGTTATCAACATTTCTCGGACCGGCTATAGAAAAAGACTTTGCAGACCTTCCTGTAAATTTTCCGGGGGAGGAGACCCAGTTCGAAGGGACTTCCATTTTCATATTCAAACCGCTGAGCAGGATTTCCTTTTTTATAAATTTTTCCACCGTTTCAAACCTTTCCTGACCGACTTTCCTGGTTCCGTCAGAATTCTCGGGTATTATCGCATTAATATTGCTTTTGGCAAATACATTAATGCTAACGCCTGCCGCTATAAGAAAAACAACCGTTAAGGTTATTCTAAAAATTCTGTTTTTATTCACGATATATCTCCTTTAATTATAGGTTATCGTGCTTGTGTCAACATCCCACGCCATATTTTTCAACTCCGGATAACAAAAATAGTCTGTACCGTTTACTTCCCATATATCAGGATAAGAAGTCCACCCTAATATGTCAATTATATCCTCGTAATCGGCTGTCAGGCTTTCTGTTTCGCCTTTAGCGATATAGTCACCGTAATTTATGTCGTCAACGCTTGCTATATCTTCATTGCCGTAAGGAAGTCCGGCTCCCCAGATAAGTTGCGCCGACGAATCGCACACATCATAACCTGTCGTACCTGAATCGGAATTATATCTGGCACCATCCATCCAGAAGTGCGCCTCATTCCACCACGCGAGAAATTCTATCTGTGCGGTAGCCGCGCAGTTCGCTATCTGGACAGCGCTATACCCGACTTCCGTGTCGTTTGCGTCTATATACGTCATAATATCCAATATCGAAGCAATCCGCTGCTGAAGGGTCGGTCCGTTATAATTTGTGGGGTTTGCCGGATGAACGTCGTTCTGTCCAGCGTGTGTCGCCTCATGAATGATAATGGTTGCTATTATATATTTATCGGAATTTTGATACGCGGTATCAATTACAATTTCATCCGTCGCAGAATTATAATAAGCGACAGCTCCATCGGCATCGCCGAAAACGGGAACTATATCGTTGTTCTCTAAAAGACTGTAATATACGCTTGCCCACTCGTGGTCTTTTATAACATCAAGAAGAGCGTTTCTTATTAAACTATCAGCCCCGTCCAGCCAGTCTTTTTCTTCTTCGGATGCTTCGGAACCTTGAGACCCCTTCTCATCATCTTCGCTTCCCTGCGAACCTCCTCTTCCCGAAGAACCCCCTGAGCCATGCCCCGCTGACGGAGCGGTTATATCCACTCCACCCGTAATACCGGCTGTGGTCGGAGCCGTAATATTTACACCGGGCAACTCAGCGGATACCGAATAAAGGTCGTATCTGCCTTCCCGGTTATTCCCGGGATATTTGTAGATATAGGGAATTCCGTTCGCGTCAATGATAAGCCCATCCTGAACAGACTCGGATGAAAACGCGAAATAGCCGCCGCCCAGGCACAATACCATATCGGCATTTGCGCCATAGGGATAAGTGCCCCAGTCCGAATAATACATTTCCAAAGCCGCTCTAAGCTGACCTAAGTCAACAGGAATGCCTGTTTCATTCGCCCTGTGCCTTGACCTCAGAAGAACCGGCAGTAAAAGGCCCGCGATAATAATTATAATTCCCACAACCACAAGCAATTCCGTAACACTAAAACCTTTTTTTCCGGAAAACGGTCTCATAACAATAAGCTCCTCTGATTAAGAACTTTTCATAGAAATCATCTCATATAACGACACTCTACGGACACAGTAAGTAAGTTACCATAAATAACCACCGTGGTCAACGATGATTAACCGTTAATAGAAAGAAGAAATTCAGCGTTGCTCTGGGTCTTCTTCAACTTATTGATTATCAGCTCCATACACTCTACCGGATTCATCCCCTGAAGGGCTTTCCTTAAAAGCCATATCCGCTTAAGTTCGTCTTCATGGAAGAGCAGTTCTTCTTTTCTTGTGCCGGATCTTTCGATGTCGATCGCGGGGAATACCCTCTTGTCGACAAGCCTCCTGTCAAGATGAAGTTCCATATTGCCGGTTCCTTTAAACTCTTCAAATATCACTTCGTCCATTTTGCTTCCGGTATCAATAAGCGCGGTAGCTATGATGGTCAGGCTTCCGCCTTCCTCAATATTGCGGGCGGCTCCGAAAAACCTCTTTGGCTTATGAAGAGCATTGGAGTCAAGCCCCCCCGTAAGAATCCTTCCGCTGTGAGGCTGAACCGTGTTATAAGCCCGGGCTAACCGCGTAACACTGTCCAGAAGAATAACAACATCGTGCTTGTGCTCTACCAGTCTTTTCGCTTTTTCTATAACTATCTCCGCGACCTGGATATGTCTTTCAGGCGGTTCATCAAACGTCGAACTTATCACTTCCCCTCTTACCGTCCTCTCCATATCCGTAACTTCTTCCGGCCTTTCGTCTATCAGAAGGACAATTAATTTTGCTTCCGGGGTATTTGTCGTTACGCTGTTGGCAATTGCCTGAAGCAGCATGGTTTTACCTGTCCTGGGAGGGGCGACAATCAATCCCCTCTGTCCCCGTCCGAGAGGAGTTAATATATCCATAACTCTCATGGATACATTTTCGGATTTAGTTTCAAGGATAAAACGCTTTAAAGGATAAAGCGGAGTCAGGTTATCAAACAGTATTTTATCCTTGGCTTTATCGGGATCTTCATGGTTTACGGCCTCCACTTTAAGCAGCGCAAAATATTTTTCTTTATCTTTAGGCGGCCTTATCTGGCCCGAAACCATATCCCCCGTCTGAAGGTCGAACCTTCTTATCTGCGACGGTGAAACATAAATATCTTCGGGGCACGGCAGATAATTATAATTCGGCGATCTCAGAAAACCGAAACCGTCAGGAAGGATTTCAAGAACTCCTTCTCCGAACATCAACCCGTTGGCCCGCGCTCTGGCTTTTAGTATTTCGAATATAAGCTGATGTTTTTTTAAAGTGCCGAGACCTTCAATATTAAGCTGCTTCGCGATTTTATTCAATTGAGGCAATGTCATTTTTTGAAGGGATACGATATTCAGCTCGTCGCCTGCCCTTCCGGGGTCTTTTCCGTTTCTTGAATCGGGTTGAGCATTTGCCGTCAACGGAGTTTCCTCTTTTGAATTTTCCTTTTTCATACCCTGAACATCTTCTTCCTTTGGTTTAGTTACCCTGCCCATTTACATCCTCCTTAAATAGTTTATTGAAAATCTCTTTTACCTGCTTTTCTGTTTCACCTTTATTTTTTGAAGTATCTATAATATAGTCAGCTTTTGCCCTTTTCTCGGCGCCGGACAGCTGAACTTTAATTATTTTTAACGCGTCATCACGGCCGATCTTATCCCTTTCAACGACCCTGTCAATTTGCAATTTTTCCGGGCAGGACAGCAAAATAATTTTATCGAACATATTTTCCAGGCCGGCTTCATATACCAGCGGGGCGATAACAACAAACTTTTTCCCTTCCTTCCGGTATTTATCCATCTTATTTTTCATTACGGAAATTATTTCGGGGTGGAGTATTTTTTCAAGCGCTTTCCTGTCTTTCCCGGAATTAAATATTATCCGCGCAAGTTTTTTCCTGTCGATACTGCCATCTCCGGAAAGACACCTGCCTTTAAAACACCCGGTTATCTGCCCGCTCCGGCGCTCCGCCACTTTTCCGGATATGATATCCGCATCGATTATATTAAAACCCATATCTTTAAGTATGGAACCGATGAATGTTTTCCCTGTGCATATACCGCCTGTAATAGCTATTTTCATTCAAACAGCATCTCTTTGGAATTCTTGATGAGTTCAAGCCCTTCGTCAATTTTTCCGGTCCGCATATATAATCTGCCGAGCTGGAAAGCCGCGGGTTTATACAAAGGATAGATACTCAACGCTTTTTTAAAAGAGTTTTCGGCCGAATTTTCATCGCCGCTTTTCAGGAAATACATGCCTTTACTTGTGTGCTCTTCGGCATTTTTCATTTCTTCGCTGTTGATATAACGGTATGCCTTATATATACCATTGTCATAAACAGGGAGAAACCCGAAAGGCACAACATCATATCTCTCAAATTTGGACGCAATGCACTCCGGGCGGTTTTCCCCGACATTCCATATATACCTCATCGAATAAGGGCCTTTGGTGGAATAAGTGCCTCTTGTAAACACATAATAATCAACGGAATACCTGTCACATAACATGAGAAAATCCGATTCGTTTTTACTGAATAGAGCTTCGCCGTAATCAAATATTTTATTTCTCAATACCGGATTTTCAAATTTCGGATGAAAAATTATCTTTCTTTTCCCGTAATAGTTCAATCCCGGGCATATCGTGAAATTGGCAAGAATCACCGAATCTTCAGGCGTAGTTTTTTCTGACCACATAAGAATATCTTCATACGCCGCGTAGTTAATATCCCTTACCCATCGGTTCCTGCACGCATACACCCTGGAAGCCTCGGTTACGCTGACAATGAGGAAGAACGCCAGAATCAATCTTCTCATATATTTTTTATCCGAACCCGTAATAAGACAACCGCATATGACCGACACCGGAATAATAAGGAATACATACATTCTCCTGAAAAGAACAAACATTACAAAACACATCAGCACAAAAGGAATTAAAAATAACAGGTTCATAAGGCGATTTTTAAACATATTATAGGTTAGCCTGCAGAAACCCAAAAGAAAAATAAAACCGGTAACACCAAAATACTTCAAAGCACCCCTGAAACCGACAGAATCAAGAGCCGGAGTCCACAATATTCTTACATCCCAGGTTAACTGTGAAGGGTCAGACGGAATTTGATTCGCATACTTTATTTTTTCAAAAAACAAGGAAATGAAATTTGAGTAAATACTCCCATAATCCGAGCTATACAGGGATACAACACTGGATATGACATATAAACCTATCCATATTATAACAAGTAATTGTTTTTTTGCAAGAAACTTTATTTTGCCGCTTAACATCACAAAAAATCCGAGTAAATATAGGCCAACCATCGGAAAAGAGCATAAAAAACCGTGAGACCGAAGGTAAGGGGACGAGATTCCGGCATAAAAAACAGCAATCGCACTAAACAGGATTACCGGCTTATATTTGTCAGTGTCCTTTCCCCGGAACAAATATCCCGTGGCTATGATTACCCATATGGACAGGTATAACTGAGTCATGTCCCAGAAAACGTGCGCGGCGGCCAGCGCGGCGGCCGATATAAGAGCATAAAGCGCGGAAGGCTTATTTATATAAGCGGAAACAAGCCCCAGATGAACACATATAAAAGGTAACGCGAAATTTTCTCTTGAAAACTCAACGCCCGAAGAACGTATAACGGACATCAGCGAAAACGCGTAGACTGCCGATGCCAGCAGGCCGGATTCACTGTTACCGAGCAGGTTTTTCGCCGCGAAAAAAATACCGAATATTCCCAGGCAGTAAAATACGGGGAAAAATATCCTTATAAACCGCTGAAATAAAATATCCGGTTTAAAGCACCTGTATACCGCGGCCGGAATAAAATCACCGCCTGTCGAAAGGTCTTTTTTTACATTTAACCCCTCGGGATATTGAACGCTGAAATCCGTATCGGGAATATCACAACCCGACGCAAGCATATCCGCATATTTGAAAAGCAGGGGGCTCTCAAGGGTAAACGGCAATTCCCTTCCGTACTTACTCTCGCTGAACAGGCGGTATTCCAGCCTGAGAAACACTCCGGCAAAATAAATGACGGCCAGCAAAACTATGATGATAACCGTCCTTATCCCTGATTTATTCTTGTCCATATATCAGATATCCGCCCAGTTATTGCCGCAGAACATACTGACTTTAAGCGGAACATTTAACGGGAATATATTTTCCATGATATTTTTGACTTCCTCCTTAACCGTCTCGGCTTCGATGGGAGGCACTTCGAATATCAGTTCGTCATGGACCTGCAATATCATCCTTGAGCTTAATTCTTTACCGTATATTAAAGCGGAAACCTTCACCATCGCCGCTTTTATAATGTCGGCGGCGGAACCCTGTATTTTTGTATTTACGGCTATCCTCCCGGCAAAGTTCCTCTCTCTCGGGTTTGAGGATTTAAATTCGGCAATATATCTTTTTCTTCCCGAAATAGTATTTACAAAACCCTGTTGCTCAGACGTTTTAATAACCTCATCAATAAAGTCTTTGACTCTTTTATATCTCGCATAATAATTTTCAATGAATTCTGAAGCTGTTTTCCTGGCTATACCGGCATTTTTCGAAAGTCCGAAGGGGCTTATACCGTATATTATACCGAAATTCACAGCCTTTGCGGACTGCCTGAGCTCATCCGTAACATCTTCAATGTCAATATCATTTATCAACGCGGCTGTGTAAGCATGTACATCCATGTCATCTTTGAACGCCTTCATCAATTTCTCATCGCCGGATAAATGGGCCAACACCCTTAATTCAATCTGTGAATAATCACAGGAAAGAAGCAGCCATCCTTCTCTCGGAATAAATGCTTTCCGGATTTTTTTTCCGTCTTCTGTTTTGACAGGTATATTCTGGAGGTTTGGATTGCTTGAACTTAAACGGCCTGTCGCTGTGCCGGTATGGTTAAATGTCGTATGAAGCCTGTCCGAGGCATCCACCAGCTCCGGTAAGGCGTCAATATAAGTCGAGATAAGTTTCGTCAGTACCCGGTATCTTCTTACATGCTCAACAACAGGATGCTTGTTTTCAAGTTCTTCAAGTACTTTATCGTCCGTGGAAAAGCCGGTCTTTGTTTTTCTCGATATCGGAAGCCCCATATCCTCAAAAAGCACCTTGCCCAGCTGTTTCGTCGAATTAATATTGAATTCCCGGTCCGCGGCGCCGAAAATTTTCTTCTTTAAAACATCTATTTCTGTTTTCATTTCGACGGATAAATCCTTTAAAATATTCCTGTCTATTCTTATTCCCTCGGATTCCATATCCGCAAGAACCGGTATTATTTTCAACTCGATATCTTTGTATAATCCGGTCATTTTTTCTTCTTTAATCAGGCGTGACATGACGTCATTTATCTCCGGCAGCGATTCAAGGCATAAACAACAGTACGCGGCATCCTCCGATTCTCCCGGAATTAGTGCCTTCTCCGGCATATATTTAAACATTACGCTGTCTATGGAGTAACTTTTTAATGAGGGGTTTAACACATAAGCCGCAATTTCAACATCGGATTCTATCCCGTTAAGCCCGATACCGGCTTTTCTTAACTCGATAATATCGTTTTTTAAACCAAAACCCGTTTTTTTTATCTTCCCGCTTTCCAAAATTCCCCTGACCGCCATGGTCACCGGTTCCCCGGCGCTGCCACCAAGCGCAAATGACACAGGGTCTCTAAGCGCGTTATACATACATAATACGGGAAATTTACCCGATTTATCTCTCAGTGTCTTAAAATATATTTTTTCAAGTCGCCGGCAACTTTCCAGATACTGCAATATCTCTTCCGGAGATGACAGCAATTTACAGTTTTTATGCGCATCCCGGCGCGTCCCGTACCGTTCCGCCAGCTTCTTAAACTCATATTGCCGGAAAAGGGTTGACAGTAAACTTTTATCCGGACCGACCCGGGAACATTCGGAAAAATCAAACTCGATGGGAATATCTTCATTGACCCGGATCAAATCCCTCGAAAACAGCGCTTTATCTCCGTTCTCCCTGAATATTCTCTGCTTCGAAGGACTTTTTATCTTATCTATATTATTAAGGATATCATCCAGTGAACCGAAATTGTTTAAGAGTTCCCGCGCCGTTTTAATACCGATACCCGGAACACCCGGTATATTATCCGAAGCATCTCCCGCCAGAGACAGCAGATCCAGTATCCTTTCGGGATTTACTCCGAATTTTTCCAAAACTTTATCAGGGTCGTAAAGGATATTCTCCTTAACTCCGGGAGACAGGACAAATATATTTTTGC
>DJVC01000122.1:911-5885 GCA_002440765.1 bacterium UBP3_UBA6266 | reverse complement strand
CGATACCCGCGATAATATCTCCGTTTGCCGGGGTTTTGTATCCGATTTCCATCCTGCCGCAATGGATGCAGGTTGTATCAAAGATCCTGCCGCCGTCTTATGTCTTTGAATCATTGCGGGCGGTTGTCGAAGGAAGTCCGGTTTCGTGGATGTCGTTGCTGGTAAGTTCTGTTCTTGCCGTTATATATATTCTGCTGGCGTGCCTGTTTTTTACCGGCACATACAAACACGCGGTGCGAACAGGGCTCATCGCGCGCTACAGCGCCGAGAGTTTGAGCTGAAAAACAGGGGAATAGGTCTTCTGTTATCCTCTTGACGTGGACAATGTGAAAAAATGCTGTGAAGCTTTAAAATCTTTAGATATGAACTTGAGCTTTAAAGAAGCCGGGGAAAACCTGAAAAAATATTCGGATAAAGCCCTGCGGTCAATTGTCAGGGATAGAAAAGTTATTGTAGCAAGTGCCCCATACGGTATTGTTATTGAGATATTACTTGAGATAAGCGGATTGACCTTTTCTGAAATCAACAGAAATGCCAGGGTATTTAATTCCGGAGATGTTCAGATAAGAGTGGGCAGGCTGGAAGATTTGCTTTTATCGAAAAGGACTGCCGGCCGAAAGAAAGACAAACTCTTTTTAAAAAGGTTTAAAACCGAATTTAAGCAGGAGACAGATTAAAACTTTGCCGACCGTCATAAAACAACCTACGTTATCTGATAAACTTTCGATACTTTCGCGCGACTCGCAGTACGACCTCGCGTGCGCCTGCGGCACTAATGACTACGAGCACAGGACCCGCTCAAAGGACGATAAATGGATTTACCCGGTTACGACACTTGCCGGCAGGACGACTTATCTTTTTAAAATACTTCTTTCCAACGAATGTGTGAACGACTGCAAATATTGTCCTCTCCGCGCGGGGATGGACCCCCGGCGCTGCCGTCTGAAACCCGAAGAGCTGGTAAAGGTTTTCTTCGATTATTACCGTGAAAGGAAGGTGAGCGGCCTTTTCTTAAGCAGCGGCGTGATAGGAACACCCGACAGGNNCAATGGATATGCTCATCGGCGCCGCGTCTATGCTTCGGAGAAGGAATTTCAGGGGATACATTCACCTGAAGATACTTCCCGGCGCGTCAGATGAAGCGATATGCCAGGCGCTCGCGCTTGCGAATGCTGTTTCCCTGAATATAGAAACCGCCGGGGAAAAACATTTCAGGGAACTGTCAAAAGCGAAAGATTATATCGAAGACATTATCAGGCCGATTAAACTTATAAGCAGCCTTACGCAGAAAGGCTCGCGCTACAGCCATGTCAAACAGACTACACAGTTTGTAGTCGGCGCGGCGGGTGAGAGCGACAGGGAAATTGTTTCCTATTCGTGGGGACTTTACAGGCGGCTCAATTTCCATCGTGTATATTTCAGCGCTTACCAGAGAGGGCTTGGCGATTCCGGGTTGTCAGGTGAGAAGTCCACATCGTCTAATGCCGAGATGCTGACAAGGGAGCACCGGCTTTACCAGGCGGACTGGCTTATGCGCAAGTACGGATTTAAATCCGAGGAAATACCGTTCGATTCAACAGGGAACCTTTCGCTTGCGAATGACCCGAAGGAAGCATGGGCTCTGAATAATATGGATAAGTTTCCGGTTAACGTCAATAAAGCAGATAAATTTGAACTGCTCCGTGTCCCCGGGCTGGGAGAGGTCACCGTAAAGCGCATACTCGAACTTCGCGCGAATAAACACCATATCAGTCATATGGAAGATATAGGAAGAGTGAATAAACTTCTACAAAAAGCGTCGGCCTACGTGAGTTTTTAGGTAAAATTGGAGAAAGGAATAGCAAATGACAATTGCGGAATACCTGATTGAAGCGATTCGTGAAACAGGGACAAAACATGTGTTCGGTATCCAGGGTGATTATGTCCTGAATTTTTACAGCCAGCTCTGCAGAAGCCCCCTTAAAATTATTAATACCTGTGATGAACAGGGAGCGGGCTTTGCCGCCGACGCTTATGCGAGGATAACAGGTTTTGGAGTGGTTTGTGTCACATACGGGCCCGGCGGGTTGAAACTTGCGAACAGCACAGCGCAGGCTTTTGCCGAGCTCTCTCCTGTCCTTGTGCTGAGCGGCGCGCCCGGTGTGTCTGAACGTAAAGGCAACCCTTTGCTTCATCATAAGGTACGTTCGTTTAGAACACAGCTTAATGTTTTTCGTGAAATGACTTCAGACCAGGCGGTGCTGGATAATCCGCAGACAGCCGCTGCCGATATTGACCGCGTTATTGACGCTATCCATAAGACAAAGCGCCCGGGATATATCGAACTGCCCCGCGATATGGTGGATGTTGAAATAAAGAAACCGCCCAAACCCGCGAAAACGCGCCTGTCCGCGAAAAAAGTTCCCGTTAAAAAACCGCTTAAAAAGGTTATGGATTTTATAAATTCCGCCGAGAAACCTCTTGTTATCGCGGGCGTTGAGATTCACCGTTTCGGGATACAGAAATTATTTTCAAAATTCCTGGAACGCTCACGGTTTCCTTTCGTGACGGGGGTGCTTGCCAAGTCTGTGGTTTCGGAAAACCATCCTCAGTTTGTTGGTGTGTATACCGGAGCGATGACTCCCGACGATGTGCGCGAAGAAGTGGAAAATGCCGACTGCGTCATTTCCGTAGGCCCGCTGATTACGGATTTATCGACCGGGATTTTCACGGCCCATATTAAACCGGAGCAGTCAATACTGTTAATGCCGGATAAACTGATAGACAGGAAAACCTGTTATCCCTGCATCGATATGGAATCTTTTCTTAAAGCCATGATTGACGCAATGCCGGAATCTGAACTGCCTGCCGCGCAGATAAACAGGCACACTCTTCCTCCGTTTGCTCCGGTAAAAAATAAAGATATAACTATGAAACGACTTATTGAATGCATTGATACATATTTGCGGGATGATACAACGGTGATTGCCGAGCCCGGAGATCCGTTGTTCGCGGGTTTGGACCTCAGGGTACACGCTATGAACGAATTTATTTCCTGCGCCTATTACGCTTCTCTGGGGTTTAGTGTTCCCGCCGCAGTAGGACTGCAGTTTGCCGCGCCCGACAGGCGCCCGCTTGTGCTTGTGGGAGACGGTTCTTTTCAAATGACGGGGATGGAGCTTTCGGTCGCTGCCCGTTATGGTTTAAGTCCCATTGTTATTATTTTGAATAACGGCGGATACGGGACATTCCGCGCTATGTTGGACGGATGCTTCAATGATATTCAGCCGTGGCGATATGCCGATATCGTTGATGTTATAGGTGCCGGTAAAGGTTTTACGGTTTCAAAAGAGGAAGAATTTGCGGAAGCTCTTAAAGCGGCCTTTAGGAATAAAACATCTCCGACAATTATCGATGTGAAAATAAGTAAAAACGACCGTTCTTCAAGGCTTAAGATACTGAATGAAAATCTCAAAAAACGCATCAAATAGCATAATAAGGTTTAAGTTGAGGAGAAAAATATGACGATATTATTGTTCACCGTATTCATCGCTTTGGGAATATCATTTTTATGTTCGGTTATGGAAGCGTGTCTGCTGAGCGTGTCGCTTGCCGATATAGGCCGCTTATCCGAGAAAAAACCGGCGGCGGGGAATATATGGAAACATTTCAGGGACAACATAGAAAAGCCGATAACAGTTATACTTATCATCAACACTCTTGCCCATACGATAGGAGCGGCGCTTTCCGGAGCGAAATTTGAAGAACTTTTCGGGCCGAAATGGATTATCGCATTTTCAGTCATTTTCTCGCTGGTAATGATACAGTGGACGGAGATACTTCCTAAGACACTTGGAGTGAGGTATAACAGAAAAGTGGCGGAAATTACCGCCCTGCCGCTGAAATATCTTATACGCATATTTTCCCCTTTTGTCAGCGCTGTCCAGTTTTTGAACCGTCCGTTTGAAGGTAAAAAAAGAGGGAAGGCGGAAACGGCTGCGGCTGAAGAAATATCTGTTCTTGCCCGTTTCGCGGAGCTCAACAATCTTATAAACAGGGATCAGCAACGGATTCTCTCCCATACGGTTAATCTGGCTAACATAAAAGTCAGAGACGTTATGGTTACTAAAGAGGAAATAAAGTTCCTTTCAACCAGGATGTCCCTGAGCGAAGCTTTAATCGAAGCCCACATACACCACCATACCCGTTTTCCTCTGATTAACGGCAGCAATGAGGACGAGGTGATAGGGTATGTGAATTTTAAAGATATTGTCAGCGCCCTGCAGACAAATCCCAAGGACCCGTCGCTCAAGGGAATATGCAGGCCTATACTTGAGACAGAGGGCGACGAGCCGATTCCGTCTGTGCTTGGCAAGCTTAAAAAGAGCTATCAGCATATAGCTGTGGTCCGCGACAGGTCCGGTAAAATATCCGGTATTATAACACTTGAAGACATAGTTGAGGCTGTAATGGGCGATAATATAGAGGATGAATACGATATTATGCCCGATTATATTTATAAGATAGCTGACGACAGATATGTTGCGGGCGGCGGGGTGGATTTAAAAAAACTCGGAAATGTAATATGCGGGGGCGTGCCCAAGGACGAGAAAAATCTTAACCAGTGGCTCATCGGGCTTTTCGGCAGAGTGCCTCGGGCGGAGGAGAGAATACAGTACGGCAACTGTACTTTTATAACAAGAAAGATACGCCGGTCCAACATCTACGAGGTCATAGTTCAGACATTTAAATAGGGACAGACACCCTAATTCATTGACTTAAATATTTAATTTTTCTAAAATATCACCATGCCCAGAATAGCCCGAGTAGTAGCGTTAGGTCATCCGCACCACGTAACACAGCGTGGTAATTATCAGCAGGATATATTTACCGACGACCACGACAGACGAAAATACCTCTCAATACTCGAGACAGAAAGCCAAAAATACGGTTTAAAAGTTTTGGCCTACTGCCTGATGACAAATCATGTCCATT
>DJVC01000122.1:0-863 GCA_002440765.1 bacterium UBP3_UBA6266 | reverse complement strand
GGTTTCATTCGTGCGTTATGGACGAGGTTTATACGATAGTCTGCGCCCGTTACATAGAAAGAAATCCTGTGCGGGCAAAAATGGTCAAAAACGCGTGGGATTGGCAGTGGTCGAGCGCCGCGGCGCATTGCGGTCTGGAAGTTAATGACTACCTGAAGGTTAACCGGTTGTTTCAGTATATCGGGTTGGATCACAAATTATGGCGGGATTTTATTGCGGAGACTGATAAAAGGAAAGATATTTTGCAGATAAAAGCGCAGACATGCAGGGGCAGGCCGCTGGCGGGCGCAGATTTTGTTAAGAGGCTTGAAGCTAAACTTGACAGGTCGTTGACGGTGAAGCCTCGCGGGCGGCAGAAGGAGAAGAAGGGGAAACAGATGTTTCGGATTTAGAGCCTAGTGCTTAGGATTTAATAAAAGGAGGTGTCAGTCCCTGCTTAAATAGGTGTCTGTCCCTAATTAAAAGGAGGTTACGCGTGGTTGATAAAAAAATTTGTTTGGCGGAAAAGGATATTCCGCGCCAGTGGTACAACATCATAGGAGATTTCGCTAACAAACCCAAACCTCCGATAGCTCCGGACGGGAAGCCGTTAACGCCGGATATGCTGGCTCCTGTATTTCCGATGAATTTAATAGAGCAGGAAGCGAGCGAACAGCGCTGGATAGATATTCCCGAAGAAATACTTGAGATTCTTTACAGGTGGAGGCCGAGTCCTTTAAGAAGAGCGGTTTATCTGGAGGAACATCTCGATACGCCTGCGCGTATTTATTACAAAGATGAAAGCGTCAGCCCTCCGGGAAGCCATAAGCCGAATACGGCTGTTGCCCAGGCCTGGTATAACAAACAGTTTGGCATTAAAAAAC
>DJVC01000064.1 GCA_002440765.1 bacterium UBP3_UBA6266 | reverse complement strand
CTCATATATGTAAAACAGCTTGAAAAAAAGCCCCTGGTTTTTTCTGAAACACTGGATAGGGATATAGTGGAAACCGAAACAGGTCTGCCGTTTCTGACCGAAGATATTCTTGCAGCCGGAACAGCCGAACTTATAGGCAAAACACTTTTGGTCAAATGTAAGATCAAAACAGCGTATAATATCACATGCGCAAGGTGTCTTGACAGCATTGAAAAAGAATTTTTAACAGACGATTTCCTTGTAAATATTGAGATAGTAAATCAGGATATTATTGACTTGACAGGATATATCAGAGAAGATATTATACTTGCGCTTCCTGTTGTCTCTTTATGTAAAAAAAATTGCAAGGGACTTTGTCCGTCATGCGGTATAAATTTGAATAAGAGCAGCTGCATCTGTATGAAAGGCGGGGAAAAAGGCAACCCGTGGAGCAAGATTGACGATTTAAATATTAAATAACATTTGAAATTAATAAATAAGGAGAATGAAAAATGGCTGTTCCCAAACGAAGAACCTCAAAATCAAGAAAAGGCATGAGAAGAGCGCATGATGCGGTAACATCCGTTCAGACCGTAGAATGTCCTGTTTGTAAAGCTCCCAAAATTCCACACAGGGTATGTCCCAGCTGCGGACATTATAAAGACCGTAAAATCATGGATGTTGAGGAAGCTTGAATATGAAAATTGCTGTTGATGCGATGGGCGGAGATTATGCCCCGGAACAAATTGTAAAGGGGGTAGTCGAAGCCGCCAGAGAAAACAGGCAGTCGCGCGGCATCATATTAGTCGGTGTTCAGGAAAGAGTCAGGGAAGAGCTGGAAAAATATAATACGGATGGACTGCCCATAACCATCTGTCATTCTTCCGAGATTGTCGAGATGAACGACTCTCCCGCGGTTGCGGTGAAGAAAAAAAGGGACTCTTCTATTTCCATTGCCGCCGATTTAGTCAGGAACGGAGAAGCATCGGCTCTGGTGACTGCCGGGAATACCGGCGCTGCGGTGGCGGCAACAGTCCTGAAGTGGAGAATGCTTAATAAAGTGGACAGGCCCGCTATCGCAACTGTCTTTCCATCTCCGTCCGGATATACACTGCTTTTGGATGTCGGAGCAAATGTCTCATGTAAACCTCTTCACCTGTTACAGTATTCAATAATGGGCAAGGTTTACGCTGAACACGTGATGGGTATACGCGACCCCAAGATCGGGCTGCTTAGCGTGGGTGAAGAATCGACCAAGGGAAATGTCTTTACAAAAGAAGCTTACAGAGATCTCCAGAATATACCGGGAATCAACTTTGTGGGAAATGTTGAAGGAAAAGATATCTTTTCAAATACGGTTGATGTTGTTGTTACCGACGGATTTGTAGGTAATGTAGTTCTGAAATTGAGCGAAGGAGTCGCATCTGCTTTGCAGGAAATGCTAAAGTCGGAAATTGAAAAAACTATTATAAATAAAGTCGGTGCGCTGCTTATGATGTCCGCCTTTAAGAATTTAAAAAAGAAGGCCGACTATGATGAACACGGCGGAGCTCCTTTGCTGGGGGTTAACGGGGTTTGTATTATATGTCATGGGCGTTCGTCGGCGAAAGCAATCAAGAATGCGATCAATGTCGCTGAAGGCTATGTAATTAACAATGTCAATGAGCACATAGAGGATGAAATCAGAACTTTCTTAACATAATTAAGGTGGAAAATTGAAAAAAGAAATCAATGCTTCAATAATCGGCACAGGCTCCTATCTTCCGGCAAAAGTTCTTACGAATAAGGATCTTGAATCGATGGTTGATACTTCTGATGAGTGGATAACCACGAGAACCGGCATCAAGGAACGGCATATCGCCGAAGATGACGAGTATACTTCGGATATGGGCGCGAAAGCGGCTATGCAGGCCCTCCATTCAGCCGGCAAAAAGCCTTCTGCGATAGATCTTATTATAGTGGCTACGATAACGCCGGATATGCTTTTTCCGTCAACCGCCTGTTTTATACAGGATAAGATAGGAGCAAAAAATGCCGCCTGTTTTGATATAGGCGCCGCCTGTTCGGGATATATATATGCGATAGAGATCGCAAAAAGGCTTGTTGAAACGGGTAGCCACAACACAATACTTATCATTGCGGCTGAAAAATTGTCTGCGATTACTGATTGGACCGATAGAAATACCTCCGTCCTTTTCGGCGATGGAGCGGGAGCCTGTGTTATTTCCGGAGAAGAGACCGGAAAACCCCGGATTTTATGCACTTATACGGGCGCGGACAGCAGTGCGGCTGAATTATTGATGATGCCGGGCGGGGGAACGAGATTTCCCGCATCAATACAAACAGTTGAGAAAAAACTGCATTTTTTGAAGATGGAGGGCAGAGAAGTATTTAAAAATGCGGTATTATCTATGTATAAGGCCGCCGAAAGAATAATGAAAAAATGTGATGTAAAGATAGATGAAATAAATTGTTTCCTGCCGCATCAGGCAAATATAAGAATAATTGATGCGGTTGCAAAAAAAATAGGGATAGCCAAAGAAAAAATTCATCTGAATGTTCAAAAATTCGGGAATATGTCGGCGGCGACGGTTGCCGTCGGGCTTGATGAAGTTTTTAGGGGATGGAATTTAAAACCCGGAGACAAAATGCTTGTTGATGCTTTCGGCGCAGGTTTTACTTTCGGTTCTCTTATTATCGAATGGTAATCGTATTTCAAACTGGAAATTTCTTTTAGGGATATTCGGGGTTATTTAAGTGAGAATCATTTCTTTTATTTTTCCGGGTCAGGGTTCCCAATATGTAGGTATGGGTAAAAGTCTTTATGAAAACTATGAGTCTGCCCGGTGTATTTTTGATAAGGCTGAAGATATTCTGGGGTTCGCCCTTAAAACACTTTGTTTTGACGGATCCGGAGAAGATATACTGAAAACCGACATATGCCAGCCTGCCATTTTGACGTGTTCTACAGCGGCAATGGCGGTTTTGAAAGATGATTACGGAATTATTCCTTCTTTCTGCGGCGGATTAAGCCTGGGAGAGTATTCGGGTCTTGTATGTTCGGGGGCACTTCTATTTGAGGATGCTCTTTCTCTTGTTCAGAAAAGAGGCAGGTTTATGCAGGAGGCATGTGAAGAAACGGAAGGAACAATGGCTTCCGTCATAGGAAGCGATGAAAATAAAGTAAATGAGTTTGTGCGTGAAGCGGCTTGTGAAGGTGTTATTTCCGTAGCGAATATGAATTGCCCCGGCCAGATCGTAATTTCGGGAGAAAAGAAGGCCGTTTATAAAGCTGTTGAACTTGCAAAGGCCGCCGGAATAAGAAAAATAATCGAACTAAAAGTAGCGGGGGCCTATCATTCCCCTTTGATGGAATCGGCTAAAAGCAAATTGAGAAAAGAATTGGAAACTGTTGTAATCAAGAGACCTTCCGTTAAATGCGCGTCCAATGTCCTTGGGACATTTTATTCTGAAACAGATGACATAAAGGATCTTCTATCAGACCAGGTCACATCTCCTGTATTGTGGCAAAAATGCGTTGAATCGATTATCAAAGAGAAATGCGATCTGTTTTTTGAGCCCGGCTGCGGAAGAGTACTTACGGGACTTATGAAAAGGATTGATACATCAAAAACATGTATTGTTATTGAGAAAAAGGAAGATCTGGAATCTTTAAAAACCGGGGTTTGAATAAGGGGGTTCAGGATTATGTTATTGAAAGATAAGACTGCGATAGTGACAGGCGCCGGGCAGGGTATAGGTAAAGAGATAGCGTTGAAATTAGCCCGCGAAGGGGCAGATATCGCCTTATGCGATATAGATGAAGAAAGCCTGAAAAAAACAGCCGCCGAAATAGCGGATTTGGGCAGAAAATCATATGCATATAAGTGTAATGTATCCGACTTTGCAAGTGTCGATGAAACTGTCAATAAAATTCTTGACAATGCAGGTAAAGTGGATATACTCATTAACAATGCTGGCTTGACAAGAGATTCTTTAATGATGAGGATGAAAGAAGAAGATTGGGATCTTGTCATCAGCGTTAACTTGAAGGGCGTATTTAATTTTACGAAGTCTGTCTGTCGCCCTATGTTGAAGCAAAGATCAGGTAAAATCGTCAATATAGCTTCTATAATTGGCTTGGTCGGGAATGCCGGACAGGCTAATTATGCGGCGTCAAAAGCCGGAGTTATTGCTTTGACAAAAACGGCAGCCAGGGAAATGGCATCGAGGGGCATTAATGTAAATGCCGTCGCTCCCGGATTTATCCAGACCAGGATGACCGATGTTCTTTCTGAAGATGTTAAGCAGCAAATGTTAAAAGCTATACCTCTCGGTCATTTTGGAAAACCCGGGGATGTAGCAAATGTAGTATTGTTTTTATCTTCTGATTTATCATCATATGTTACAGGCCAGGTTGTTATTGTTGATGGCGGAATGGTAATGGCATAAAATGTTTTCAAAAAGGAGGAAATAAGATGTCATCTGTTGCCGAGAGAGTAAAAAAAATAATAGTTGAGCAGTTGGGAGTCAATGCTGAAGAAGTAACGAATGAAGCTTCGTTTATAGATGATCTGGGCGCTGATTCTCTTGATACGGTAGAGTTGGTTATGGCCCTTGAAGAAGAATTCAATGCCGACATACCGGATGAAGAGGCGGAAAAACTTAAGACAGTCGGCAACGTAATTAAATATATCGAAGACCATCAGCAGTAAAATTATTCTTTAAATAGGGCATTTCACTGGTTGTTACATGGAATGCCCTGTTGTTAATATCAAAAGGATGTAATTTTCAATGTCACATAAAAGAGTTGTAATAACAGGTTTAGGTGTAATATCGCCGAATGGCGGTAATCTGCAGGAATACTGGGATGCTTTAATTCATGGTAAAAGCGGCATTTCCCGCCTGACATATTTTGACCCTTCGGACTTCAACTCGCACATTGCCGGCGAAGTAAAAAATTTCGACGCGTCAAAATATATTAATCCGAAAGAGCTGAGAAAAACGGAAAAGTTTGTCGCTTTTGCCGTCGCAACCGCTAAGATGGCGCTGGATGATTCCGGCATCGATATGAATAATGAAGATCCGACCAAAATAGGTGTTTACGTCGGCTCGGGTATCGGCGGTATTCAGACAATACAGGAGCAGCATACGAGATATGTTGAAAAGGGGCCGAACAGGTTATCTCCGTTTTTGATTCCCATGCTGATAACTAATATTGCCGCAGGGCAGGTTTCAATAAGTATCGGCGCGAAAGGTCCGAATTTATGTGTTGTAACTGCTTGCGCCAGCGCCGCGCATTCTATAGGAGAAGCATGGAGGGCTATTAGAGACGGCGATGCGGATGCCATGTTTGCGGGCGGCACAGAAGGGGCTTTGACTGTTCTGGGATTTGGCGGGTTTTGCGCGATGAAAGCCCTTTCGACAAGAAATGATGAGCCGGAAAGAGCGAGCCGTCCTTTTGACAGGGACAGAGACGGTTTTATTATGTCGGAAGGAGCCGGAGTTGTTGTGCTGGAAGAGCTTGAACACGCAAAAAAAAGAGGAGCCAATATATATTGTGAGATGACCGGTTACGGACTTTCGGGAGACGGTTATCACATTACGGCCCCGGATCCTCTCGGAGCCGGAGGCGCCAGAGCTTTAACAATGGCCATAAAAAAATCCGGGTTGCCCCTGGAAGATTACAGTTATATAAATGCCCACGGCACGTCAACAAAGCTAAATGACAAATGCGAAACCCTCGCAATTAAATCGGTTTTCGGAGATCATGCGAAAAAACTTGCGGTAAGCTCCATAAAATCAATGACCGGCCACCTGTTGGGAGCGGCCGGCGCGGTTGAATTAATCGCGACCGCTCTAACAATCAAGAACAGCATAATACCGCCTACTATAAACTATGAAAATCCCGACCCGGAATGTGACCTTGATTATGTTCCTAACCATGCCAGAGAAGCAAAAGTTAAGGCTGCTTTATCCAATTCTTTGGGATTCGGAGGACATAACGCAACATTAGCTTTAAAGAAATTTGAATAATTTTAGTGTCGATGAAGGTTTTTAAATCTTCTAAAACTAAGATATAATCAGTATACCTGTCGTTTTTAGCTGTTTTGAAAAAGCCCTTAGGAGGAAAAAATGAATTATGGATTTACAGAAGAACAATTAATGATACAGGAAATATGCGATAAGATCGGAAAAGAAAAAATTGTTCCTGTAAGAGAGAAATATGATGAAACGGGAGATTTTCCCTGGGATATCGTTAAGATTCTCTCGGAGTCAGACATATTCGGGGTTTATCTGCCCGAGGAATACGGCGGGATGGGCGGAGGCTGCCTCGATATGTGTATTGCGACAGAGACGTTAAGTAAGTATTGCGGGGGAATTGCCCTTGCTTTTGCCGCGACAGGGCTTGGAACATACCCTTTACTTTTGTACGGCTCGGAGCAGCAAAAGAAAAAATATCTTCCTGATATTGCTTCAGGAAAAAAGCTTGCCGCTTTCGGCCTTACGGAATCAAATGCGGGAAGCGATGTGGGAGGCATACAGACAACAGCTGTGAAAAAAGGGGATTATTATATTCTTAACGGAACAAAACAGTGGATTACAAACGGCGGTGAAGCTGAAATATATTCGGTTATAGCATCTACCAATAAGGCAAAAGGAGCAAGAGGATTATCTGCTTTTATAGTGGAAAAAGGGACTGAAGGCTTTTCTTTCGGGAAAAAAGAAAATAAAATGGGGATTCGCGCGTCAGTGACCAGGGAACTTGTTTTTGAAGACTGCAAAATTCCCAAAGAGAATATTCTCGGGCGGGAAGGCGCGGGTTTTATGGTCTCAATGAAAACCTTTGATAAATCGAGGCCCGGTGTTGCCGCTCAGGCGCTGGGAATAGCCCAGGGAGCGCTGGATGAAGCTGTTAAATTTTCCAGGCAAAGAATCCAATTTGAAAAACCCATAGCGTCTTTTCAGGGAGTTCAGTTTATGCTTGCCGATATGGCAACAAAGGTTGAAGCCGCCAGAACATTGGTGTATCAGGCCGCAAGGGAAGTTGATTTAGGAAGTAAAAATATTTCGAAAATATCCGCTATGGCCAAGATGTACGCTTCGGATGTGGCAATGGAAGTAACTACAGACGCCGTTCAGATATTGGGCGGAAGCGGCTATATGAAGGAATATCCCGTTGAGAAAATGATGAGGGACGCCAAGATTACACAGATATACGAAGGAACTAATCAGATACAACGCGGCATTATCGCAATGAATTTGATTAAAGAAGGAGCATCCTTAGAATGAATATAGTGGTTTGTATAAAACAGGTCCCCGACACCACTGAAGTGAGAATTGACCCTAAAACCAACACGCTTATCAGAGAAGGGGTTGCAAGCATAATAAATCCTTTTGATTTATATGCCATAGAAGAGGGTGTTAGATTAAAAGAAAAATTCGGGGGGAAGGTAACAGTAATAAGCATGGGGCCTAAACAGGTTGAAAATGCGTTGAGAGAAGCGATATCCCTGGGCGCCGATGAAGCGGTATTAATGAGTGACAGGGCATTTGCCGGTTCAGATACGCTGGCCACATCATTGGCTCTGTCGGAAGGAATCAGGAAAACGGGTTTTGACGTGATAATATGCGGCAAACAGGCTATTGACGGGGATACGGCGCAGGTAGGTCCGGGTATCGCAGCCCATCTGGATATTCCTCAAATTACTTATGTAAAAAAAATAGAGTCCATAAATGACGGAAAAATACTTGCTGAGAGGATGGTCGAGGAAGGATATGAAGTAGTCGAGTCAACTTTGCCTGTTTTAATTACAGTTGTAAAGGAAATAAATGAACCGCGCCTGCCGTCGTTAAAAGGCAAGATGAAAGCAAAAAAAACTGAAATCAAAATAATTACGTCCGAGGACCTTGGTATAGATAAAACCAAAATAGGGCTGGACGGGTCTCCTACATGGGTTATGAAAATATTTACCCCTCCTAAAAAAGAAGGCGGGAAAATATTTGAAGGTTCGACTGAGGAAGTAGTTGCAAAATTAGTATCTGAACTACAGGATAATCTTATCTGATAAAGAGGCACAATGGGTATCGAGATCGAAATTGAAAAGTGTGTGGGATGCGGCGCATGTATTAAGGCGTGTCCTTACAACGCTATTTCAATGCGGGATAAAATAGCTTATATTGACGAAGAAAAATGCACATTGTGCGGAGCATGTGTCGAATCCTGCAAATTTGACGCGATAATTATGAGGGTTCACCATGAGGATGCGGTCCGGGATTTGACGGCGTATAAGAATGTATGGGTTGTAGCGGAACAAAAAAAAGGCGAAATACAATCTGTCTCATATGAACTGCTGGGCGCCGGCAGAAAACTTGCCGATGACAGAAATTCAAAATTGGGAGCCGTATTGATCGGTAAAGAGATTCATAAACAGGCGGAAAAGCTTATTAAACGCGGAGCAGATAAGGTATATGTGGCGGAACATAAAGACCTGGAATATTTTAATGATGAATCATATTCCAGAATACTGGCTAACCTCATACGAAAAGAGAAACCCGAAATCGTTCTTACGGGCGCGACGGCAATAGGCAGGGCTTTGATTCCCAGGGTTGCGGTGCAGATAAAAACCGGCCTGACGGCTGACTGCACTTCTCTTGCGGTAGATCCGGACTCGGGCTTACTGTTGCAGACAAGACCTGCTTTCGGCGGGAATATTATGGCCACCATACTGTGCAGGGATTATCGGCCTCAAATGGCTACCGTGAGACATAAGGTAATGAAAGAAATTGAGCCTGACCCATCCAGAAAAGGCGATATAATCACCGTAAAGCCGACAGAAACAGATTTAAAGTCCAGAACCAGAGTCCTGAAGCTTGTTGAAGAAATAGAGTCTACATTGAATATTGCGGAAGCTGACATAATCGTTTCCGGCGGCAGGGGGTTAAAAGGCCCGGAAAATTTCCATTTGATTGAAGAACTCGCAAAAGCGTTCGGCGGAGCCGTAGGGGCAAGCAGGGCGGCTGTTGATGCCGGTTGGATTCCTTATTCGCATCAGGTAGGGCAAACGGGTAAGACAGTCTGTCCCAAAATGTACATTGCCTGCGGAATATCCGGAGCCATACAGCATAAAGTGGGTATGCAGTCATCCGATTGTATAATAGCGATTAATAAAGACCCAAATGCGCCTATATTCGAAATAGCGACATATGGTGTTGTCGGAGATGTAGTTGAGGTATTACCCAAATTAACGGACGCTGTCAAAAAAATCCTGAAAAAATAAAGAAATCTCCATATTAAATATCCCATCGGTTGTGTATATGTGTATCTCTCCCACAAAATATTGTATTTTTACTTGATTATTCCTCCAATATATAGTATTTTTTAAAAAATTGTTCTAATAGTATCCGGAGGTAATAATAATGTATTTTAAACGTCTTGAATTGTCAGGCTTTAAATCTTTTGCCGATAAAACTGTTCTTAATTTTGAGCCCGGAACAACAGCTGTTGTCGGGCCTAACGGCTGCGGAAAAAGCAATATATCCGATGCAATACAATGGGTTCTGGGTGAACAGAGCGCCAAAACGCTTCGCGGCTCAAAAATGGAAGATATTATTTTTGACGGTACGGCTGAAAGAAAACCTGTGGGTCTCTCGGAAGTGTCTTTAACGCTGGGTGATGCCGATTCAACCATGGAACTGGGATATAATGAAATTACAGTGACAAGAAGATTATTCCGCTCGGGAGAAAGCGAATATCTGATAAATAACAATATCTGCAGGCTTAAAGATATCAACGAATTGATAATGGGCACAGGCCTGGGGCTTAGCGCCTATTCTGTAATGGGCCAGGGCAGAATGGATGAGATATTGAAGTCGAAACCGGAGGAAAGACGCTATCTTTTTGAGGAAGCCGCGGGAATAACTAAATATAAGAGCAAAAAAAATGAAGCTTTAAGAAAACTTGAGTATACGGAATCAAATTTATTAAGGCTTGGGGATATCATAAGCGAAGTTAAAAGGCAGATAAATTCGGTTAAACGGCAGGCCACGAAAGCGCAGAAATATAAAGATGTTGATGATGAACTGAGAGAACTTGAGGTAAGAACAGCGGCTTATAAATATGGCGAAATGAAAGAAGCGTTTGCCGTATTAAAGGAAAAATCCTTAAATTATGACGAGAATGAAAAGCAGTTACATGAAGAATTGTCATCCGTGGAAAAAGATATAAACAGGAGCAGGATTGAACTTGACGGCATTCTCTCGAAAATAAGCGAAATAAGGGAAAATAAGTTTGAATTGGCGAAAAGGAGCGAAAATCTTAAGACCAAAGTGGCTTATAACAAAGAGAGAATGGAAGAAATAAAGAAGAATTCAGATCTTAAAAAAGCCGAACTGGCGGATCTTGAGAAAAAAGCCGGCGAGCTTGAAGAAAAGGAGAAGAATGTTTGCGATGATATCCGTCAGATTACGCTTCAAATAAATGATATTAACGGAAAAGTCAACTCGGTTTCAGAGAATCTGACGAAAATAAATGCCGAAATTAACAGAAAAACATCCGAAATAAGACAAAGCAAAGAAAAGTCGATAGAGGTATTGAGTTTAAACACAAAGTGCAAAAACGAAATTATCGTAATCGACCAAAGGGAAAGAGATATTGTTTTAAGAGAAAAAAGGTTCAGGGTTGAGTCCGGCGAGCTTGATTCGAAAATAGAGAATATTAACCGCGACCTGAAAATCAAAACGGCTGATTTGCAAAGGCAGCAGCAGCATACAAAGAAGATCAAAAAGGAAATTCAGGATGTTGAATCTGAGCTGGCCTCAAAACAGGAGAGGATAAGCTCAATTGAGCATGACAGAATAAACCTTCAGAAGCAGAAGGCGGAGAAAAATTCAAAGCTTGAAGTATTGATGGATTTGAAGAAAAAGTACGAGGGCTTTTATGAGGGCGTGAAAGATATACTCAGGGCCTCCAGGGATTCAAATCTTCTTGAAGGTATTATCGGTCCGGTATCGGAGATAATACAGGTAGAAAATGGTTTTGAACTGGCATTTGAAGTTGCTCTGGGTTCCAACGCTCAGGTTGTTATCAGCGGTTCGGTAGAGGAGGGCACCAGGGCGCTGGAGCATATTAAAAAGAATTCCAAGGGGAGAGCTACTTTTGTCGCAATTAATAATCCGAAAGTCATTGATAGGTTCAATGTTTCCGTGCTGCAGAATGAAGAAGGTTTTATAGGTCATATACTTGATTTTGTAAAATTCGAACAAAGATATAATGATGTAATAAACTACCTGCTCGGGGATGTAGTGGTCTTCCATGATATTGATACAGCGCTGGCGGCTTCCAAAAAGCATAATTTTCCCTGCGATATAGCCACAAAATCAGGTGAGTATGTTTCTTCCAGATGCCTGATTTCAGGAGGAGAAAACGAGAGCGTTTTACAGGGAGTTGTAGCAAGAGAATCCCAGATCCTCCGCCTTCGGGATGAAATAAAAAATATTGAGGGAAAGTTGAACGATCTGGATTCTTCATACGAACAGATTGACTCCGAAAACGCGCTTCTCGTCGGGCATTCCAAAGATATAAATTCAGAACTTTATAAAAATGAGATTAATCTTGCAAATATGAATTTTGAAGTTGCCCGTCTTCAAAGCCTGATAACCCAGTATAATTCGGATAGAGAAAGATTGCATTCCGAAATAAATTTCTTATCGGCGGAAAAGGCGGAAGTGCTTGAGGAAAGAAGCGAATTAAAGCTGTCTCTGGAACAAACATCCAGGGAATCGGACAGCATTAAAAAATCAATCGATGATTATGATCAGGAAATGGGCCGGCTGGAAGATAATAAAAACGATATAATGGAACAGCTTACTTCTTTTAAAATTACCCAGAACGAACTGAAGTTCAGGGAAGATTCTGTTAAGCAGAGAGCGGCAACGATTGCTTCTGCCAAAGAAGATTACACATCAAGATTAGACCGGGTAAAAATGGAGTTAACGGCATCCGGGGAAAGAACAGAAAAATTGGCTGAAGAAAATATATTATCTGCGGAAGAGATAAAATCCACGGAAAACGAGTTAAGCCGGTCCGACGCCGAGGAACAGAAGATCCTTGGGAAGAAAAACTCCTTATCTGAAATGATAAAACAGATGGAGGATAAGTTGTCGGGAAAAAGGAATTCCATGAGTCTGCTTCAGGAGGAGGGCAGGGATATCGAGGTCAAGGTTACGGAATACAAACTTAACATGAAAAATTTAAAGGATAATATTTGGGAAGAATATAAAGCTGACCTTGACATCAATAATGATTTTGATTTCAGCGGGACAGACTGGGACCAGATGGAAACGAGAATATCGGAATTAAAGAGGAAGAAAGAATCCATCGGGCCTGTCAGTCTGGGCGCGATAGAGGAATGCGAGGAACTTGAAGAGAGACTGAGATTTTTAACTGAGCAGCATGAAGATCTTCTTAAAGCGAAAGAATCTCTTCACACCGCTATAAGGACTATTAATGCTACAACCAGAAAACTTTTTACCGAAACATTTGAATCAATAAGGTCTAATTTCAGGGAGACTTTCAATATTTTATTCGGAGGCGGCAAATCGGATTTGTGTTTTGTCGGAGAAGGGGATGTGCTTGAAGCGGGTATAGATGTGATGGCAACACCTCCGGGCAAAAAACTCAGACATATATCTCAATTGTCCGGCGGCGAATCTGCTTTAACCGCGATAGCTTTGATGTTTGCCCTGTTTAAGGTCAGACCGAGTCCGTTTTGTGTCCTTGATGAAATAGATGCCCCCCTGGATGAATCAAATATCATGAGATTCGTTAACCTTTTAAGAGATTTTACGGTTAATACACAGTTCATAATCATTACACATAACAAGAAAACAATAGGTATCAGCGATGTTATGTACGGCATTACAATGGAAGAAAAGGGGATTTCTAAAGTTGTATCGGTTAAATTTGCGGGAAAAGAGCCGGAAGTCGCATCCGCTTGATAAAGCCGTTATTTTCCGGATTTTTTAACAAACCTTCCAATCCGCAGCAAAGCCTCTTTCAGTTTATCGATGCTTGTCGCGTAGCACATTCTTATGAAGTCGTCATATCCGTCGCCAAAAGCTGTTCCGGGGACAACGGCTACCTTTTCGGAATGGAGAAGTTTTTTTGCAAATGTATTCGAGTCCATACCGGTTTTCTTTATGGACGCAAAGGAGTAAAAAGCCCCTTCGGGCATATGGGCCTGAAGACCTATTTCATTAAGGCCGTTAATAAACAAATTTCTTCTTCTTCTATATTCGTTTTTCATTTCCAGGACAGAGGCATAGCTTCTTTTTAAAGCCTCTATTGAAGCGATTTGGCCTGTAATAGGAGCGCATAACATCGTGTATTGATGGATTTTGTTCATTGCGGAAATCAGCCATTCGGGGCCGCATGCATATCCTATCCTCCAGCCGGTCATGGAATAAGCCTTGGAAAAACCGTTAAGGTATAGGGTTTTCTCTTTCATTCCCGGCAATGTGATGAGAGGGATATGTTCGAAATCATAGGTTAAATCCCCGTAAATTTCATCGGTTATAATGATGACATCCCTGTTTTTAAGCGCATTTGCTATGGCTGTAAGCTCTTTTTTTGTATAAGAGGCCCCTGTGGGGTTACAGGGATAATTAAAAAGTATAGCTTTTGTTTTTTTCGATAACACGTTTTTGATATCTTCGGGGAGAAGTTTGAACCCGTTTTCGGCCGAAGTTTTGATAATAACTGCTTTTCCGTCCGATAGTGTTATCAGCGGTTCATAGGCCACATAGCAGGGTTCATGGATAATCACCTCATCCCCTTTATTTAAAATAGCTCTCATCGCGAGGTCGTTTCCTTCGCTGACTCCGACAGTAATCAATATTTCTGTTTCGGGATTGTAATTTATTCCATAACGTTTCTTTATATTTTTTGAAATTTCATCTCTTAATTCAAACAGACCTTTATTGGATGTGTAAGAGGTATATCCGTTTTCAAAAGAGTATATGGCTGATTCTATTATATTCCAGGGTGTGGTAAAGTCGGGTTCACCCACACCCAGAGAAATGACATCGTCCATTCCGATTACCAGATCAAAGAATTCCCTGATGCCGGAAGGCTTTAAGAATCTGACTTTATCTGAGATCTTTTTAACCATACCTGTAACTTTACCTGTAACTTTCACATGGAAATAGCGATTCTCTTGTCTTTTATTATTCTACGGAGGATGTCTCCGCTTTCCTTATACTTTTTTAATATAAAATGAGTCTGGGTTCCGCGCACATGGTCTATCGTCGAAAGTTTTTCCGCCACAAAATTACCTATAGTGTGTATGCTTTTTCCCGCTATTATCAACAGGAGGTCATATCCGCCGGAGAGCAGATAACAGCTTTTTACCTCGGGAAAACTGTATATTCTCTCTGCAACCTTGTCGAATCCCGAACCTCTTTCGGGAGAGATGTTTACCTCTATCAACGCCAGTACATCCGTGCAGCTCTCATCTTTCAGGAGCTCTTTATTTATGACAGCCTTGTATTTGATGATTATTCCTTTTTTTTCATATTCGGAAATTGCTTTTTTTACATATTGTGTGCTTTTTTTTATCATTTTGGCAATTTCTTCAGGCGTAGTCCTTGCGTCTTTCTCCAATATCTCTAATATTTCATCCATAATAACCTCCACCGTAATTATGATTATTTATGTGTAGTATAAATACAGTTATATAAATAGTCAAAATATATTTATGATATTGACATAATGAATTATTGTGATAACATAATTAAGTCTTCAGGGCGGGGTGTAAGTCCCGACCGGCGGTAAACCTCATAACGAGGCAAGCCCGCGAGTTCCCAAAGGAACTGATCCGGTGTGATTCCGGAGCCGACGGTTAAAGTCCGGATGGAAGAAGGCGTTTTTACTGAACTATCTTACGCTCTGAAGCATGCTTCGGGGCTTTTTTTTTTGAAAGGATAAGGATAGTAAAGAATAAAAATAATTGGTTAAGAAATTTTTAAAGTTTTTTTGATTTAATGTAAAGCGAAGGTCATATGAAATTCAACAGTGTTGAAGAGATAATTCCGGAACTTAAAGCGGGCAGGATGGTTATCCTTGTTGACGATGAGAACCGCGAAAACGAGGGTGACCTGGTAATGGCTGCCGAAAATGTTTCGCCTGAGGCTATAAATTTCATGCTGTCCCACGGAAAAGGGCTCATTTGTGTTCCCATGTCACCCGACAGGATAGATAAACTTAATCTGGATCCCATGGTTAGAATAAATGCCGATACTTATAAGACAGCGTTTACGGTTTCTGTCGATGCCAGGAACGGAGTTTCTACCGGCATATCCGCTTTTGACCGCGCAAAAACCATAAAGTTACTTGCGGATGATAAATCCGCTCCGTCTGATTTTGTAGTGCCGGGGCATATTTTTCCTCTGAAAGCCCGTGAAGGCGGTGTCCTTGTAAGAGCGGGGCATACAGAAGCTGCGGTTGATTACCTTAAGCTGGCAGGGTTAAATACGGTCGGTGTGATATGTGAAATTTTAAATCCCGACGGAAGCATGGCCAGACTGCCTGAACTGGAAAAATTTGCCGGAAAATACAAACTTAAAATTTCATCAATAGAAAACCTTATAAAACACAGGCACAAGACTGAAAAATTTATCAAAAGAGAGGTTGAAACCAATTTGCCCACAAAATTCGGAATTTTTAGGATGATAGGGTATTCATCCAGCATAGATGGACAGCAGCATGTCGCGCTTGTAATGGGAAAATTTGACAGGGCGACTCCTACACTGGTGAGAGTCCATTCGGAATGTTTAACCGGGGATGTTTTTAAATCCATGAGATGTGATTGCGGAAGTCAGCTTGAACAATCTATGCAGAAAATTGCGGAGAAGGAAAAAGGCGTTATCCTGTACATGAGGCAGGAAGGAAGGGGAATAGGCCTTATCAACAAGTTAAAAGCTTATTTATTGCAGGACAAAGGATATGATACAGTAGAAGCCAACATAAAATTGGGGTTTGAAGATGATCTTCGTGATTATGGCATCGGAGCCCAGATTCTTGAAGATATCGGAGTGGGGAATATTATCTTATTGACAAATAATCCGAGGAAAATCGTCGGACTGGAGGGATACGGAATAAAAATTGTGGGAAGAAAACCGTTAATCAGTAAAGTTAACAGATATAATAAGAAGTATTTGCTTACCAAGAAAAACAGAATGGGTCATTTTCTGAACATAAAAGAATGATAACGGAGGTGTGTAATGGGAAAAATTATCAGCGGTAAACTTAATGCGTCGGGAAAGAAAATCGCGTTGGTTGTAGGCAGGTTTAATGAATTTATTACTGCCAAGCTGATCGAGGGAGCCAGTGACTGTCTTACAAGACATGGGGCGGGTGAGAAGGATATAGATATTGTATGGGTACCGG
>DJVC01000133.1 GCA_002440765.1 bacterium UBP3_UBA6266 | reverse complement strand
GGCTTATATTCCCGGGTTTCAGGCTGTTTATATATTTTATTATGGACCCGTGATACCAACCCGACGATACGGGATATTTGAATATAAAATGAAAATCATCGCGGTTTGCCATATAATTTATTATCCTTTTTAAAAAATCGTAATACCATGTAAGCAACACGCTGCCCGCATTGTATTTCTGAAGTCTTACATCCTGTTTTTTGGGGACAAATATAACCAGGGGCCTTTCTCTTTTTCTCCTTGCATGGTTATATTTTTTTTCTATTGCCTGCAGATAATGCGGCGACTGATAGATTTTACAACTTCCATAATTATATTTCTTCGAGGCATATTTATATATTTCCTCCGAAGCAGAATCCGTGGAAAAAAAATAATCAAAATAGCCGATATCGCCCTGATACAGATCCCTCCAGTCAAGGGGCCCGCAGCTGTGCTGAAAACATACTCTCTTAACGTTTTTACTGTTCATAGATGCATTCAACGCCGCCGGATAATTGATGCCCGAACTGCTTCGCGCAATGACTGAATCAATATTATTCTCCGCATAGAATTTTTCCATAGCCAGATACTCATAAAAGAACTTACTGCAATCATTTTCAACAAACCATGCAAGAAAAGGCCGGAACAGCTCTTCCGTATTGACTTCACATAAATCAGATATGAACCGGACAATTTTATGCGCCTCTGCAGGAAAAGAAGCGGTTTCCCTGAGTTTTCCCGCTAACTCAGGGCCTTTTTCTTTTTTGTCCGCAAGAAAACATCTTTTCCCGGGAAAAATACATATTTCGCGTATCTTTGACCCATTTTTAATATATACATCAGCGCCTCTTTTGATAAGTTCTATTATCACACCGTCAATCGACAAGGTGCCCGCATCAAGGGAGAGGATTTTTTTCCCTTTTAATATTTTCCTTCCGGGCATAAACCTGCCGGGCAAAACATACTTGAAAATATTATTCACTTCTTTGCCGTAAAAATGCTTTAAAACTTTCCTGCTTTTCTCTATTATCTCCGCCGGCCGGATATTCTCCGGTTCTGCTGCCTTATGAGGAATAAAAGAAAATTTTATACCGTATTCTCCGCAAACAACTTCAAAAAGTTTTATGAACATTTGACGGGAGGCCTTTCTGATATTGAATATGGAGTAGTCTTCAACAGGAAGCAAAGAGTCTCCTATATATACGACTTCCGCAGGCATACATACTTTCAAAAAACTTTTTATCCTTCTGGACTGCATAACTAGAGAGTCAATCAGGTACTTGAACCGGGAAAAATGAAAATAAACCGGCAGAATATTTTTTTCCCGGAAAACAGTCAGCCGGGATTGAAGATATTCATCAAAATTCCCGCACCAGGCCATTTCTTTATCAAATATCTCTTTTTCATCTTTCCTTACTTCCTCTTCTCTCAGATAATCGGAAAGCACGGAATATTTTATGCCCGTATTATCGAACTGATACGACGCGCACGGGGACAAAGATAGGACATCGCCCTCCGAATAATCAAAATCGGGGTTGTATTCTTCCGCAACTATATATTTTTTTCTTTCACCCATAACAAACTATCTTCCCGTAATCTTTTTTATTTCTTCCGCCACTTTCGAAACTTCACTGTGTTTCATAGCAGGAAAGATCGGTATACTCAAAGCCTTTTGATAATAAAGCTCAGCGTTATCCAAAAGCGGATTTTCAGATAAACTACTCTTATAGTAAGGCTGTTTATAAACGGGGATATAATGGACCTGCGTGCCTACACCTTTTCCCGATAATTTGTTCATTAAAGATTTTCTGCTGATACCCATCTTTTTGAAATCGATATTTAAGACAAAAAGATGATATGATGATTTTGCCCATGACGGTTCTTCCTGAAAAGATATACCTTTTATACCGGAAAATGATTTTTTATATTGTTCCGCAATTTCTTTGCGCCTTTTGATAAAACCTTTAAGTTTATTCATCTGTGACACACCCAGCGCCGCCTGGATATCCGTCATCCTGTAATTAAACCCGAGTGAACGCATTTCATAATACCAGGGACCTATCTTTTTACATTTTTTATACGGCTTAACCACACCGTGGCTTCTCAATCCGACCAGTCTTTCATAGTATTCCCGGTTATTTGTCACTATGGCACCGCCTTCACCGGTAGTAATATGTTTTACGGGATGAAAACTGAATACCGTCATATCCGAATGTTTGCAACTGCCTACTTTTATCCATTTGCCGTTGTGTTTATATTCCGCCCCTAAAGCATGACAGGCGTCTTCTATAATTTTTAAACCGTTTGTTTTCGCGATTTTGTGTATCTTCGGCATATCACAGGGCAAACCGGCAAAATGAACGGGTAAAACAGCTTTGGTTTTGGATGTTATCGCCTTCTTTATTTCAGCAGGGTCGATATTAACTGTCTCATAATCAATATCCGCAAAAACAGGTTTTGCCGCGGAATACAGTATAGAATTTGCCGTTGCTAAAAATGTTATGGGTGTAGTAACAACCTCATCGCCCTTGCTCAATCCGATAGCGAGACAAGCCAGATGAAGCGCCGCTGTCCCGCTTGAAACGGCTACCGCGTATTTAACACCGCAACAGGAAGTGATTTTCTTCTCAAAAGCGCTGACTGCCGGGCCCTGAGTGATAAAATCGGACTTCAGCACTTTGATAACCGCTCTTATATCATCAGGGTCTATATGTTGTCTTCCGTAGGGAATATTTCGCATACTGTGTTTAATTACTCCATATCCGCCATTTTTTTAAGTTCATTCACCGTAAGCCATCTCTTATTATTGTCACTTCGATACCCGGAAAAATCATCCTTAAGGCAGGCTCCCGAATGTTTATTCTTTTTATTAAAGACAACCGCGGGACATGTAATAAACCTGTCCTCTTTTTCCACCGTGGAAAATGCATCATCCGCGGGAACAAGGGTTTCATGAAGTTTTTCGCCCGGCCTGACACCTATTATTTTTAATTTGCATTCAGGAGCTATAACTTTTGCCAGGTCAATTATTCTCATACTGGGCATTTTGGGTATAAAGACTTCCCCTCCTTTCATGGAATTGACACAGCTTATTACGAATTCCACTCCCTGGCTTAAGGTTATCCAAAAGCGCGTCATCCTTTTATCCGTTATGGGGATTATCCCTGTATTTCTGCACTCTTTAAAAAACGGCACTATGCTGCCTCGCGAACCGAAAACGTTCCCATACCTTACTACACTGAATTTTGTCCCTTCCGGCGAATAATTATTGGCCGCAACAAACATTTTCTCCGAACAAAGTTTAGTCGCGCCGTAAAGGTTCACCGGGTTTGCCGCTTTATCCGTGCTTAATGCTATTACTTTTTTCACGCCGTTATCTATCGCTGTATTTATCACGTTCTCCGCGCCTATGACATTTGTCTTAACAGCTTCAAACGGATTATACTCGGCCGACGGCACAATTTTAAGCGCGGCGGCGTGAACCACGACATCAACCCCATGGAAAGCCCTATGAAGCCTGTCCGGGTCGCGCACATCACCGATGAAATACCTTATGTTCTTCTGGTTAAATTCCTGGTGCATCTCATATTGCTTCATCTCATCGCGGCTGAATATAATAAGTTTTTTGGGGTTATGTTTTTTAATTACTATTTCCGTAAATTTTCTCCCGAAAGATCCTGTTCCTCCGGTTATCAGAACAGTTTTGCCGCTAAACAAATCATGATTTGACATTATCATCCCCTTTTTTTACTTTTCCGTTATTTCCATCTATTCCTTCATGAACCCACTTTCTTCCTTTGTTGTAAATTTTGCCCACCTGGTCTTCAAGCTTCGGTGAAACGGTCCTCAAAATCTCTTTGCCCAATATCCTGTACTGTTTCCCCGCACGTCCTGTCCTGATAAGCCCTTTTTTAATCATCCTCATCATTGTGCTGGAGCTGATTTTCAGAAGTTTCTGGGCTTCTTCAGTTGTATAAACTTCATTCTCTTTAATTTCCATAATTTAAAACACCTGACTTTTAATGTTCATTAGCTATCTTTACTTATCATTAGTTATCTATTGTAGTCTTTAGATGTCAGGCAGTCAAGTTAAATCTTATGTTTAGAGAGGCAATTCTTCAAGGACTGCCGGAGAAACGCAATTGTTGCGCCACTGTCCTTTAGCAGATAATTCCTGAAAATACCTGTCACGTATCTGACAGGATGTCTTTTAAACAGGGCAATCTGAGTTTTGAAAGTCTCAGCGGATACCTTCTTTTCGAGCATTTCCGGCGTAAAATATTCTGTTGTAATATTACCTTTTACTGCATTTATTCCAAGGTCTTTAGGATCAAAATCCGCGGGAAGCAGATTCTCTTTTCCGGCAATCTCCAGAAGTTCTGTTCCGGGATAAGGCGTCGCAATAAAATATTTGACACTGGATACATCCAACTTCTTACCCAGATCAAATGTTTTCTGCATTTCGGAAGGAGTTTCTCCCGGAAAACCGACAACAAAGAAAACATCGATATCAAACCCGATTTCGTTCGCATCCTTTATGATTTCAAGGACTTTATCTATTTTCAACGGCTTATGGATAATATGCGTTAATGTATTCTGACTGCCCGATTCAACAGCGAGAGTTAAACGGTAAAACCCGGCTTTTCTCAGTTTAAGAAGCAGGTTTTTATCAAGAGCCCAGACGGCAAGCCCGTTAGGCGCCGTGAAAGAAACTTTTATGCCTTTGTCAACAATAAGGTCGCATATCTCTTCAGCCCTTTTCCTGTCAAAGGTCATATTGTCATCTTCAATCTGGATTTCCTGAATCGCGTATCTGTTAACAAGCGTTTCTATTTCTCCGACAACGCTTATCGGGGAACGCGCCCTGTACACCCTGCCCCAGATAGGATGGATTGAGCAGAAAACACACTTCGCGGGGCAGCCACGGGATGTTATGATGGGGATAATACGGTTCTTTCTTGTTACTGTGCCGTGCGGCCTGTTTAATTTAAAATACTTCTCTACCGGAAGAAGTTCCCATGCGGGCAACGGCAAAGCATCAAGGTCCCCTATATATTTTTTCTTGGGGTTAACATGTAATAAACCTTCTTCATTACGATAACAGATGCCATCCATCTCCGCTACGGTCTTATTCCGGTTTAGCGCCCGTATTAATTCTACAAACGCGGCTTCGGCTTCTCCGATGAGCACATAATCAATGTTTGTATCGGCAATTGAATCCTCGGGCATAGCGGATGGATGAGCCCCACCTAAAACAATTTTTATATCTGGGAATTTATTTTTTATTTCCGAGGCAATTTCGGAAACTATCTTTGCCTGGATACTGAACATACAGGATATGCCTACCAGATCGGGCCCATACTCCGAAATTCTGTCCACAATCTGCCGGTTGGACAACCCAAAACGAATATTCCTCTCGTCTATCTCTTCAACCTGATTCCACCCTTCGATAAGACTGTCAAGCACCTTTACGTCTATACCTGCCGCTCTTATAGACGAAGCAAGATATGCTATCCCCAGAGGCATCTGAACCCTTTTAGGGAATATTTTGGGGATCGGGCACGGCGGGAAAAGAAGGAATACTTTTTTAATTTTCATTTAACGGTAAATTTTATTTTCCAAACGATAATTATTGCTTCAAAAATAATCTTTTTAGACATCTTTGATAAACCATGCTGCCTGTCCGTAAATATAATAGGTATTTCTTTGATTCGAAAACCTTTTTTCCAGATACGATAATGCATTTCAATCTGGAAAGAATATCCTTCGGAGTGAATCTTATTAAAATCGATTTTTTCCAGGACCGTCCGCCTGAAACATTTGAATCCGGAAGTGGCATCATTCATAGGCATTCCGGTAATGACTCTGGTATAATACCTGGCGGCAAACTTGCTCAGCAGCATCCTCCAGAGCGGCCAGTTTATCACACCTCCGCCTTCTATATACCTGGAACCTACACATAAATCACAATCATTTATTGTTTCTGTCATTCGAAACAAATCTTCGGGATTATGCGAAAAATCAGCGTCCATTTCAAAAAACAGTTCATAATCCTTCTTCAATCCCCATTGAAAGCCTTCGATATACGCGCTTCCTATCCCCATTTTGGATGGCCTTCTCATTACATGGATTTCAGAATGCATTGAAGACATTTTCTCAGCCAACTCTCCGGTGCCGTCCGGGGAATTGTCATCAACAACCAGAATGTCAAAACTTTTTTCCATGGACATGATTTTTTCGCACAGCCTGACAATATTTTTACTTTCGTTGTAAGTGGGTATAATAATCAGATACCTGTTCATTATTTTTTCCTCTTATCATTTAAAACGTAAACCGCATAATTCCCGCCGGGAGAAATATTTTTATAATTTTTATCAATAAACTCATAGAAATCCCTGTTCTTGCGGAGATTTACCATATCCGCGGTAATATAATAATCCGCGCCTTCACTGATATATTCTTTGAATCTATCAATATCCGCGTTTGCCCCTTCTATATTGAAGACCCATCCGTTCCTGTCGCAATAATAAAGCTGGTCATAAGTGCAGGGTGATACAATAATCCTGCTGTCAGGCGGAGTGTTTTTCTGGACGAAATAACCCGCTTCAGGCACAGCTGAAAGCTCAACGGAATATTTAAAGGCCGGATTCATAAAATACCTCGCTGAAACCAAAATGAAAAATAATGAAAATAAAATCAAATATACCCGCCTGTCAGGCTTAATAACTTTCAGCAAAATGACCGAAGCAAAAAAGGATGCCGGGAAAAGCACAGGGTAAAAGTAAAAATTATGGTCATATACCTTTTGCGGAAGAAGGGAAATAACACTTAATGAACCCAGTAACCATAATATAGCCGCCCAGTGCTCTTTCTTTTCGGGCCTGCATAAAAGTACGCCTGCAATCATTAATGTAAAACCTATGGGGTTCAGGCATACTCCCGCAAGTTTATCGATAATATCTTTATAAAACACCGCCTTAAAAAAAAGAGGGTGGGGAAAAGAAGCATAATGTTTATTTTCCTGCGCGAAAATACTTGTAATATTATTATCCGCCACGGAAGCGACATGATAAGTATGCAGATACCAGCCGGCAACAGGAATGGCTATGCAGAGGGAAAAAAGTGTAATATGTAAAATTTTATTTTTCGGCGCATTATACCATATTAAAAAAAGCAAGGCAGGAACCAGGCATAAAAAATGTATCCTCATCAGAAATGCCAGAGAAACAATTAAACCGGCGGCAGCAACTTTATACGCGTTAATCTTAAAATTAAATAACAACCAGGAGGACAGCATAACAAGAAAGAAGGCAAGCGCTTCGTTCATAAAACTCTGCCCGTAGACAAAGCTGAGTGGAAAGGCGTTGAAGAAGAAACAGCTCATTAAACCTGTCACCTCATCAAAATGTCTGCGGACAATCAAATAGATAAGCAATGAAGAAAGCATCGTAAAGAAAGATGCCTGGAATCTTCCCCAAAAATCAAGCGAAAAACCGAAGATTTTCCACAGATAGCCCGCTGCGGCGGCGGCGCCAGGAATATAAAGCATATGAATGGCAGGTTTTCCGTTTATCAGAAGGTTCGTTTTCGGCTGCGCGATAGCAGTCAATCCTTCATTCGCGATAAAACGCGCCATCATTGCCGTGGCAGTCTGATATGAAGAGAAGTTGCCTAATAACGGTTTGTTGACAGGCCCGATTCTCGCGAATAAAGCGCCGAATAAGATAGCAACAAATATAAGATAATGGTTTCTTTTCATTTTTCCGCAATTACGATTATTCTGTTGCTCATTCTCATTGACCTCGATAAAAAGAATATTATTTTTACTATAATCTTCTTTAATTTTCCTAAATTCAATCTTTCAATGTCAGTTTCATCCTGTTTTGACAATACAATGTCAAAGCCATTTCGCTCAAGCAATTTCCGAAGAGACTTTTTGTCAAAAAATAACGGATGCTCCAACACATAGACTGAACTTAAAGGGCCTTTTATCAATCCAAAACCTATGACATATATAAATTTTGCAAGAAAAGCGAGCAGGCTCTTTTCATTCGGGGTCGCTATCGCCAGCACCCCTCCCGGCTTCAGCATGCCGCGGAGCCTGGCAAGCGTCTCCCCGGGATCATCAAGATGCTCTATTACATCCCACAGGATTATAACATCAAATTCCTCATCATACCCGGTAAACTCCGAAATTTTTTTCTTCATTACATCCAGGCCCATTGTTTCTTTTGCGTATTTGTAATATTCATCCGAAAAGTCTATGCCTCTGCACTCCCAACCCCTGCGGCGGCTTTTCTCAAGGAATAATCCCATGCCGAACCCTACATCAAGAAGTTTCCTGCCGGATACATTCTTTTCAAGAAAATCCAGGAGCCAGTCAAAGACTTTAAAAGTATGCCTGGAATTGGCAAGGACAAACTCCCTGTCGTAATAAGATTCCACCTCGGTATTTATTACTCCCACGGAATCAGGTTCGGAAAAAATTTTTTCCGCTCCCTTTTCGCTCAGGTAGGGGTCGCTGAAGACACCTTTGCAGGATTTGCACCTGCAGACGGAATACCGCTCAAGCGCGAACAGCACTTTTCGTAATCCCGAACCGCAGTACGGACAAGCATCCCTTTTAGTCAGATTTATTTCAATCTTCGCCATTTAAAAAAAGCTCGTATACAACTATTTCATCTTTTTCTGTGAATTTATTTGAATATATTTTTTCTGAATTTTTATCATTAAGCAGGCTTAAGAGGTCCTTATCAGCTTCGGACATATCAAGCAGGTTTATTACCACAAGTTTAACGCCTTTGTTGCGGGCTTCTTCCAGTATAAATTCTTTTTTGTAATCGGTATAATCAAAATGCTCCGCACACGCATAAAAAGGAATCCTGGAAAGCCGCGAAGTCATAACCGGCTCTCCGGGATAATTCCTGCCGATCCAGATACCCACCATTCTTCTGGATTCTTTATCCATACCAACAGGTTTTAAACCTTTGACAGACATAGCGATTACACAGACAAATAAAATAGTCCAAAGAAGCCAACTGCCGGTTTTTTTCGAAAATAAAGACGTAAATTCATATACTCCCGCGCCCGAATAAACGCATCCGAGCAGCATCAGAAAGGCCGTATGCCTGTAAGATATATCAGTGCGTATTGCAACCATAAAAAGCACCGATACATATATCAAAAAAGCCAGCAAAGGAATGAATTCCGCCTGAGATCTCGGGTATTTTTTTCTGATTGCAATACCTATAAGCGCAAATACGGCAACAGGGAGAAATACGCCCTTCAAAATTTTTCTTATCAACTGTTCAGAACCTTTTACCGCAAGTTTTACGCCTTCCGGCCTATCCGGAGCGGCTTTCAGCGGGTATTCTTCAACAGCTTCATGAACAGATTGTTTAACTTCCGTATCTTTTACTGTTTTATCCAGCCCGAGAAGCGATGTAACTCTGGTTTTCTGCGTCAGACGCCATTCGCCCTGAAACTCGCTTATGACATAAATATACGGGAAAATCATAACAATGAAAACGGCGACAACAAGAAAGGCAAGCCATAACCTCTTCAAAAAACTCAATCCATGCAAAGGTATAATCAGAAGAGAGGACACGACCGCCAGCAGAATACCGACGCCTTCCGGCCTGGTCAGATACGCAAACACAGAAAAGAAAGACATCGCGGCGAAATAGACGTTTTTTTTCTTTGTTATTCCTTCTATACCGCACCAGAACGCAAAACCCGTAAAAAAGAGGTATGCGGACTCAGACAGCACATTCGACGAAAACCTGAGAAGGTACGGGTGAAAAATACAAAAAATTGATGAGATAACGGCGGCTTTCCTGTCAAAAAGCCTTAAAGCGGAAAGATAAACAGGGATAACCAGCAAAAATCCGAATAACAGGGATATAACCAGTCCTGCATCGATAAAATCCGATGTGAATTTTGAAAAGACGCTTATCAGCCAGGGATATAACGGGTGATATTCATGGGATAATGCCGTTTTGAAGTCTCCCCTGATAAAATATCCCGCTATTTCAATAAAAGTCAGGCCGTCTTTCGCGGGCACAAAAAACATCAACCTCAGAACCAGCCTCATAACAAACGACAGCGTAACCAGTCTGGCAAGGTCCCAACCGATAAATTTTTGCCCGGGTTTAAAATCCATCTGACGAGTCCTCTTTTTCCTGTTAATTCACATTAAAAACTTTTTTCAGTTTTTCGGCTCTCTCCGACCATGAAAATTCCTCAAGCGTTTTCAACGCGCCTGCCGAAAGTTTATTGCGCAATTCTTCGTCATTTTCAAGTTTTCTGATACATTCCGCGAGTGAATCGGAATTATCCTTTTCGGCCAAAAGAGCGTTGTAATTATCCTTCAACACTTCAAGAACCGAATCCAGCCTGAAAGACACTACCGGTTTCCCATATCTGAGATATTCATAAGATTTCGTGTGCGCGACATAATTCATTTTGCCTTTTTCTCTCGAAGGGATGACAAAACAATCGGCCTCTTTGACAGCTTCATCGATTTCCGAGGGTTTCACAAACCCATGAAAAAAAAACCTGTTTTCAATATTCTCCCGCGCCGCCGCTTCCCGATAAGACAGGACCTCTTCTTTTTTACCGCCTATTATATGGAACTGGACATTTTCAACTTTCCGCGCAGCTTTCATTAACAGGTCTATCCCCTGCTCATAATACAGCTGGCCTATGTAATACACCTTAAACCCCCCGCCGCGCGCGGATTTAAAGGCGGAAGCCTTTTCCGCGGCCAACGGGACAACCGATATATCTTTTGCGCCCGGATATGTCTCTTTTATGATTTTCTTCAGGCTTTCCGTCGTTGTAATAAGCCTGTCGGAGAGGGAAAATACTTTCCCTTCCTCAGTATACGCACAGGGATAATTCTCATCATCGGGGTATAAGGCATAAAGGCCGTGTATTTCATAGAAAAAAGGTATGTTTATCCGTTTCTTGTGTCTTAACAAAAACAGCGACATCTTTAATTCAGAAAGATAAAGCAGGCTTTCTTTGCCGTCCGATAACAGTTCTAATATTTTTTTCAAACAAAACCTGTTGAAAACGAAATGCCATGAAATACCGAATCTGCCTGTTTTCCTGACCACAGGCAGTTGAATTATGCTGAGGTTTTTATGAGGTTTAAGCCCGTAATACGAAAGGATTTCTCCATCCGGCTTGGTCTTGCCTATTATCAGCACCACATCAAGGCCCGATTCGGCAAGAGCATAACAGGTCCTGATAATCAAAACATCATGCGCCCGGCCTGTAATCAGCCTTTTATTGACAGGATAAATAATTCTCATAATAAATGTTCTTTATTTGCTTTCCATAACATCTTTAATAACTCTGACGATTTTTTCCGACTGAAGTTTTATCGAATATTTTTCGGCAAGTTTCCTGGCGTTTTCAGCCATTTCCAGCCTGGACTTCCTGTTTTTAAGTAAAAATTCGATTTTTGCCGCAAACCCTGTAAAATCATCCGCGTCTTTTATTATAAAACCTTCTTTCCCCTCCTCAATAATTTCACTGGACCCGTTTGAGGAACTTGTCAGTACCGGCACCGATGATGCCAGCGCTTCAAGGCACACATTGGCGCACGGGTCATAGAATGAAGGTAAAATAAAAATATCGGAAGCGGCGTAAACAGGCCCCATCTCCCTGCGGTGTCCGAGAAAGATAACATTCCTGTCTATCCCAAGCCCGACAGCCATCTGCTTCCATCTTTTAATCTTGCCTTTCCCCACAACCATAATCCTTACATTCTCTATTAAGGAACTGTCCAGCGTTGACAATGCCATAAATACTGTCCTCAAACCTTTTAACCTGAAATTATTTGCGACAAAGAGTATGATAATTTCATCTAAAAGGTGAATTTCCCTGCGGAAAACAGCGCCCGTGTTTTCCTTTTTCAACGGGTGATACTTTTCAATATCAACTCCGTTATAAATCACCTCTATCATGGAATCATCCAACCTGTACCATCTCTTGACATGTTTCTTAACCATATTAGACACCGCAATAACCTTTTTCAGCTTGCTTGAATTATATTGTCTCTTCTCAAGCCAGGTAAGAAACCGCTGTTCCGGAGACA
>DJVC01000117.1 GCA_002440765.1 bacterium UBP3_UBA6266 | reverse complement strand
AGGTGATGTATTCAGTTACGCTCTGACTCAAGCGCTGTTATCGCGGCAACAGTTACAATGTCATTTACAGTACAACCCCTGGAAAGGTCATTTACCGGTTTCGCCAGACCCTGGAGTAATGGACCGTAGGCTTCAGCCTTAGCTAATCTTTCTGTAAGTTTATAAGCGATATTCCCGGCATTTAAATCCGGGAAAATCAGAACATTGGCTTTTCCTGCTACAGGACTGCCGGGAGCCTTCTTCTGCCCTATAGCGGGAACCAATGCGGCATCCCCCTGCAGTTCCCCGTCGATTTTTAAAGACGGTTCCTTAGACTTCGCGATTTCGACAGCCGCAATAACCTTATCCAACATTTTGTGGCGCGCGCTGCCTTTGGTCGAAAACGACAGCATTGCCACAACCGGTTCGGTGTCATATAGCACCTTGCACATTTTTGAAGACGCGATAGCAATATCCGCAAGCTGTTCAGCGTCCGGGTCGGGAACTAAACCCGAATCAGCATATATAAACCTTCCGTCTGAACCGAAGGGGCATTCGGGCACTATCATCGCGAAAGAACTGGATGCCGTTTTAATTCCGGGGTGAGTACCTATTACATGTATGGCGGATCTTATTACATCAGCCGAAGTCGCGGTCGAGCCTGCAACCATACCGTCAACAATACCCCTGCGGACCATCATTGCTCCGAAAAAAAGCGGCTTCTCAATAAATTTCCGGGCAATGCTTCTTGTTATTCCCTTATGTTTTCTGAGTTCATGATATGCGTCAATAAATTCTTCTTTTTTCTCATATGAATCGGGATCTATTATCGTGATGTTATCCCCTATATCCACCTCTTTTTTAATAACATCCGGTTTCCCCAGGAGCACAGGCTCGGCCCAGCCCTGTTCATATATCTCAAGCGCGGCCTTCAAAACCCGGACGTCGTAAGTTTCGGGAAAAACTATTTTTCTGCCTTTTTGTATTCTTGACACGATATCTTCAAAAAAGCTCATTTTATTTCCTCATCTTTCCGATCAAAGCTTCTTTCACTATAGGAGGCACAAAACAAGATACATCCCCTCCCAGCGCAATAATTTCCTTAATCATCTTAGAGCTTATGTAAGAATATTGCTCTTTCGGCATCAAAAAAATCGTTTCAATGTTTTCCGCAAGTTTTCGATTGGTCAAAGCCATCTGAAATTCATATTCGAAATCCGTAAGGGCCCTTAATCCTCTTACCAGGACCTTCGCGTTTATTTTTTCCGCATAATCGACAAGAAGACTGTCAAAAGAATCCACTGTCACATTACTGATCTTATTCAATGACCCTCTGATATGCTTCAACCGTTCTTCAACACTGAATAAAGATGTTTTTGATACATTACATGCTACCGCGACCACCAATTCTTCAAATATCTTTGAAGCCCTCTCGATGACATCCACATGCCCGTAGGTAATAGGGTCGAAACTGCCGGCATATACAGCTTTTTTATTCATATTAAAATCTCTTAAGGATGGTTATTGATGTTTGTCCGAAAACCCTGTTCCTTATTTCCCTGAATTCCGGCCCGAAATCAAATCTGTTTTTTGATTTGTGTTCGGCTACGAATAAACCGTTAACGGCGATAATATCATACAGATATTCCAGTTTCAACAGATTTATACCTTCACCGGAGCCAAAATAATCGCATTTGTAAGGCGGATCGGCAAAGACCAGATCAAAGCGAACCCCTTGTTTATGCAGGCTTTTGACACCGTCCAGAACATCCGTTCTTATTAATGTCGCGGAACCGTTTAAGTTTGTATACGAAAGGTTCTTTTGTATTATTTTACACGCGGCGGCGTCTTTTTCTATGAAGAGACAATGCTTTGATTCCCTGCTTAAGGCTTCTATTCCCAATTGACCTGTACCCGCAAAAAGGTCCAATACCGCGGCCCCGGGCAGCGCGCCTGATATCATATTGAAAATACTCTCCTTGACCCTGTCTAATGTCGGCCGCAGAGAAGAATTTTCAGGGGAAAACAATCTTTTCCCTTTTGCTTTTCCCGATATCACCCTCATACTCTATTGATAAATCCTCTGTTTATTCCCGTATAAAATGGAAGCCAAAGAAAATGAATCCCGCATGACGCGGGGATCTTTCATAAACATTATCTTCGTATCATGTCTTGCCTGAAACAGCATTTCCCTGTCTTTTATAACATCGGCAACTTTAAAATCAGATATGCCGTGTTGTTTTGTGCCATGGAACTGACCGGGACCCCTCAAAGTCAAATCTATTTCGGCAATCTTAAAGCCGTCATTGATTTTTACCAGAGCATCAATGCGCTTTTCAGCCTGCTCATTTTTTCCATCGCTCAGTAAAATACAGTATGACTGCTTTTCCCCTCTCCCCACTCTTCCTCTCAACTGGTGAAGCTGGGAAAGTCCGTAACGTTCGGCATTTTCTACCATCATAACCGTAGCCTTTGGATTATCCAGCCCGACTTCAATTATGCTCGTGGCAAACAGTATTTTAATCTCATTATTCATAAAAAGCTTCATTATCTCTTCTTTTGTTTCCGCTTTCAATTTTCCGTGCACCAGCCCTGTCCTTATTCCGGAAAAGACAGAATCCGACAGCTTCTTATACATATTGATAACAGATTTAAGTTCGGATCTCCCGGAATCTTCGACGGCAGGATAAACAATATACGCCTGATCCCCTTCGGCTAAAACTTTTCTTTTAATAAAATTGTACGCGTCATCCAGTTTCCGGCCGGTAATATGAAATGTTTTCACGGGAATCCGGCCTTCCGGAAGAGTGTTAATAACAGAAACATCCATATCCCCGTAAACAGTAACTGCCAGCGTTCTGGGAATAGGTGTGGCTGTCATCACAATCGTATCGGGATACAATCCTTTACTCACCAGTTTTTCTCTCTGTACAACTCCGAATTTATGCTGTTCATCTATCACCACAAGACTTAAAGCGGAAAACCTGATATCTTCCTGAATGAGAGCATGTGTCCCTACTATAATATCATATTCGCCGCTTTTGATTTTCCTAAGGATGTCGTCCCTTTCTGATTTTTTCATGTTTCCGCGTATAAGCGCTATTTTTACATTGTGCGAAGAGAAAAGAGAGGCTATCTTTTTCATATGCTGCTCGGCAAGAATTTCGGTAGGCGCCATAAACGCGGCCTGTTTGCCGTTTTGAACCGCGATATATGCGGCGCAAACCGCAACAACGGTTTTTCCGCTTCCCACATCACCCTGAAGAAGCCTGTTCATCCTGGTATTTTCCGACATATCCCGCTTTATAGATAAAAGAGCCTTTGTCTGCGCGCCGGTAAGTTTGAAAGGCAGAGTTGGAAGGAAATCAGAAAACAATTTCCCGTCTGTGTTATGTGCGATGCCCCTGTATAGCCTGTTTGCTTTATTTCTATTATTCAGTATATCCGTATGGAAAAGAAAAAACTCCCTGAAGGCCAGACTTTTCCTGGACATTAAGGCCTTTTGGGCTGTTTCCGGAAAATGCGCATTAAAATAAGATTCACGGATACCGGTAATTCCCCTTTTCTCCATGACTGAACGGGGAAGATATTCTTCGATATCGTCCAGATGGATATCCAGAAGATTCTTTATCACCCGCCTTAAGACTTTCTGGGAAAAACCCTCCGTAACGGGATAAAAAGGAACTATCCTGCCGGTATTGATAAGCTCATAATCCTCCGAATCCAGTATTTCATATTCAGGATTGACTAATTGCAATTTTCCGTATTCCGAGGCTTTGCCCGTAATAATGACTTTCTGCCCTTTTTCAAATACATTTTTTATGTAGGGCTGATTAAACCATACTCCGCATATAATTCCCGTTTCATCGGAAAAAGCAACATTTACTATTTCCTTCCTGCCCCTCGTTCTTTTAGAACCGACCAATACCACCTGCGCGATAAAGGTAGCTTGCTCATCCTTCCTGATTTGCCGTATTTTAACGAAATCAGACCTGTCCTCGTATTTCCGGGGTAAATAATTCAAAAGGTCGTAGACAGTATATATGCCCATTCTGACCATAAGACTATATTTAGCCGGACCAACACCTTTCAGATATCTCACGCTATTGAACATGAAATTATTCATAGACATAAATTTAACAGAATTAAGATTCTTTTTCCGTAAAAATTATATTAAAAATGTCTTGCGTTAAATAGGCTCTATGTTATAATTTTGCGAATTTTCAGTCTTGGAGGAATTTAAAATGTCAAAATTTTGTGAAATCTGCGGAAAAGGCCCGAAAGCCGGCAAGACAATAACCAGAAGAGGTCTGGCAAAGAAAAAAGGCGGAGTCGGAAGAAAAATAACCGGAATTTCAAAGAGGGTATTTACCCCGAATCTGCAGAATGTCAAAGCACTAATAAACGGTGGAACAAAAACAATAAGGGTTTGTTCTAAGTGTTTAAAAGCAGGAAAGATAAAAAAAGCGTAAAATATATTTTTATTTTAATTTCACATCCTGTAAAACAAGTTGGGGTTGTTTTTTGCTCATGTAGTTGTTCTCTTTTACTTTATAAGCTATATCAAGGAGCGCACCCCTCCTGACTTCTCCAAGCTCTTCAGCCTTATCAAAAGCGATACAGTTCAGGGCGTAACCGTCTTTGCCTACATTAAACTTTATGTGCTTGCCGCCGACAATCTGGGGGTCAGTCGCGACTTTGGCGTCAAGGGTGGCCAGAACCGGTTCCGGGTTCCCCTGTCCAAATGGCTCCAGCCTGGTGATTTCATCCAAAAACACATGATTAATCTCAGTTAACTCAGCCAGGGCTGAAATGTTTAACACAGGTATAAGGTCATCTTCGTTTATCACCTTATTTACACGCGTCTCAAACTCCCTTTTAAAACTCTCAAAATTTTCCGGTTTGATACTAAGCCCGGCAGCCATTTCATGTCCCCCGTATGAATCAATCAAACCGGCAAATTTTTCGATCTCTCTTATCAAATTAAATTTTTCGATGCTCCTTCCCGAACCCTTCCACATACCCTTTTCAAAACCGAATATAATAACCGGCCGGTTATATATTTTCGCCAGCTTGGAAGCTGCGATCCCGATAATTCCGGTAGACCAGTCTTTATCTTCCAGGATAATTAATTTATTTAACTGATTCTTATCTTTCAGCCTGTCAATCATTTTCACTGCCGAACCGACGATACCGGCTTCTGTATTCTGTCTCGAAACATTGTGAAGGACCAGAGTCTTTGCGATTTTTTCAGTTGAATCCGTATCTTCCGATGTCAGCAACTCTACACATTTGTTCGCATCTTCAATCCTGCCGGCAGCGTTAATAACAGGCCCGATCCTGAAACTGATATCATATGTCCTGAAAGGGGGTTTCAGTGAAAGCGTATTTACCAGGCTTTTCAGGCCCTCGTTACTGGTGTTCCCGATTCTACTCAAACCGTTTTTGACAAATATCCTGTTTTCCCCGATCAGAGGAACGATATCCGCTATTGTTCCGACAGCCGTTAAATCCAGCAATTCCTTTAAATCAAAATCGGCAAAAGTATCATTGTTTGTTCTCGCCAGCTTAACTATCCCATGCGCCAGTTTAAAAGCAATTCCCGCACCTGAAAGATTTCTCATATCACCTGTTTTGTACTGCACTTTGGGATTTATCAGGCAATAGCTTTCGGGAATATTATCCGACGGTTCATGATGGTCTGTGATTATCAAATCAATTTTTTTCTCTTTCAGGTATCTGGCAGGCTCAAAGGCTTTTATACCGCAATCAACACTGACAATCAAAGTGCATCCCGAAAGCAAAATCTCATTAACCGCGTGAATATTGATTCCATATCCTTCGTCAAACCTGTTTGGGATATATGCAAAACAATCCAGATTTCCGCTCCTGAATAGCCTGAGAAGTATAGACGCCGCCGTGATACCGTCCGCGTCATAGTCGCCGTAAACACATATTTTTTCTTTCGAACGGGCGGCGGATAATATCCTCCGGGAGGCTTTTTGTATGCCGTCTATATCAAATGGGTCGGACAACATGGATAGCGAAGGACTTAAAAACTTTTCCAGAGCATCGCCCGGTTTAAATCCCCTGCTCAGCAATATCCTCGAAGAAAGAGAAGACAATCCTGTGCCGGAAGCTATTACGCCTTCGCTCCCACTTTCATTCTGAAGTTCCTTAAAAAACCATCTCATCTGGCAAAAGTTTACGCGCGGTGACCTTTCTTATACCAATCAAATAAAAGCGCACTTGCCACAAATACGGATGAATAGGTCCCGACCATTACTCCGACCAGTAGAGCAAATGCAAAATCGTTTATATTTTCTCCGCCAAAGACATAAAGGAAGATAACTACAATCAACGTGGTTAACGATGTAAGGACCGTTCTTGACAGAGTTTGATTGATGCTGGCGTTCAGGATATCCTTATAAGATGACTTCTTCATCACTTTAAGGTCTTCCCTTATGCGGTCAAAGACTACGATCGTGTCATTAAGGGAATACCCTATCAATGTCAATATGGCGGCGACAACAGGCAAAGTAATCAGCCTGTCAAAAATTGCGAACATACCTAAAGTAATCAGGACATCATGTATCAGCGCGGCAACCGCGGCTATCCCGAATTTAAAGCCGAACCTGAACCATATATAAACCACAATGGCTATCAGCGAAAGGAAAATTGCGATTAAAGCGTTTCTTTTCAGGTCTTTGCTCACCACAGGGCCTATATAAGAATACCCTTCGAGTTCGGCGCCGGCATCAGGGAATTTTTTATTCATAATATCGAGCAGTTCTTCGGATATCTTACTGCTTTCTTCAGAAGAAGTCTTAATAAAGACACCCCATTTTCCCGTATCTTTATCGGTAAAGGATTGTACCTGCAACCCGGGAAAATCTTCTCCGGAAAACGCTTTTCTGATATCTTCTATATCGATTTTTCTTGAAAACTGTATCTGTGTTTCGCTGCCGGAAGTAAAATCAATACCCAGATTGCCGGAGCCTTTCGATACGAAGACCCCCATACCTATCACAATCAGGAGAAGGGAAAGGGCATACGCAATTATCCTCTTGCCGATAAAATCAATGCTGGGTTTTGAAAAGAAGCGCAACATATGTAATCGATGGAATTTTTTTATTCTCATCATGATTTCAAAGAAAGTCCTTGTCCCGAAAAGCGCCGTAAACATGGACGTTGCGATTCCTATCATAAGAACAACCGCAAACCCTTTAACGGGACCTGTGCCGAAAATAAAAAGAATGAACGCCGTTATAAAAGTTGTGATATTCGCATCGAAAATTGTCCAAAAAGCTTTGTTATAACCGTTGGTTATGGCTGTTCTCAACTGCCTGCCGATATCTGTCTCTTCCCTTATCCTTTCAAAAATAAGGACATTTGCGTCAACAGCCATACCTATTGTGAGGATTATACCGGCTATCCCGGGTAAAGTAAGTGTGCTCCCGAAAGCTACAAGAGCCGCAAAAATTATCAGTATATTTAAAAGCAGGGCGACATCCGCTATCAAACCGGAGAACATATAGTAAATAAGCATAAATATCACTACAAGCGCCAATCCCATGAGAGCGGCTTTAATACCGCTTCTTATTGAATCGGCTCCGAGAGAAGGGCCTACAACCCTGATATCCATAATATCAACATTTGCCGGCAGGGCTCCCGATTTTAATACTATCCTGAGGTCGTTGGCTTCGTCTTTTGTGAACGAACCTTCTATAATGGGGTTCCTCAATATCTTGACCTTCATGAGCGGAGCGGAATACACGACATCATCAAGCACAATTCCGAGTCTCGTTACAATTTTTTCCCTTTCATACTTGCTCTCCGCTATGCCGCTTATACTGGCCAGCCTTCTGTTTCCCGCGGCGCTGAACTCAAGAGATACATAAGGCTGGTACATATTATCAAAATGCACATTGGCTTCTATCAGCATATCTCCGGTTATCGCCGGCTCCCTCTTAACCAGAAATAATGTTCTTTTGTTATCCTGCATATTTTCTTTGCGTTGAAACAAAAATTCATAATCTGCGGGTAAAAACTTAAGCGCTTCCTCACTTTTAAGAAGTTTCGAGACAAAAACCAGATCATCATCCGCAATGTCCAACTCTATAAAAGAAACCCCTTCCGCTGTCCTTTTTGTGTCCACATTAATATAAGCGGTAAGATCCTTTACTTCAGCCAATTTAGCAAGAGTCGTTTCAACAAGGCTGTCTTCTGCGGCCAGCCTGAATTCCATTTTTGCGGTCTTGCCGATTAAATCCAACGCTCTTTTGGGATCTTTAAGACCGGGCAGTTTAACGGAGATTCTGTCTGTTCCTTCCTTGCTTATTTCCGGCTCGGAAACACCCATGCCGTCCACCCTGTTCCTTATTACTTCAAGTGTTCTGTCCACGACTTCCGGAGAAATTTCTTTTTCCTTAGTCCTTACCTGGAGTGTTACATCCATCCCTCCTTTAAGGTCAAGACCCAGGTTTATTACCATATCGCGGTTTCCCTGGTACCATTTCTTCAACAGGAAAACAGATTTTTCAAAGGTTCCGGCGTCTCTCAGCTTTCGCTCTTCTTCTTTCCATTTCCCCTGTTTGCCTGACAGAGAATCACCCGCAAGTTCAGTTTTTTCGGACGCATTATATGTTCCCCATTTAATTGTAGGATATACAATGAATGAAGCCACCAGGATTACTATTCCTATAAGAACTATTCTCCAAGAAATCTTTTTCATCTCTAAATACTCCGTAAAAATAAATTTTATTCTTTCCCTTTTTCGCTGTTTTCTTCCGTTGAAGACGGTTGGTCTTTTTTAACAACTATAGTGGAAATACAGCTTTTGGTAACTTCAATTTTCGTGTTGTCGTCGACTTTCACTATAAATGACCTGTCTTTGACATTTGCGATGACGCCGTATATTCCGCCGGTGGTGATTATTTTATCCCCTTTTTTCAGGGACTCTATCATTTGCTTGTGCTTTTCCTGCTGTTTTTTCTGGGGCCGTATAAGAAGAAAATAAAATATCGCAAATAAGACACCCACCATCAGTAATGTTTGAGATAAAGAGCCGCTTTGTCCCGCCGATGCGGTCCCGGCCATTCCCAGAACGGAAACTTCATAAATCATTATTCTTCTCCTTTGTTATTATATGTTTTTAAAAAATTTTCTTTGTAACCGCAAAAATTTCCTCTTTTTACGGATGCCCTGATGTCCTGCATCATTTTGTTATAAAAATGAAGGTTATGGCATGTCAGCAGCCTCGCCCCCAGGATTTCACCCGCGATTATCATATGGCGTATAAACGCTCTGGAATAATTTTTACAGGCAAAACACCCGCATCCCTGCTCTACGGGCCCGAAATCCAGCTTATATCCGGCATTCCTTATGTTTATCTTACCTCTCGATGTGAACGCCGACCCGTTTCTGGCATTTCTGGTGGGCATTACACAATCAAACATATCAATCCCTTTTGAAACGCTCTCAATGATATTCACGGGCGTGCCGCAACCCATAAGATATCTCGGTTTCTTTTCAGGTAAATAAGGCAGAACCGTATCCGCAATTTCATACATAACTGTATCAGGTTCTCCCACGCTTAAGCCGCCTATCGCATACCCGTCAAAATCAATATCGACAAGCTCTTTAGCGCATTTTATCCTCAAATCCTTATACACGCTTCCCTGGACGATACCGAATAAAGCCTGATTTTTGGAATTGTGGAAATTTTTGCACAATTGCGCCCATTTTACAGACAAGGATACTGAATTGCAAGCATAATCATATGTTGCGGGAAAAGGAGTACATTCATCAAAAACCATAGCAATATCCGATCCGATTACACGCTGAATTTCTATTGCTTCTTTCGGCCCGATAAAATGCTCCGAACCGTCAAGATGCGACCTGAAACACACTCCGTCTTTTTCTATTTTTCTTAACTCAGACATACTGAAGACCTGATACCCTCCGCTGTCTGTAAGAATCGGGCCTTTCCAACCGCAAAAATTATGCAATCCCCCCGCTTTCTTTATTACATCCATTCCCGGCCTTAAATACAGGTGATATGTATTGGCCAGTATAATCTGTATACGCATTTTTTCCAGATCCTGAAATGACATTGATTTCACGCTTCCCTGTGTTCCCACCGGCATAAAAACAGGCGTATTAATAATGCCATGGGTTGTCTTCAGAGTGCCTGTTCTGGCGCCGCTGCCTCTATCTTTTTTGTTTAACCTGAACTTAAACATAATCAATCACCGATATCTGATGTCACTCAATTACAAACATTGAATCCCCGTATGAATAAAACCTGAATTGTTCCTTAACGGCCAGATTATAAGCGTCCATCACTGTTTCACGCCCCGCCAGCGCGCATACAAGCATAAGTAATGTCGAACAGGGCAGGTGAAAATTTGTAACCATATTTTTAACGATCCTGAATTTGTACCCGGGATAAATAAAAAGATCGGTTCCGGAACCGCCGGATTTGAGCTTTACCCCGTCATATGCGGATTCAAGCGCCCTGACCACGGTGGTGCCGACCGGTATCAACCGCTTGTTTTGAGATAAATGTTTATTGATGACAGCAGATACCTCTTCGGAAATAAAATACTTCTCAGGATGCATTTTGTGCTCTTCGATATTTCCGGTTTTCACAGGCTTAAAAGTTCCCACACCCACGTTTAAAGTCAATTCTACAATTTTTACTCCAAGCTTCTTTATTTTTGATAAAAGCTCTTCCGTGAAATGAAGCCCTGCAGTCGGAGCCGCTACAGCCCCCTCTTCTTTTGCAAAAACAGTCTGATAATCCAGTTTATCCTGAGCTTTTCCTGAATCATCATTCCTTTCAATATAAGGCGGGAGGGGCATTTCCCCATATTTTTCCATTATTGCTTCCGCGGAAAGGTCGGGAAAAGAAAGTTCATAAAACCCGTTATTAATATTCTCAACCTGAACGGTGGCCTTATCCATAATGCTCAGTATCGTTCCCTTTTTTAATCTTTTTCCGGGTTTTGCCAGGGCAATCCACGTGTTATTTTCTGTCTTTTCAGCAAGCAATATTTCTATATCCGAACCCGTCGGATACTTTTTAGCCATAATACGGCACGGTAAAACTTTTGCATTATTAACAATCAGAAGGTCGTCTTCGTTTAGAAAATTCCCGATTTCCCGGAATTTTAATATCTTCTCTACCCCTTTATCCCTCTTTAACATCATCATCCTGGAATCGGAACGGCATATTTCCGGGCGCTGGGCGATTAATCCGGGGGGCAATTTATAATAAAATTCCGAAGTTTTCATTTTATGTGTTTTTAATAGACTTTTTTAATGCCCGCGCCGGGATAGTAATACAAAAGTACGGATTTATAATTCCATCCTCTTGCTGCCAGTTCCCGGGCTCCGTATTGGCACAACCCGACTCCATGCCCGTGCCCCCTGCCCGAAAAATAGAACCGGTCTCCCCTTTTTACAACTTTGAATTGGCCGCTTTTCACATTTTCCGGCCCCACAATATTCCTGAACAGGGCAATCCTCAATTTCGTATCCCCGCCGGTATGAAGGATGCCGACCTCGGTAATCCTTGAACCGTACCGGCTCTTTTTACAGGGGTATATTCTTATTATATCACCTGAATTTATATTTTTCTCTGCAAGTTTGTCCCGCAGTTTATCCGAAGATATCGAGTAATTCCACGAATAATCGGGGGCCTTATCGCAATAACCGCAGCGTACCGCTTCAGGAAAATCATCTTTGAAATTCACCCATACATTGTAAGGCACTTCCGTATGCCCGCCGCATACCGTCGCGAAGTATGCGCAAAGTACCTTATTTTTATATGTCAGCACCTGCCCGCGGGTCGCATCAATCGCATAACTGGTCCTTTTATCCTCGGTTTCCATACCTCTGTACAGTTGCGAAGAAACGTTGCTTAAATCGTAAGGGGCCCCTTTATTATTGATTACATGATATAAAGCGTATGATCGT
>DJVC01000115.1 GCA_002440765.1 bacterium UBP3_UBA6266 | reverse complement strand
GTTTACGGTTTCAAGGCTGGCGATTCACCATAACCTTTCGGGCTATGTCAGGAATCTCGGGGACGGGAGAGTTGAGATGATGCTGCAGGGAGAAGAAAAAAACATATTCCTTGCGATTAATGATATAAAAGATAATCATTTTTCGGGGTACATAAGGGACACGGAAGTACAATGGCTGGAACCGTCAAAAAGATTTACCCGGTTTGAGATATTATTTTAAAGAATCCATATGAATAGTGTTATAGTTACCATTGCTAAAAATACATTTGTGGAAGCCTTCCGAAAAAGGATCTTTCAGGTTATTTTTATTTTTTCAATCCTGATAATTCTTTCCACGCAGTTTTTCACTTTTTTTACCTTTGGAGAAGAGGTTAAGATACTGAAAGATATCGGGATGGCGGGAATTACCTTTTTTTCACTGATAATTTCGCTCGTTATAGGAAGCTCGTGCATACAGACGGATATGGAAAAGAAAACCATATATACGGTCCTCTCATATCCCGTTTCAAGGAAAGAATATATTTACGGCAGGGCGGCAGGTGTTTTCTGCTATATTATTTTTGCGGTATTTATACTGTCAATGGTTTTCTATATAGCGTTAAGCGTAAAAACATATTTTATAGGGCAGAAATTCGGAGAAGATGCCAGATTCAGTTTTGTAACTTTTTCCCATAATATTGAGTTGCTAAAGGGTGTATGGCTGATAATTATAAGGTGTTTTATTATTGTTTCCATAGCGCTGCTGTCAAGCATGTTTTTCCAGCAGACATTCACGATTATAGTATGTTTTTTGGCGTATATCCTGGGGCATTTAACCGGTTTTATCGCTAATATGGCAGCGTCGACAGGTAAAATATTCGGGTATCTGATGACCGGTTTTTATTATATTTTTCCCAACCTGGAATTTTTTAATGTTTCTGATTACATAAGTGTGGGCAAGCATATATCCGCATCGTATGTTCTGCTGGTCACTGTATACGGGATTATCTATTCCCTGATGTTAGTTTTGATTACGGCAAAAATGTTTGAAAAAAAGGATATGTAAAATGGAAAATGTAATAGAGATAAAATCTCTTAAAAAGGTTTACCGTGATTTCTGGAACAGGCCGAAAGTCGTAGCGGTGGACGGCTTGGATTTATCGGTCAGGAGAGGTGAAATATTCGGGATACTCGGTCCTAACGGCTCGGGCAAGACAACGACTTTGAAATTATTACTTGGGCTTATATTTCCTTCTTCCGGCTCAATCAAAATTATGGGGGTATCACCGGAAAATATGGAATGTAAAAAGAATATCGGTTATATGCCGGAAGAATCTTACCTGTACGGGTTTCTTAATGCCGATGAAATACTGGACTTCTACGGAAAACTTAACGCTATGCCCGAAAAACTGAGAAAGAAGAGAATAGACGAAGTCCTGGATCTTGTAGGACTTACAGAAGCGAGAAAAAGGAGGGTCGAGGACTATTCAAAAGGAATGTCGAGAAGAATAGGACTTGCGCAGGTCCTTTTGAAGGACCCGGAGTTAGTCCTGCTGGATGAACCTACAATCGGGTTGGATCCCATTGGTTCCAGGGAAATCAAGGATATCATTAAAGGCCTTAAAGACCGCGGTAAAACCGTGCTGTTATCTTCGCATCTTCTTGCTGAGGTACAGACGATATGCGACAGGATAGCGATATTGTACAGAGGAAAACTTGTGGAAGAAGGAAGGGTGGAAGACCTCCTTACAGTAAGCAATGAAACAGAGATTATCACCTCCGGACTGAAGACGGGAGAGGTCGAGAAGCTTAAGGAACTTGTAAATAAACTGGGAGGGAATCTGATATCCGTCGGACATCCTAAAGAAACACTGGAAAGCCTTTTTGTCAAACTTATCAGGGAAAAATCGGGGAAGGACAGTTGAAAAAGATAAAATTTCCGGCGATATATATTGTTATAGTAATTTCTATGCTTTTCATTACTTGTATCCTGCAGTCCAAACCGGGACTTATGCCGGAGCTGTATTGGACATATTTCAAAGCAGCGGCTTTATTTGCGCTGGTTTTTCTTGTCCCTCTTTTCAACCGGAAAATAAGGGCTATCGCGCAGTCGGTATTAAAAGAGGAAATAAGGAAAAAAACTCTTTATGTTATCTTGTTTTTCATGGTTCTGCTGGTCGGCATTATACATATTTTTGGTAAAATCGCGCCGGGAAACCAGCACATCTTTGTTTCGGAATTAGGCCTTTCCGGGATGACTATGTTCGGTCTGCTCTTCGGTATTTTTATGGCGTCAACCGCCATATATAAGGAAATGGAAAAAAAGACAGTTTATGTGATGCTTTCCTATCCTGTCAGCAGGCAGGAAATAGTAATGGGTAAGTTTATAGGCAATGTTATATCGGTCACTCTGTTTTCGTGTATTCTTTCAGTTGTATTTATCCTGTCGCTTTTGCTCAGGTTTGGATTTGAAAAGTTTGAACTTATGCTCCTTTATTCATGCATCGGTTTAATGATAGAATTTATGCTTATAGTCGCGATAGCTATAACTACTTCAACACTGCTTTCCACCATTTCAAATTTTATTTTTGTTTTTATCATTTTTGTGCTGGGCCATATGACCGAGCAGATTACTCATATTACCGGCAGGTTGGAGGCCGATCCGATTAAAAGCGCGGGAAATATGCTTTTGAAAATAATTCCAGACTTCAGCAGATTTGAATTTAAGGATATGCTTAATCTCGGGCAGACAGTTGATGTAAATACCCTGATATCTTCGTTCGGTTATGCTTTATTGTATTCCGCGGTAATGGTATCGATGGGAATGCTTATTTTCAGAAAAAGGGAAGTGGACCGCCTGTGAAACGCAGAAAAGTAATATTTATTTCCTTTGTTATTTTTATGCTGGTGCTGCTGTATTATATCCAGTTGAAAATAATAAATATGAGGGAAGAGGAAAAACTTTACAGCCGTATTTATTTGCACCCGGGAGAACAGGTTACCGGTATTTTGCTCGGCGGGTTCAGGGGTGTCGCTGCCGATATGCTGTGGATTCAGATAGACGAATACTGGCACCACGGGCAGTGGTATAAATGCCTTCCTCTTTATAAAGCGGTTGCTTATCTCCAGCCCAACTTTCTGGATGTGTGGTCCGTCGGCGCATGGCACATGGCCTATAATATCTGTCATGAGGCGAGCGTAAGCCCTTACAGGACTGTCGGGGAAAGAATGAAAGACCAGTATTTCTGGGTCCGGCAGGGGCTTGATTTCCTGAAGGCGGGAATAGAGAATAACCCCGATGTGTTCAATGTTTATTTTGAATTGGGATGGACATATTTCAATAAGGTAAAAGATTACCGGAACGCCGCGCGTTATTTTAAGGATGCAATACGGTACGATTGCCCGTTATATGTCAATAGACTCTATGCGCATGCCTTATATGAAGCGGGTGAGATAGAGGGAGCTAAAAAGGCGTGGAAAGAAATCATAGACCAAATGAATGAGAAAGAAACGCCTTTAAACGCGCAGGAAACTTTCCATAGGAATATTGCCAAAAGGTTTTATAACAGGATTAAGAATGAACCGGTCAAATAAACCATGAGACTATGTTTGATAGGAGATATACACAGCAACCTCGAAGCTTTGAATAAAAGTCTCGAAATAATCAAGTCGGAAAAACCGGATAAAGTATTTTTTGTCGGAGATCTTGTTGGCTATGGGGCAAATCCTTCTGAATGCATACAACTTGCCCGCGAAAAATTTGATGTGTTGATTGCGGGAAATCATGATTATGTGGCCTCGGGGTCTCAAAGATGTGAAAATTTCAATCCCCAGGCGACTTATGCTGTAAACTGGACTTCCGAGATGTTGAGTTTTGAGGAAAAAAGTTTTTTGTCATCTCTGCCGCTGATTTATGAGAAGGATGATATATGCCTTGTGCACGCATCATTGCCCAGGCCCGAAGAGTGGCGTTATATGTTCGATCTTACCGAGGTTGAGAAAACCGCGAAACACACTTCCGAAAGGCTGATTTTTGTAGGGCATTCCCATGTTCCCATGGTTCTTGAGATATCCGATGAGATAATTAAGCGTAAGGTAAATCCCGAACAAAAACTGAAAAAGAACGTCAGATATATAATAAATGTGGGTTCCATAGGCCAGCCAAGAGACGGCGATCCGAGGATTTGCATGGTTTTTTATGATGAAGAGAGTAATACGCTGGAGTTTCAGCGCCATGAATACAGCATAAAAACCGCCCAGAATAAGATACTCGATGCCGGCCTGCCTGAAATGCTGGCGTTAAGGCTTGGTTTTGGTAAATGAAAAAATTCTTACTCTTCTGGGTTCCTGTATTGGTGTGGGCTGTTATTATATTGCTCATATCCTCCATACCTTCATACAGGTTGCCTGAGATAAAACCGTTTTTTTTGGATAAAATCGCGCATTTTTCCGAATACTTTGTGTTTTCCGCGCTTATGGCAAGGGCCTTTTCAGGCGCATCTAAATTGAACCGGAAAAGATATTTTGTATTTTCGTTGATTTTTGCGGCGGTTTTCGCTCTATTGGATGAAATCCATCAGATTTTTCTGCCAACCAGGTCATTTGATTTATTGGATCTTTTTTTTGATGTCCTGGGAGCTTTTGCCGGTTTGGTAGTCTATGAAAAATCGAAAGAGCTGTTAAAAGGAGAAGTGAATATCAGTGAGTAAGAAAAAAGAAAAACACAGTGAGTTTTTATATGACATTGATACCGGCGGCGACCCTGCAAAAATAAAGAAGGACATCGAACGGCTCAGGGATATTATCAATTATCATAATAAGAAATATTATGAAGAAAATGCCCCGGTCATATCAGACGGCGAATATGACAAACTTTACTCCAGGCTTAAAAAGCTTGAAGATGCATATCCCCGGTTTAAGACAAAAGATTCGCCTACGCGAAAAATAGGAGAAAAAGTTTCCGGCCTTTTCGAAAAAATAAAACACGAAGTGCCTATGCTGAGCATAGAAAATACATATTCCGAAGCAGAGATCGGAGCTTTTGATAAAAGGGTCAGAAAAATTTTAAACACTGATAAAGTTGAATATGAAGTCGAAGTAAAAATTGACGGAGTATCAGCTTCTTTGCGTTATGAGCGGGGAAACCTTATAAGGTGCCTCTCCAGAGGAGACGGAACTACAGGAGAGAATATCACCCGGAATATGAAAAATGTCGGAGGAGTTCCCGAAAATCTGAGGGGAATGAATAAAGTGGATGTCTTTGAAGTCCGCGGCGAAGTTTATATGGAGAAAAAAGCCTTTAAAAGGTTAAATGACAGTTTATCGGAGGAGGGAGAAGAATTTGCCAACCCGAGAAATGCGGCGGCAGGTTCATTAAAACTGAAAGACAGTAATATGGTCAAAGAAAGGCATTTAAAGTTTATAGCCCATGGAATCGGGTCTGTTTCAGGATTTGACAAGGACAACCAATATGAAACGATAAGGATATTGTCCGGAGTCGGGTTTAAAGTCAGCCCGTGTTGCCGAAAAGCGGAATCGGCGCAGGAAATAATGGATGTTTGCAGGGAATGGGAAAAAAAGAGAGAAGAGCTGCCGTTTGAAATAGACGGCATGGTAATTAAGGTAAATGATTTTGCTATGAGAAAAAAGCTTGGTTCCACGGCGAAATCCCCGAGATGGTGTTTTGCGTTTAAATTTGCCGCGCAAAGGGCGAAAACAAAAATCCTGAATATTGAGTCGAGTGTAGGCAGGACCGGCAGGATAACTCCTGTAGCAATTTTGGCTCCCGTTCAGCTTTCAGGCACTACCGTGAGCAGAGCCAGTCTTTATAATCAGGATGAAATAGACAGGCTTGATATTCGCGTAGGAGATACGGTTATAATTGAGAAAGGCGGCGAAATAATACCGAAAGTTATAGACGTATTGAAGGATGAAACACCCGGCCGCGATAAAAACACAAGAAAATTTAAAATTGATGACAGGTGTCCCGTCTGTAAAGGCCCGGTTGCGAGAACAGAAGGGGAAACCGCCTATTTTTGCGAAAATGTAAAATGCAAAGCGCAGCTGAAAAGAAGAATCGAGCATTTTGCTTCCAGGAATGCCATGAATATCGAGGGGTTGGGAGAGGCTCTTATCGGTATCATGGTCGATAAAGATATTATTAAAGATTTCGGTGATATTTATAACCTGGAAAAGGATGATATCTCGTCCCTTGAGAGAATGGGCGACAAGTCGGCTGAGAATCTGGTTAACGCTGTAAATGAGAGCAAAAAAAAACCGTTCAGGAAGGTCCTTTTTGCCGTCGGCATACGGCATATAGGCGAAAAGACAGCGGAACAGTTGGCCTCTTTTTTCTCTAACATCGATAATTTGGCTGCCGCAGACAAAGAGAAGTTGATGGAGGTTGAAGACATCGGAGATGTTATGGCCGAAAGCATACAGGATTATTTTAAAATAAGCGAAAATCTGCGGGTATTGGAAAAGCTGAAAAAAGCCGGTTTAAACTTTGAAGAACAGAAAAAAACAGCGCATTATAAAAAAGAATTTGAGGGAAAAACGTTTGTTCTTACGGGAACGCTGGCTTCTTATTCGAGGAGTGAGGCTGAAGAGCAGATAAAGATGAGGGGAGGGAAAACTTCTTCCGGCGTGAGCAAAAATACGGATTATGTAATTACGGGGGAAGAGCCCGGTTCAAAAGCAGGAAAGGCGCGTGCGCTTGGGGTGAAAATATTAACGGAAAAAGATTTTATTGATATGCTTCGGTGATTTTACGCGGGTTAAACTATGATTAAATTCATTAAAATTATAAACGGGCCGCTTGAAACCAATTCCTATTTGATATTTTGCGCGGATACCGGGCAGGCGGTGATACTGGATCCGTTTGATTATATGTGTATTAATGAAATCGTTTCTGAAAACAGGTTAAAACCGGCGATTATTGTAAATACACACTTTCATAAGGATCACACAAACGGCAACGGTGTTTTAAAGCGGAATTTCAATATCCCCGTCGCGATTCACGCTGATGACGCCGAGCTGCTTGTTTCCGGATACGATATCCTTGAAGCCTGTGGAATTAAAACGAATGCCTCGCCTCCGGCAGATATTATTTTATCCGAAGGGAAAAAAGTTATATTCGGCAATGAAAGCCTGGAGGTTATACATACACCGGGCCATTCGCCGGGAAGCATATGCTTGTATTACCCGGGAAAAATGCTTTTTTCCGGTGATACATTATTCGCGTCGGGAGTTGGCAGGACGGATCTTCCCGGAGGGGATTTGCAAAGCCTGATTTCATCGATAAAAACAAAGATATTCGCTTTACCCGGGAGTGTGATGGTCTATCCCGGGCACGGCGGCGATACTTCGATAAAAACCGAAAAAAAATACGGAACGGATATTTTGTAACCGTGGCTGACAATAAAATAAAAATTCCGGTTGATACAGTAAGCGAAAAATCACATTCCCTCGTTATACTGGTGAATGAGTTCATAAATTATCTTTTGGTTGAAAGATCCCTTGCCATAAACAGCATTGAAGCTTATAAAGGCGACCTGAAAAGATTTATTATCTTCCTTGAAAAGAAAAAGATTGCCGATTTTTCTTCATGCGAGCGGGAAATAATCGTCGATTTTCTGTTAAATGAGAAAAACAGGGGATCTTCGACCTTATCGGTTTCCCGGGCGCTGGTATCAATAAAAATGCTGTTCAGGTTTTTGGTGATGGACAGGTATTTAAAGGAAAATGTTTCGGAAATTATTGAGTCTCCGAGAATCTGGAGATCTCTTCCGTCAGTAATGAGCGAGAAGGAAGTCACTAAACTGCTGAATTCTGTCAAAGGCGAAGACCCCAATGATTTAAGAGACAGGGCGATTCTTGAAGTGATGTATGCCGCCGGCCTTCGTATAAGCGAAGTGGCTAACCTTAAAACATGCGATATAAATTTTGAAATAGGTATTCTGAAGTGTAAAGGGAAAGGCAATAAAGAACGCATCGATCCGATAGGGAAAAGGGCGATAAGCTCCATTAAAAAGTATATTGAAAAATCCCGCCCTCAGATAGCATTGTCTTCCTCAAAACTTCCGCCGCCCGAGCTTTTTATAACAAGGTTTGGGGCAAAATTCACAAGACAGGGCCTTTGGAAGATAATTAAAGCCTATGCAAAAAAAGCGGGTATAAAGAAAAATATAACACCCCATACTTTGAGGCATTCCTTTGCTTCCCATCTTCTTGCCAACGGAGCTGATCTGAGGGTTGTCCAGGAGATGCTTGGCCATGCCGATATATCAACTACGCAGAACTATATCCATGTTGACAGGGAAAGGCTTAAGAACATCCACAAGAAATTTCATCCGAGAGGTTAGCATTGAAATTAATCACGACTCATTTGAATGCCGATTTTGATGCGTTTGCTTCTTTGATCGCGGCTTCCAAATTGTATCCTGACGCGGAAATATTGCTGCCGTCTTCTCTTGACCCGAATGTTGAAGCATTTTTGAACGCTTGTTCTGACAGCCTGAATATTCCGCTTAAGTCTGAAGTAAATGTCGCGGATATCAAACAGGTTATACTGGTGGATTCCTCTCCCGGAAGCCGGATAGGAGATGTCTATAACTGGATAATATCGGGTAAAATACCGGTTATTGTTTATGACCACCATAAAATAAAGAAAAAAGCGGGTGATACGAAATACTATTATTTTCCCTTCGGCGCCACTGTTACGGGGTTATGCCTTGAAATTATGAGAAAAAAGATAAAATTAAGTATGACGGAAGCCACAGCGATGCTTCTTGGAATTTATGAGGATACAGGACATTTCAGTTACCTTTCCACGACACCTGAGGATTTTCAGGTTGCGGCATTTCTCGTTTCAAGCGGAGCCGATATATCTATGGTGCATTCTTTTCTGGGCTCCGAGCTTGATTCGGCCCAGACAATGCTTTTGAAGGAACTTATAAGCGGTTCCGAAGAATTAACATTGGGTAATTTTCATATCAATATTGCGTCTGCTTCAATAAATGAACATGTCGCGAATTTAGGCCTTGTCGTTCACAGGCTTCGTGATATAGAGAATATAAATGTGATATTCGCTCTTATAGAAATGGATAACAGGATACACATAGTCGCCAGGAGCAACGTATCAGTTGTAAACGTTGCCGGAATACTGGAAAAATTAGGGGGAGGAGGTCACCCCACGGCGGCTTCTGTTACTTTAAAGAAAGTTATGCTGGTGGAAGCCAAGGAAAGACTTAAAAAAGCGGTCGCGGGAGAATTATCTCTGCCTGTAAAAGCGGGGGATATCATGCAGAGATATATAAAAAAGGTAAGCCCGCAGTCCAGCGTTGAAAAGGCAAAAGAATTAATGGTGAGAAACTCGATGGATGAGATACCTGTTGTCCGAAAAGGAAAATTTATCGGTTTTCTTTCAAGACATGATGCCGACAAAATAATTTTACACGGCTTAAAGAACAGCAGTGTTGCCGATTATATGACTCCTGAAAACCGCGCCGTGACCGAAAATGCCACCGTTACCGAGATGAAAGATTATATGTTTAAAAGCAGACATTCGGTCATTCCCGTTGCCGACAACAGGTCCAGGCTTGCGGGATTAATACTGAAAAACGATTTGTTGAAAATATTGCATGAAGAAGATTCGGGTTATTATTTGCCCGTTGAAGCGGGCATGACACCGTCTTTAAGCGATATCAGGGACAGGATTGAAAATATCCTGGCCGCCGATATTCAAAAGATACTGCGTGAAGCGGGGCGCATTGCGGATGAAATGAAGTGCAATGCTTATATTGTGGGGGGCATTGTCAGGGATATCCTTTTGAAAGTCCCGAATTACGACGTGGACATCGTTATTGAGGATAAAGGGATAGAATTTGCGTCCCGGCTGGCGAAAAAACTGGGAGGATACTCTGTCCCTCATAAAAAATTTCTGACATCCATAGTTGCGCTTCCTTCCGGAATGAAGATAGATGTAGCGACCGCGAGAACTGAATATTATGAAAAACCGGGTGCTTTGCCGAAAATTGAATACAGTTCCATAAAAAGCGACCTGTACAGGCGCGATTTTACCATTAATGCGATGGCGGTGAAAATCAATGAAAACGGTTTTGGCCGGCTGATAGATTTTTTCGGCGGAAGAAAAGACCTCAGGGATAAAGTGATAAGGGTAATGCATAATTTAAGTTTTGTGGATGATCCCACAAGGATATTCAGGGCAGTGAGGTTTGAACAAAGGCTGGGGTTTGGGATAGATAAGCATACACAGAACCTTATAAGAAACGCGGTTGATATGAAGATGTTCGATAAAGTCGCGTATGACAGGGTAAAAAACGAGATTATTTTGATGCTTAACGAACCGAAGCCTTTTAATGCGATAAAAAAAATGGCGGCTTTCAATGAATTGAGATTTATCCATCCATCCATAAAATTCGACAGGAGAGCCGTAAATATTTTTAGTAAAACGGAAGAAGCGCTGGCCTGGTTTTCTTTTTCTCTCAATAAAAAAGAACCTTTTGCCCGATGGCTCATCTATTTTATGGGTTTGATAGACACCTTAAGCGCTTCCGAGACAGCAGCTGTTTGCGACAGGTTTAAGCTGTCTAAAAAATCGAAGGATAAAATATTAAGGTTTAAGAACGAGGGCGGTGCAAGAATAAGATATCTGTCGCAGAAAAAAAGTCTGCTGAACAGCGAAATATATTTCAACCTGGCAGTTTATTCGATTGAATTTTTGCTTTTTCTGCTGGCAAAATCCGATGCTGACGCGGCAAGGCAGAGAATCATCAATTTTATCGAAAAACTCAGGAATGTAAAGCTGAGTATTACGGGAAAGACCCTGATAAGAATGAACATACCCCCTTCTCCTTATTTTAAAGAGGTTTTGGGGAAAACCCTGGAAGCCAGGCTCGACGGTAAAATCAAAACAGAAGAAGAGCTGGGATACGCGTTGAAAATGTTCAAAGGCAGAAGGGCGGGCAAGCAAGAAAGAGGAGGATGAAATCCGGAGACAAGAACTAAAATCAATATATAAATTCGAAATTCGGATTTCATGCTTCGGATTTAAAGTTTGTTATAGTGTTTGACAAATATTTTAACGGTTGATATTCTGTAATCCGTTTAACTACAATATTATGTATATATAAAACAGGGAGGATGGATGTTTATTGTAATCGGTTTGCCGATAATACTGATGTCAATAATATTTCACGAAGTTGCCCATGGCTGGGCGGCTTATAAATGCGGAGACCCGACGGCTAAAAATGCGGGAAGGCTGACTTTGAACCCGCTTGCCCATATAGACCTGCAGGGGACAATCATCATTCCGGGTATATTAATAGCTATGAATTTTCTTACGAAAGCCACTGTTCCGGTTATAGGATGGGCTAAGCCGGTCCCCATAAATCCGGCCTATTTCCGCGACTGGAAGAAGGGAATGGGTATTACGGGGATTGCCGGTCCTCTGACAAATATTGTTATCGCTCTTGTCCTCTCTTTTATGCTGAGGATTTTGTTGATTTCCGGATTTATTTTCAAGGATATGCCTGTGCTTATTGTTGTGATAGAACAGTTGTCCAAAGGTATTGCTTTTGCGGGGCTGATAAATATTGTCCTTGCGGTGTTCAATATGATTCCCATCCCCCCTCTTGACGGTTCGAGGGTAGTGGTGTCTTTCCTGCGGCCGGACCAGATTCAGGGTTATCTGCGTATTGAACCTTATGGGATAATGATAGTATTCGGGCTTATTATTCTCGGAGGATTCAGGATATTGTGGCCTGTCGTTACGCTGTTGTTTTCTGTTATTTTCGGTGTTCCGATTTCATTTTAAAATGAGGAGTATTTAAAAATGGTTTCGAAAAAAAGGGTTTTAAGCGGTATTCAGCCCTCGGGCCGTTTCCATCTGGGCAATTATTTTGCGATGATAAAAAAGATGGTGGAATATCAGAATAACAGCGAACTGTTTTGCTTTATTGTGGATTTGCATGCTTTAACGACGGTAACTGACGGGAAGCAACTTTCGGAATACACCAATGAAGCCGCGGTTTCACTGCTTTCTTTGGGAATTGATCCCGGTATATCCCATCTGTGGGTGCAGTCCGACATTCCCGAAGTTACGGAACTGGCATGGATATTATCCAATATAACGCCTCTCGGACTGATGGAACGCTGTCATTCCTATAAGGATAAGGTCGCAAAAGGGATAAAGCCGAACGCGGGGCTTTTTATTTATCCGATACTTATGGCGGCGGACATATTACTTTTCCGGTCGAATCTTGTTCCCGTAGGAAAAGACCAGAAACAGCATCTTGAGGTCGCGAGGGATATTGCGTTGAAATTCAATTCAGTTTACGGTGATATTTTTACCGTTCCCGAGCCCCTGATTGATGAAGATGTTGCCGTTGTGCCGGGCATTGACGGACAAAAGATGTCCAAGTCATACGGAAATACAATTGAAATATTCGCGCCGAAGGATGAGTTGAAAAGAAAAGTTATGGGCATAGTGACGGATTCTCAGCCTGTCGAGGCAAGCAAGGACCCCGATAAATGCAATTTGTATAATATTTATAAACTTTTTATTTCAGGCGAGGAAAATAAAAAACTCCGGAAAAGGTATACGGACGGCGGATTAAAGTACGGAGATGTGAAAAAAGAACTGTCGGAGATAATATGGGATTATTTTAAAGAAGCCAGGGAAAAAAGGGAGACTCTTTTAAAAGATAAAGGTTATATCGATAAAATACTTAAAGAAGGCGCATGCAGGACACGGGAAGTGGCGGTTAAAACATTGAAAAGCGTTAAGAATGCGGCAGGGTTAAGCGTAAGAATGCTTTAATTTCAAAAAGGTGTTTTTCTATGGGAGAAGATTACAAGGTCCGGCTTGAGGTTTTTGAAGGCCCTCTGGATCTGCTGCTTTACCTGATAAAGAAGGATGAGGTGGATATTTATGATATTCCGGTAGAGAAAATAACGAAACAATATCTGGAATATCTTGGATTGATGAAAATGCTTGATTTAACCATTGCCGGCGAATTTCTTGTGATGGCATCCACTCTTATGTATATAAAGTCTATGATGCTGCTTCCTCCGGAAGAAAGAGTTATAGATGAAGAAGATTCCGTTGACCCCAGGGCAGACCTTGTTAAACAGCTGCTTGAGTATAAGCAGTTTAAGGAATTAGCGGATCATCTTGAGGAAAGAGAAAAGGAAAGAGTAAATATTTTTTCCAGAGCGGCTTCTGTTTCCGTTGAATCTGAAGGAGCAGAACTGTCAAATGTAAGTATATTTGACCTTATCAGCGCGTTTTCTGATATTCTGAAGGGAGCCGGGCAGGAGGATCTGCGTGAAATTTTTGAAGATAAATTTACCGTTTCAGACAAAATATCCCATATAACCGGGGTTTTGAAAAATAATAAGAATGTTAAGTTTTCCGAGCTGTTTGAGAAAACGGCTAATAAAGGAGAGATTGTAGTTACTTTTCTGGCTGTTTTGGAGCTCATAAGAGTCAAAGCCGTCAAAGCCGTGCAGAAAAAACATTTTAGTGATATTTTTATAGAAATGGTGCCAGCTGCTTAACAAGCGGAGAAGGGACGATATGGAGCCGGTAAACACAAAAGAAAATCTTAAAAATATAGTGGAGGCTGTTTTATTCGCTTCCGCGGAACCTCTGAGCGTTAATGACATATTAAAAGCTTTTGAAGGCAAAGATAACGTCGGAAAAAAGGAAGTGAAAGAAGTGATAGACGCCATCAACGATGAATACAGGAATTCAGGCAAACCTTTCCTGTTTGAAGAAGTGGCAGGCGGTTTCAGGATGATTACAAGGCCGGAATACGCGGAGTATATAAAGAGGATATACCAGGCTCAGCCGTCCAGGTTGTCAAAGCCTGCCCTTGAAACACTGGCCATTATCGCTTACAGACAGCCGATTATCAAAGCCGATATAGAATCTATAAGGGGGGTTAATGTGGACGGCGTCATAAAGAGCCTTCTTGATAAGAATCTTATCAGGATATCGGGCAGAAAAGATGTTGTGGGACGCCCGTTTGAATTTTCTACAACCGAGAAGTTCCTTGAATATTTTGGCCTTACTAATATCAAAGAATTACCCAGGATAGAGGAATTAAGTCAGTTTTCTTCTTTAAAATAACGGAGGATGTGATGAAGGAATTAAAAAATCTAAGGCAGAGGATTAATTCCGTTGACAAAAAAATAATTCAGCTGTTGAATGAGCGCGCCGGAGTTGTGCATGAAGTCGCTAAAATAAAAAAACAACACAAAGCGGAATATTATTCGGCTTCGAGAGAAGAAGAGGTCTACAGCAATATTTCCAGGATTAACAAAGGCCTTCTTGACAAAAATTCGCTTAAAAATATCTACAGGGAGATAATGTCCGCCTCTCTCGCGCTGGAAAAAGATATAACTGTCACTTTTTTAGGGCCTGAGGCTTCATTCACACAGATGGCTGCTTCTAAAAAGTTCGGTTCTTCCGTGAAATACCTGCCCGCGGTTTCCATTTCGGATGTGTTCAACCTTGTCGAGAAGGGAAACGCCGACTACGGGGTTGTTCCGATAGAGAATTCGATAGAAGGGGGAGTGACGCATACTCTTGATATGTTTATTGATTCGGACCTTAAAATATGCGCTGAAATTTATCTGGAGATAACGCATTATCTTATAGGCAATTGCGCTTTGGGTTCGATAAAGAAAATATACTCTAAGCCGGAAGTATTCGGACAATGCAGATTATGGCTTGAAGCCAACCTTCCGGGTTTGGAATATATTCCCGCGTCCAGCACTACAGCCGCCGCTATAAGGGCCGCGAAAGAAAAACATGCCGCGGCCATTGCCAGCAGTCTTGCCGCGGAAAAATATAATATGAAAATCCTGGCGGGTTCCATTCAGGATACGGCGCATAACGAGACCAGGTTTTTGATTGTCGGAAAGAATTACAGCAAAAAAAGCAAAAAAAACAAGACCTCGGTCCTTCTTATGATAAAAGATAAAGTCGGGGCCCTTTATGAATTACTGCAGCCGTTCAAGAAGATGAAAATAAATCTTACAAAAATCGAGTCAAGGCCTTCAAAGAAAAGGGCGTGGGAATATTATTTCTTCGTGGATTTTGACGGATATGTGGAAGATGAAAAAATTAAAAAATGTGTCAGGGATATTTCCAAACACTGCAAATATGTCAAAATATTGGGATCTTATCCCAGAGTGTTTTAAATTTAAAATAAATGTTTTATGATACCTTTGCCAAAAAAACATATTATTTCGCTGAATCCCTACTCACCCGGCAAGCCGATTGAGGAAGTTAAACGTGAATTGGGTTTAAAAAAAGTAATTAAAATGGCTTCCAACGAAAACCCGCTGGGGCCCTCGCCTCTTGCTTTAAAGGCCGCTTACCGCGCCTTGAAAAAAGTCCACCTGTATCCTGAATCGGGGTCATATTACCTGTGCCAAAAGCTTTCTGCCGCTCTTAATGTAAGACCCGAGAACATCTGCATGGGCAACGGGTCTAACGAATTAATTCTTCTTGCTATACATTCGTATGCGTCATCTCCGGAAGACAATATAGCATATGGGTTTCCTTCTTTTGTTATTTACCGGATTATAGCGCACAGTTACGGTATTAAAACTATAGAAACAGGATTGAAAAATCACAGGATAGACCTGGAAAAACTGGCAGATTCTTTGACAGAGCATACAAAAATCGTTTTCCTGTGCAATCCCAATAATCCTATGGGAACAATGAACCGCGGGGATGAGGTTGAAGCGTTTGTAGAAAAGGTGCCGTCAAAAGTTCTTATTGTAATGGATGAAGCCTACTATGAGTATGCCGATAAAAAGACTTTTCCCGACTTGGTAAAAGCTTCCACGGAGAGAAAAAACCTCATTATATTAAGGACGTTTTCAAAAATGTACGGTCTTGCGGGGCTCAGAGTGGGTTACGCGGTCGGGAATAAGTCGATAATCGAGACATTGAATAAAGCAAGACAACCCTTTAATGTCAATTCTGTCGCCCAATCTGCCGCTTTGGCCGCGTTAGACGACTGCAGGCATGTACAAAGGACACTGGAGATTAATGAGGAAGGAATTGATTATATAGTTTCGAATCTGCGCGAAATGGGCCTGGAATTTGTTCCGACTTCCACTAATTTCATTCTGATTAAAACGGGCGACTCAAAAAAGTTTTTTGATATGCTGCTTGAAAAGGGTATTATTGTTAGGCCGATGGGAGCTTACGGGTTAAATGAATATATCAGGGTTACCGCAGGGCTGCCCGCGGAAAACAGAAAGTTCATTAAAAATTTGAAAATTGCTATGACTCAAACCGGAGGAAAATAAATGATTATTGTTTTAAAACCCGGAATTACAAAAGAACAGAAAGACCATATTATATCAAAGATAAAAGAGTTAAAACTCACTCCGATGGTTTCCGAGGGAGAGGAAAGGACTATTATCGGCGTAATCGGCGATGAGGATATTATAAGAAACACTCCTCTCGAGGCTTTTTCAGGCGTTGAAAAAGTTATGCCGATTTTAAAGCCCTATAAACTGGTAAGCAAAGAATTTAAACCCGATAGGACCGTAATAAATGTTAACGGTGTTGAAATAGGGGGAAACACGGAAGTGATAATGGCGGGGCCGTGCGCCGTTGAAAATGAAAAGATGATAATCGATACGGCTGAACATATAAAGAAAGCCGGCGCGCATATACTTAGAGGTGGAGCTTTCAAACCGAGAACGTCTCCCTACAGTTTCCAGGGACTGGGGGATAAAGGCCTGAAATTTATGGCCAAAGCCGGGAAAATAGCCGGTTTGCCGATTGTTACGGAAGTTATGGATACACGCGATGTCCGGCTTGTAGAAGAATACAGTGATATTATACAGATAGGCGCGCGGAATATGCAGAATTTTTACCTTTTAAAAGAGGTGGGCCTTTGCAAAAAACCTGTTCTTCTGAAAAGAGGTTTGAGCTCTACAATAAAGGAATTCCTGATGTCTGCGGAATACATTCTTGCCGGAGGAAATAAGGATGTCATACTGTGTGAACGCGGTATAAGGACATTTGAAGATATGACGAGGAATACGCTTGACTTGAGCGCCGTTCCGTTGATTAAGGAATTGAGCCATCTGCCGGTGATAGTCGACCCGAGTCATGCTACTGGAAAGAGAAGCCTTGTTCTTCCGATGAGTAAAGCCGCTATCGCGGCAGGAGCGGACGGGCTTATGATAGAAGTACATCCAAACCCTGAAAAAGCGGCGTCGGACGGGGCCCAGTCGCTTAACTTTGCAGAATTCAGCAAATTAATCGAGGATATCAGGGTTATCATAACAGCATCCGGGAGAAAATTATAAGATGAAGTTAAAAAAAGTCGTTATTGTAGGTCCGGGTCTTATAGGAGGCTCAATCGGGAAAACTCTGCTGACAAATAAACTTTCCGAAAAAATCGTAGCGGTTGTAAGAAGGGAAAGCGCCGTGGATGAAGTTATTAAAGCGGGCGCCGCCACCTCTGCCACACTGAATCTTGATCTGGCGGTAACAGGGGCGGAAGTTGTTGTCCTGTGCACTCCCGTAAGCGCAATAGCGGATAAGGCCGAATCCATAGCAAACCTTATTTCAAAAGAATGTCTTGTAACCGATGTAGGCAGCACAAAAAAAAGCATAGTCCAGAAACTCGAGAAGATTTTTGAGAATAAAGCGCTTTTTATCGGCTCCCATCCTATTGCGGGCACTGAAAAACGGGGCGTTTCTGCGGCTACTGACAGGCTTTTTCATAACGCGGTATGTGTTATTACACCGACCGACAAAACGCCTCACGCTGCTGTTGCCAGGGCTCATTCTTTTTGGAAGATGCTCGGGGCTAAGTGTATCGAGATGGACCCCGAAAAGCACGATAAAATACTGGCTAAAATAAGCCATATGCCACATCTTGCGGCATATGCGCTTGTCCGTGCTATAGCCGCAAACGCCGATGTCGATATGGACGCGAATTTGGTCGGCGGCGGATTTTTAGACGCGACCAGAATAGCGTCATCGCCTGCGAATTTATGGGTAGACATATTTGTGGATAATAAAAAAGAAATCCTCTCTTCGGCAAAAGAATTTGTGAAAGAAATCAACAGGATTATCGATGCTTTGGAAAAAGAAGATAAGAATACACTTCAGAAACTGTTGGAAGAGTCGAAAATAAAACGGGATAAAATCGTCGAACATTTAAAGAAATGAGCAACCTTCACATCAACCCTGTTTCTAAAATTACCGGTGAAGTGAACTTACCGGGTGATAAATCTATCTCCCACAGAGCGATAATACTTGCTTCGATTGCGGAAGGGAATTCTGAGATCAGGGGTTTTCTGAGAAGTGATGATTGTCTGAATACTGTATCGGTTTTCCGTAATCTCGGGGTTGACATAAGAGATGACGGCAAGCTTATAAAAATAAAAGGCGCGGGGAAGAAGGGATTAAAAACCCCCGGCAAAGATTTATATTTCGGAAATTCCGGAACGGGAATGAGACTTACGGCCGGAGCAGTTGCCGGATATCCTATAAATGCCGTGCTTACGGGCGATGAATCTCTTTCCGCGAGGCCGATGTCAAGAATCATTACACCGCTTTCTATGATGGGGTGTAACGTATCCGGTGCGCCGGCGAAAGATAAAAATGATATCACGGCGCCTCTCAAAATAAAGGGCGGGATGCTTGAAGGGATTTTCTATGATATGCCCGTTTCGAGCGCGCAGGTTAAATCCTGCATATTGATTGCCGGTTTGAACGCCGATGGCACGACCATAGTAAATTCGCTTTTGCCCTGCAGGGATCACACCGAAAAACTTATTGAATTTATGGGCGGCAAGATTCTTGTGACGGAGAAATCGGTGGCTGTTAATCCGGAAGCGAGACTGCATGGCGCGAACATAATTGTACCGGGTGATTTTTCAAGCGCGGCGTTTCTAATCGCGGCGGCGCTGGTAACAAAAAAATCCGAGCTTCTGATAAAAAATATCGGGTTAAACCCTACAAGGACCGGTTTTTTGAAAATCATCCATAAAATGGGAGCGGATGTCCAAATCAATTATGATAATACGGGATATTACAGTGAGCAGGTTGGCGATATTTTTATCAAGGAGTCTTCGCTGAATGCGGTTGAGGTTTCGGGAAAAATAATTCCCAATAGCATCGATGAAATTCCTGTTATTGCGCTTCTCGCGACATTTGCGGAAGGCACAACTGTAATCAGGAACGCGGGGGAATTAAGGCATAAAGAATCCGACAGGATTTCTAATATTGTAAGTAATTTAAAATCCGCCGGGGCAGATATTCAGGAAACAGATGACGGAATGATTATAAACGGCCCTTCTGAATTCAAAGCGGGCAAATTTGACAGCAAGGGAGACCACCGGATAGCGATGGCTATGGCAATAGGAGCATTGACCTCAGATAAAAATTCTTCGATTGAAGGCGCTGAATTTATCAACACCTCATTTCCCGGTTTTGAAGAAATGCTGAAGAAAATTACCAGGTAACTTTTTGTATTTTGAATTTGTTTTGATATTCGTGCTTCGAATTTTGTATTTTAATAGTTGTGGAGATTATAAATGCCAAACAGAATGAACCCCATTATTGCCATAGACGGACCCGCGGGCTCGGGAAAAAGCACCATTTCAAAACTTTTAGCCGAAAAATTACATTATTCCTATATAAATACCGGAGCGATGTATCGGGCGGTGGCTCTTAAAGTTATGTCATCTGGCATATCGCTTGAAGACACTGTTTCGATAACTAAAACCGCGCAGGCGGTGAAAATAGAGTTTAAAAACATCAACGGCAAAACAAAAATCTTTATTGACGGTGTTGAATCTAACCGGCTTGTTTTCCGGCCCGGAATAGACAAGGTTGCCTCAACGGTATCAAAAATTCCGGAGGTCAGAGAAGCTATGGTCGCGCTGCAGCGTAAAATGGGGGAAAAGGGCGGTGTTGTGCTTGAGGGAAGAGATATCGGGACAGTGGTATTTCCCGACGCCGAGTGCAAATTTTATCTTGACGCAAGTATCGAAGAAAGGGCAAAGCGCAGGCACAATCAGATGAAAGAGAAAGGCGAGGAAAAGAATGTTGAATCTCTCTCCCGGGAAATCGCCAAAAGAGACCATCAGGATTCAACCAGAAAAACCAGCCCCCTGAAAAAAGCTGAAGATGCTGTTTATGTTGATACAACCGATATGCCGATAGAGCAGGTAATGGGAAAAATAACCTCGTATATAAAGGAACGGACCGGTAGATGACTTATTTAATAAGCAGGTTTCTTATAAAAGTTTTTGCGAAGTTATTCTGGTCTTTCGAAACGCATGATATAGACCGCGTGCCGGCGAAAGGGGCGGTTATCATCGCGGGTAATCACGCCAGTTATATGGATCCTCCGCTTGTCGGATGCTGTGTGAAAAGAAAATTATGGTTTGTTGCCCGAAAAACTCTTTTCAGAAATAAGTTTATGGGAAAGTATCTTAAAATGATACAGGCTATGCCGATTGATAATAAAGCCGCGGATGTCGGGGCCTTAAAGATGATTTTGAAGAAGTTAAAAGAAGGGGAAGGTATTGTCATCTTTCCTGAGGGGACAAGGTCAACGGACGGGAAAATACAGGACCCCAAATTGGGCATCGGCGCCATTGTCCTTAAAACAGGTGTCCCGGTTGTTCCCGCCTACATCCGGAATTCCTACAACGCCTGGCCCCGCGATTCCAAGACGCCCAGGTTCGGGGTGAAGGTCAAAGTCTATTACGGCAACCTCTTGCAATTCAAGCAAATAGCAAAACCCTCCAAAGAAGAAATAGAAGATGTATCCATCCGGATTATGAAAGAGATAGAGGCCCTGCGGGAGGGGGCTTCCTGAAAGGCTTCTTTATTTGTTGCAAGGAATATGGATGTATGTTA
>DJVC01000029.1 GCA_002440765.1 bacterium UBP3_UBA6266 | reverse complement strand
GCATCATGTGCTAATACTTCTTCACAGGTAAATGAAAGAATCGGCGCAAGAATCATAGAAAGACTGACAAGAATTTCATACATTACCGTCTGAGATGAACGTCGCTCCGCCGAATCTGATTTGAAAGTGTACATCCTGTCTTTAAGAATATCAAGATAAAAAGAACTCATGTCAACAGCGCAAAAATTATGGACCTGATGATAAACCCGGCAAAAATCAAAATTGTCATAAGCGCCCGCTGAATTCTGAATAAGCGCGGCAAGCCTGTTCAGTGCCCACTTATCAACAGGCGTGAGTCTCCGGTAATCCACCCTGTCCGATAAAATATTAAAATCGGAAATATTGCCCAGTAAATAACGGAATGTGTTCCTGATTCTTCTATACGAATCCGATATCTGCTTGAGGATGTGCTCGGATAACGCGACGTCCATCGTATAGTCAACTGACGAAACCCAAAGCCGCAGAATATCGGCGCCGCGTTCTTCTATGACTTTTAAGGGGTCAACAACATTCCCCAGGGATTTAGACATTTTCCTTCCTTCTTCATCTATGGTAAAACCGTGTGTCAGGACTGTCTTATAAGGGGCATTTCCATAAAGCGCGCCGGCAGTCAGCAACGAACTCTGAAACCATCCCCTGTGCTGGTCAGAACCTTCAAGGTAAAGATCCGCGGGGTAATCAAGTTCTTTGCGTTGTTTCATAACAGCCGTATGGCTTACTCCGGATTCAAACCAGACATCAAGGATATCCTGTTCTTTAACAAATTCCCCGGAACCGCATTCACATCTGGTATTCCCGGGAAGAAGTTCGCCGGCATCCCATTCAAACCAGATGTCACAACCTCCGTTTTTTCTCATCAGTGAAGTAACATGGTTTATTACTTTTTTTGATAATACGGCCTTCCTGCATTTTTTGCAGTAAAAAACAGGGATAGGGACACCCCAGTATCTCTGGCGTGACAGACACCAGTCAGGCCTGTTTTCCAGCATGGATGATATTCTGTTCTGTCCGTACGCAGGCAGCCACTTTACGTTTTTCACATAATCAAGCGTCTTTTTCCGCAAATCCTTATGGTCCACATTGACAAACCACTGTTCCGTGGCCCTGAAAATGACCGGGCCTTTACACCTCCAGCAGTGAGGATACGAATGTTCAACCTCTTCAGACAGGATCAGAACATTCTTTTCTCTCATCAACTCTATAATATCTTTATTCGCGCTGAACACATTTTTACCGGCAAAATGCTTTACTTCTTTGTCAAAACATCCCTTTTCGTCAACAGGAGAATATATATCAAGCCCGTATCTTAGCCCTGTAATATAATCTTCCTGTCCGTGGCCCGGCGCGGTATGCACACATCCGGTTCCCTGTTCGAGCGTTACATAATCGGCAAGCACAACACCCGAATCCCTGTCTATGAATGGATGTTTTGCTTTTTTGCCTTCAAGTTCAACCCCTTTAAAAGTTTTCAGTAATCTGGGAGCCAACCCGGTTTTTCCGAAGAAGGCATCCGAAAGTCCGGTCGCTATAATCCAGATTTCTTTACCCGCTTCATACGCCCCGTATGAAAAAGACGGATGTAAAGCTATCGCCAGGTTCGCCGGTAAAGTCCATGGAGTGGTTGTCCAGATAACAAAATACACGTCTTTTTTCACGCCTATAAATTCAGAAACCTGCCCGTCCGCTTTAAATTTAACAAAAACCGAAGGAGATTTTTTATCGGAATATTCCACTTCCGCTTCAGCCAGAGCGGTTTCACATTTTCCGCACCAGTAAATCGGTTTTAAACCTTTATAAACATAACCTTTGTCAGCCAATTCGGCAAATGAATCAAGAATGCTCGTTTCATATTCGGGATCAAGCGTGTAATACGGATGATTCCAGTCTCCGAAAACTCCGAGACGCTGAAATTGGCCGGACTGGATTTCGGCAAAATTCACAGCGTACGCGCGGGCCTTTTTCCTGAATTCCGTCTGAGAAATTTCATTTTTTGATATACCCAGATTCTTAAACAACTGATGTTCGACAGGCAGCCCATGGCAGTCCCATCCGGGCACGTAAGGGCTTCTGAATCCTCTCATGCTTTTATACTTAACGATTATATCCTTTAATATTTTATTAAGGGCGTGCCCGAGATGAATATCGCCGTTCGCGTAAGGAGGACCGTCGTGTAGGATAAAAGCGGGCTTTTCCCTCAAACCGGAAAGCACTTCATTGTATATATCCAGTTTGTTCCACTTTTGAAGGATATCAGGTTCCTTTTTCGACAGACCCGCCTTCATGGGAAAGTCTGTTTTGGGAAGATTAACTGTATTTTTATATTCCATAATTATAAACCCTGTATTGAACTGCGAATATTATCATCACAAATTTTAAAAGTCAACACAAAAAAGGGTAATTACAGGAGTGATTTCAACAGGTTTTCATTCCCTGTTCTGATAACTATTTTCTTGTTGGAACAAGCTCTGCCTCTGACAATTACAACATCTTTTCTGGAAAGCCCGAGCCTTTTTGCCATCAGCGCTGTCAATTCATCATTTGCCCTGCCTTCAACGGGCGGAGATTTAAGGCATATTTTAAGTTTTTCACCCAGGACACCCGCAATTGACGATTTGGAAGAGCGCGTCACAATTTTAGCTTCAATCAAAAAACCATCGGCCGTCTTTTTATAATAAGTCATATGACACCGTGCGCAAGCAGCATAAGCTTTTGCAGAAGCCCTGTTATAATCCATATCACAAATATCGCTATCATAGGCGAAAAATCTATCGGGCCCGCGGACAAGCCGGACTTCCTGAAAATGGAAAGATACGGCTCAGTCACGTTAAAAACAAAGGCAAAAAGAAGGTTCTGATACGATACAATGAACCATGAAACAATTATCCTGATAAAAATAAGCGCGGTGTAAATCCTGAAAATCTTTATTATATCCGCTATGGTCGAAATCAGGGCGCCGTATACAGAAGCGGCATTGAAAGCAAATTTTCCTGTTTCGAAGGAAAAGAAACTATTTATGATAAGAAGTTTAAAAATAAAAAATATAACAAAAACGGATAAGAAAGCCGATACAGCCTTTCCGAAATCTTTTTCAAAATATCTGCCTGAAATCCTGGTGATAGGCTGTATAAGGTCTTTAAGTATCCTCGAAATGTTATCATAGGCATTTCTGAAACTTTCGATACAATACAACGCCGAAGACGCAAAATATATTACAAAGAAAAAAGAGACCGCGCCGTTAAACCCTCTTGTTATCACAGCGGCGACAGACAGCCTGCCCCCGGAATAAGCCACGGTTTTCATCTCCGCAATAAGCCAGAGTATTTTCAGCAGAAAAACCACAATCATGGCGAAAAGAGGCACCAGCCTTGATAACCGGTTAAACAGCATGTGCCTGACAAACCGGATGACCGGATCCGTTATCTTAACCAGAAAACCAAATGCCGGATTGAAATACATCTGTCCGGTAAAAGGTATAATAAACCTCAGGAAAAGAATAAAGCAGTATGCATCAAATATTGTTTCCATATTTTTATATGCCGGTTTATTTATCGACGCTTTTCGCCAGTTTGCCGCTTTTAATTTTTGCCGCCCGGACGGCCTTTTTTATTATCTCCCCGAACTTTTCATTTTGAAAAACCTTCAGCGCCGCTTCCGTAGCGCCGCCTCTGGATGTAACATTCGCCCTGAGCTCGGAAAGCTTCCGGGCGCCGGAGCACATCATATTCGACGCGCCCGCAAAAGTTTTTTTAACAAGCAGTTCACCCGTTTTTAAAGGCAGACCCGCTTTAACTGCAGCCTTTATAAGTTCTTCAGCGAACAGAAACACATAAGCCGGCCCGCTTCCGCTGACAGCGGTTACCGCATCCATATCTTTCTCCTCAACCATGACACAATCGCCTATCTTCAGAAATATATTCTTCGCCCTTTTCAAGTCGGCATCTTCCGCGTACTTACCTTTGCATATCGCGGTCATTCCCATGCCCACCAAAGCCGGTGTATTCGGCATAGCCCTTATAACTGAGACCGCCCCCAGCGCTTTCTCCAGGGCAGCGGTTTTTACCCCGGCGGCTATGGATATAACAGTCTTCTTTTTTAAGCCCGTTTCTGAAAGGAAAACCAGCGCGCTTTTTATTTCCTGAGGCTTTACGCAAAGGATAATAACATCTGTTCCCCCCAGCTTTCCGTTTTCACACGTGTGGACAACCGAACCGAATTTTTTCGATACCTTCTTTGCTTTTAAGACATCTTTATCATAAATAACAAGGCTGTAGCCCTTCAATCGGCTGATAATAGCCTGTCCCATATTTCCGGTCCCTACAATCCCGATTTTCATTTATTATCTCCTATTTGAATATTGCGGTCCCTATCCTGACCATATTTGACCCCTCCTGAATAGCTATTTCGTAGTCCTGGCTCATCCCCATTGACAAATATTTCATCGGAAATATAGCGCATAATCCTTCAAAATATTCTTTTGTCCGCCTGAACACAGGCCTGAGGTCTTCAGGGTTTTCAGACAAAGGAGCCATGGCCATAAGCCCTGAAACCATTACGTTTCTAAATGACAAAATTTCGTTAAAACAACCTGTCAGTTCATCATGGGCAAATCCGAATTTGCTCTTTTCGCCGGAAGTATTGACCTCCAGCAGTATTTCCTGCTTTATCCCCGCAGAAAAGCTTCTTTTGTCGATTTCTTTAACCAACTTAAATGAGTCAACGGATTGAATAATATCAAATAATCCAACAGCATCTTTCGCCTTCCTGGATTGAAGGTGGCCTATCATATGCAGCTCCATACCTTCAGGAAAAAGCGGTTTTTTTTCAAGGACTTCATCCATCCTGTTTTCCCCGAAAACCCTGTGTCCCAAACCGAATAATTCCATCATCCTGTCCGCGCTGACCTTTTTTGAAACGGCAACAAGGGTTATATCGTCCGCGCTTCTTCCCGTCCTTGCCGCGGACAAGGCAATTTTCTCTTTAACTTCCAGATAATTTTCAGATAAACCCATAAGTGGAATTATAATGTATTTAATATAAAATTACAAACCGTGATCATTTCAAATATAACATCTTATCTTTTTCCTCTGATAATAATCTCTCATCATAGGAAGAAATAATATTGGCCCAGGGAAGGGATTCCCCGGGTTTGTATTCCCTTGAAGCAATCTTTTCGGCATCTCCGGCGCCGATTCTTCCGCCTTTAATAAATTCTGTCATTTCCTTCCCGCTCCTTGAAAGAGCGCCCTGAACAAGAGAAATCCTGATATCTTCGAAAGAAATGTTTTTAAGTTTCAATTTTTTTAATATATCAAGCATGTCACCGCGTGTCTTCACAAGCCCGGCGCGGGACATCATCCCCGACCACTGGAAAGGAGTGTGCGGCTTAGGGACAAACGCGGAGAAACCGACGGATATATTAACGATTTCGGCGGCCCTTTTGACAAAATCACGCAAAAAATCAATCCCGTCCCCGAAGGGAAACCCGAACATAAAGTACAGTTTGACAGATTCAATGCCGGATTTGCGGCACTTTTCCAGGCTTTCAAAAAATACACTGTTATCAAAATTCTTATTCAGCCTGAGACGCTTTTCGGGATCGGGAGTTTCGGGAGCAACCGTTACCTGTTTTATCCCGCCTTTCACAAAAAGTTCCAGGATACGGGGATTTAACTTGTCTACGCGGGCGCTGGAAACGGAAAAAACGGCTTTTTCATTTACCAGAGACTCCATTATCTCTTCGATATCCGGATGATCAAGCACCGACGGGGCCAAAAGCCCTATTTTTTGCCCCTTTCTTACGCCTTCAAGGGCATCCGCTATTATATGTTCCTTAAGCCTGAACCTGCTTTTCCCGCATAACCACTTAATAAGACAAAACCTGCAGTTCCAATTGCAGCCTCTCGCCACTTCGACCAGCCACATATTAAACTGCGCCTTCGGGGAAATAAAACAGGAACATAAATTGCGGAGTCCGGAAATATCAGCTCTCCGCAATTCACATTTTTTTTCCGGATCAGCCAGAGGGACAAAACATCCGTCAATTCCGGAAATGGCAGAAAGAACGTCTTTTCTCTTTTTCCCTTTTGAATTTAAGATTTCTTCATAAATACCGTAGCCGTTATCCTCAAAATCCCCTATCCAGAAAGCATCGACGATTTCGCTCAAAGGTCCCGGATTCATTGAAACGCATATACCCCCCGCGGTTATCAGGGGATCCTTATCAGTCCTGTTTTTTGACAAAAGCGGGATCTTAGCGCCCCCAAGTATCTTTATTATCTCAAAGTACTGCAATTCGAAACTTAAAGAGAATGAAATAACATTAAAATCAGATAAACGGGCACCGCTTTCAAACGAATATCCTCTTGAGGGGTTCGAAAACGCTCTTTCGCACCTTATATTATTATGAAGGTTGAGATAACGGTATATTAACTGGAAACCGAGACTGCTCATACCGGCAGAATAGTCCCCCGGATAGACCAGCGCGACAGACAAATCACCATATTTTTTGGCGGGAAGACCTGTTTCGGAATCGAGAAATTTCTTGTTGTTGGATAATTCTTTCCATGGCATAACTTATGAATCGCCCATAATACGGTTCGATTCATCAAGATAAATTCCCTGAAGGTTCATCTTGAGCATTTCGGGCGAATCTGATTTTGCAAGCCCTTCCTCAACAGTAATCTTTTTCGATTTTATCAAATCAAACAGCGACTGGTTGAAAGTCTGCATACCGTCATCGCGCCCTATCTCAATGGCATCCGGTATCTTATTAAGTTTATTCTGGATTACGAGTTTCTGAACCGTCTTATTGTTCAATAATATCTCTACGGCGGGAATGACGCCTGTTCCGTCGGGAGTCTTTATCAGCCTCTGGCAGATAAACGCTTTTAAATTAAAAGCAACCTGCTGCCTTACCTGATCCCTTTCATTTGAAGGAAAAAGATCCATTATCCTGCCGAATGCCTGGGAAGCATTTGCGGTGTGCAGGGTGCTGAGGACAAGATGACCCGTATCGGAAGCGCCTACCGCCGCGGTAAAGCTGTCGGCATCACGCATTTCCCCGATAAGTATCACATCCGGGTCCTGGCGGAGAACATTTTTCAACGCAGTGGAAAAGCTTTTGGTGTCCAGTCCGACTTCCCTCTGGTTGATAACACTTTCCTTGTCGGCATGAAGATATTCTATAGGATCCTCAAGCGTAACTATATGGCGGCGCTCATTGGAATTAATATAATTGACCACTGCCGCCAGAGTAGTTGATTTCCCGCTTGAACTCGCCCCGCAAACTAAAATGATACCCCTCTGGAAAAGTGAAATCTGCTCAAGAACCTTCGGCAGTCCAAGCTGTTCAAAAGAAAGGATATCTGTCCGGACATGCCTCATTACAATGCCTATACTTCCGCGTTGATAAAATATGTTTGTCCTGAACCTTCCGACCGCGTTCTCACTGTAAGCAAAGTCAACTTCATGCTCACCCATAAGTTTGTTCCACTGACCCTCTGTGGTAATAGACCTGGCAATATTCATGGTATCTTCAGGTTTCAAAACATCATAATCTGTTATCACTATCTGCCTGTTGATTCTCATTATGGGGGGCCTCTTAACCTTTATGTGGACATCCGAAGCTCCCTTTGTTACAGCTTCTTTGAGAAGTTCTTTCACATCTATCATCAGTAATCTCCTTTTTACCGCAGAACCGCGACGCACCAGTATTTTAAATCAATAATCCGATTCTAACAACAAAAAAAGGGGCGGATCCAAAATAGACCCGCCCCTTGTTATACAAAAAGCCTTATTGCCTTGTAAAATCGGAAATTTTCTTTTTCGCGGCATCATCTATGTCAAGAAAATACAAAGCTGTGACAAACCTTTCACGGCCCCTGTCGGATTTGCGGCGCGCAGGCGTAGAACGGACTACAACACCCGAACAGCTGATAGAAGACTCATCTTCTCTCTCAGGAAGCAAAAACTCAATCTTCATTTCGCTAAGTTCGGGCAATTGTTTATTCAAAAGACAGCTCAAACCTGAAGTGGTAATATCTATCGCTTCAGCGACGACATCGGAGTCGCTCAACTGCAGCGAAAAATTTTTACCGCTTCTTTGTTCACGTCTTCTTTCACAATCATTTATATTAAGGTTCTCGTCCATAATAACTCGCTTATTAGATAACATACTACCATAACAATGTCAAGTTACCAAGAGAAAAAACTTGTAAAAAACCCCTGTGATTGTTTTTTAATAATAACTGTTCCAACCTGTATGCAGGCAGTATATTTTTATTTCTGCGCGGCAGGCGCGCATGAATTACGTTCTACAAGCTCCGTCTGCAATATCTTTGAAACAGGCGCCGTTAATTTACCTTCCACAACGTATATCAGCATTTGCGCTGCGATTTTTCCTATCTCGTAAATAGGCTGCCTTACGGTCGTAAGCGGCGGGTCAACATATCTGGAAAGCCTTATATCGTCAAAACCGATAATAGAAATATCTTCAGGACAACTCAGCCCTTTATCTTTTACTGCCTGAAGCGCGCCTACCGCCATTTCATCATCCGCGCAAAAAATAGCGGTAATATCATTGTGATCCGAAAGAAGGTCATGGACCGCAAGATATCCTTCTTTCTCGGTAAAATTCCCGGTTTTAATCAACAGTTTATCGGGTTTAATCCCGTTTTTCTTCAGCGCTTTTGTATATCCGGCAAACCTGTCGTTCGCGTTCCTTGAATCTTCAGGACCTTTGATAAACGCTATTTTCCTGTGCCCTTTCCCCAACAGGTAATTTACCACGTTATAAGCGCCTTTTTCATTATCACAATCGACAAAGTTTGTTTTTTCCTTGTTTTCGGGATAATTATTCACAAGTATCCACGGAATATCACTATTCTCAAAAACAGCTATTAATTCATCGTGTATTCTTGTTCCTACAAGCAAGGCTCCGTCAATCGCGCTCGGCTTGCTTACCTCCGAAACATCAAGTCCCTTTGTCGTTTCGCTCAAAAGCACTATTTTGAGTTCATACCCGAGTTTACGCGCAGACTCTATGGCTCCGATAATAATTCCGGTAAAATAATCACTGCTGAAAGCCGACGCTCTGGAAGGCATACACAGACCCAGTACCTTGGTTCTTCTTGTACTGAGGCTCCTCGCAGTCTGATCGGGAGAGTAATTGCATTTCTTGATTATTTCAAATATCTTCCTTCTTGTCTCTTCCCTGACCTGATTACGCGTGGCGGAATTAATAGCCCTTGATACAGTAGCTACCGAAACATCCGCCTGTTTCGCGATATCCCTTATTGTAACAGCCATAATTTGTTACTTAACAGCCAGTTTCTTCTCAAACTGGATTCTGTTAAGTCCCTCCCTGATATATCTGTTTTTCATAAAGCTTTTCCATATCAGCCGGCTTCTGTAATTCTCTATAGCAAGTATAAGCGGACCCTGGTCTATCCCGATAACTTCCTGTGCAACATAACCGTTGTCAAGATTAAAACTGTCCCAGAAACCATATCCCCCCTCATATTCATCCTTCCAGACCAGCCTTTCGCCATTCTCATCTTTCAGTCCATAATAATACCTCAAGGCCTCCATAACCTCATCGGGCAGGAAAGGCAGAGAAGAACCGGCCCCATACGGCGGCATTGTGCCGTCGCCGGGATCATCCCAGCCGTCTCCCTTGGGCATAGCACCCACAACAAGATAACCTTTTTTGCTGGCACAGGCAGAAAGTCCCCAGCTGTTTTCACCGAATGATTTGAACTTATCTTTCTTATCGATGCAGTAAAGACGGGCTGCTTTCGTCGCCTCAACCGTATTATTATGCCAGTCAATAGCCGAGTTCTGCAGGCCGAACTTGGAGGGATTATCTTTTCCAAGCAGCGCAAAATCTATCCAGCAATGGGCAAACTGATAAGTGAACGTGCATCCGCTCCAGCTGTAAACAAAAAATCCCGTAGGCTCATAACCTTCTGTTTTAGGCTGATATCTTCCCATATATCTTTTCCATGAGTAGAAAGTCGCGGGGTCAATCCTGTGCTCCTCCAGCGGAGCCGAAATTCCGAGGACAGTGCATATTATGCTTTCATCCGTATAGAAATCCCATGCTGAATGAAAAGTTCCGCTTCCGTTGATATTGTTCGGATCCGACGGCTTCCATGCCATAAATATGATATTTCTGTTCCTGTCCAAAGCGGCCTTCCAGTTCGCCTCCTCTATCATCTTGTCCGCTTCTTTCTTTATTTCTCCCCCGAAGTATTCACCGGCTGTAATCACACCCATTAAAAGCAAGCCCGAATCAATTGTGGACATTACTTTCTCGTAACCCTCTTTTGAAGGGCCTCCGTCAAAATCAAGATAATGGAAATAAAGGCCGAACTTTTTTGGGCCGCTGTTGAGCGTCTTAAGTATAGTCAACACCCTTTTCTCGACAACATCTCTCGGCAGGTATTCTCTATCGGCCGCAACAACCATAGCCGAAAGTCCGAAACCGACTGAGGCTACACTGACAAAATTCGCTCCTGTCTTATCTTTTATAAGACCCGTAACCTGGTCGGCCTCATCCCAGAAAAACCTGAAACCCGCGCGCTGCACCATATCCAGAAATTCGTCATCGGAAAGTTTTTCAACTTTTACAACCGCCGCGCCGGACTTTTCGCTCTCATTTAATGAAGCGTCAATAACCGAAACATAATATGAGTAATTGTCCCCCGTTTTAACATCCCTGTCTTTAAAAAGCTCCACACCTACCGGTTTCTCATTCAGTTTCTTCAGGGTTTTTCCGCTATCGGATGAGCGGTAAACATTATAACCTATCACATCATTCTCAGGCGCAACGCCCCAGATTATAAAAACCCTGTCCTCCCTGTCATCTGCCTTCGATATATTAACTTCTTCAGGCGGGATACCGTCGGTTTCAAAAGGTTCGATTTTCAGGAAAGAAATGACCGGCAGGCCGTATTTGACGCCCGATTTAATATTAAGCTGCCCGTCTTCAACCCTGGCAATAAATTCGTCCGTAAACAATTTATATCTGCCCGCGCGGGCAAATATATCCAAACCGTTCAAAACTCTTCTGTCTTCGACATACACGCTGAAATTCCTCTTAAAAATCCTATCGCAATCCGGTTCCACAAACCCAAAAGTCAGCTTATAGATACCGTTAGGAACGTCATATATATACTCGTCAAACCCTTCTCTGATTGTAAGGGCGGGGCCGGCGGCCGGGCCGGCTTTGATTTCTCTTGAGATGCCTCCCGTATAACCTCTGCCTGAAGCTATGTTATAACGTTCGTCTTTCAGATATTTTTCACTGTTTTCATCCTCAACTTCCTCTCCTCCGCAATTAACCCGTATGATAAGATCCCCCGCCGTGTATTCACGGGGAGAACCTTCAACGGGTTCGGAAGTTTCGCTCTCATTACCGAAAACATCAATCGCTTTTAAGGAATAAAAATAAGTTTTCCCGTTCTCAACATTTTTATCGACGTATGCGTTGCCTGAAATCAAATCTTCGCTTATTTTTTCAAAAGGACCTTCATGAGCATAGGCCCTGAATATGTAGTATCCGTCAATATCAATCTCCTCATTAGGCGGCCACAGGAGACCGACCGCCGAATCCCTGTTGAAAATCGCAGGCTGTTCCGGATGAGCGGGAGGAACGGCATCCGGCGGGATGCTTTCAACATATAAGGCGGAAATCTTCGCGTTATCGACAGATGCCCTCGATGATATGTTCAGCTGTCCGTCCATTACCTTAACGGCAAACTGAAGCATCACCGCTTTGTCTTTGCCGTAACCTGAAACAATATCCAAATCTTTTATCGCGTTTTTGCCTTCCAGTTCTATATCAAAAACCCTCTTGCCGGGTTCTTCAAAATAAAACTCGGTAAAATAAAGGGTTACAAGATAAACTCCTTTGGGGACATCAAACCTGTATTCGCCAAAACCCCATCTTTCGGATTGGAACAGGGGAAGATCTTTGGTGCCTTCAATAAAATTCTGTGAAACCGCGTGATTCCCGCCGGAATACCCGAAACCGAAATTCTCCTGGTAGGGTAAATCCATCTCGAATTTTCTACCGTCAACGGTCGTATAATCTTTTCCGCCGCAATTAATGCCTTTACGGTAAACATCGTCAGAAAAAACAGATGAAGATAATATTATTACGGATAACAAACACATCAGTGCGATTCTGTAAACTCTGGTCATCTCTATCCTCCGCGCGTTATTTTTATGTTAAACGATTCCACAGGTTCCGTTATTCTTACCCTTGCCGTTCCCTCTCTTACGGATATTTCCGATTTAACGGAACAGGCCGCTTCATAATTCCCGGGTAAAGCCAATTCCACAACCGGATTTATGTTGCCTTCACACGAAAAGTACACCCGGACATCTGAGTTTTCTTTCTTAACTTCCGTCACCTCAGATGTGGAAAATCTTATCCTCATGCCGTTTTTTATATCTTTTTCCACCGGGCACATAATACCCGAGTGGGCTTTAATATTAACCGTGCCCATATCGTATTCTTCCGTATCTGATATCACTTTTAAGTCCGATAATATGTCCAGAGGCGAATAATTCAGTAAAAACAGGATTTTTTCCCTCCCGTTTTCCCTCAGCACCGTTATAAGCTCGGGATTGGAAGAAGAAACTTTCAGCAAGCCCCGCTCATCTTCACAAAACCTTTTCACAACATCAAGATGTTCCGAAGTCTGGTATCCGAAGAAAGCACCCAACACCGACGCTTTTCCCGAACCGCACTTAACTTCAAGCCCGCAGCATTTGTCCGTTCCCGTAATAACCGCTATTTTCTTATGCTCTTTTCCGGAGTCAAGTTCAACAATGGCGCCTTCAACATTAATACCGGGAATCCCGAGTACATCCATTCTCGGTATCTTATAATTTTTCGCCACTTTCTGTGTTATACCCAGCCCATCCTGCAGAACGGTGCACTTCTCAAGATTTTCCCCAAGATAAGGCGCCATCGGGAAAATCACCGCGTTTCCGCCTTCGTTAATATATTCCAGAATCTTTTTCTGCGTCTGTTCAGACATAAAATCAAGAGAAAATACCCACAGCTTTTTGTATTTCAGGATATCCGCAGTTTCAGACCTGTCCGGTATGATTATCTCAAAGGGAATATTAAGCAATCTCAATATTTTTAAAAGTGTCTCAAAGTAGAATTTTTCCCTTACATATTTTAAGTCGTAAAGCAATCCGGCATCGGAAGGGTGCAGCCGTTTTTCTCCACCGAAAAGCGGATAGAAAAACTCAGTGGAGTAATACCGGGGATAAAAGACAATGCCTATTTTCGCGTCAATAGAGCTTTCAACCAGTGTTTTTTCGTTTTCCTCAAGCCAATTGCCCAGATATTTACAGTCCTGATACAGAGGATCCTCTGCCGCGTTTATGTCCAGACAGCTCTCCCAGTAAAATAAATGGCTGTAAGCCCCCCTTCCGGGAGGGTTCTCACCCTGGCAAAACATATAATAGTTCATCCCTTTCAGCCCGTTCGCAAAACACGCTTTGTAGAAAAGTTTTAACTCATTATGGAATGTCCTGACGTTATGTTCCCTTGTTCCCGCCTGCAGTTCGGCCCCGAACAGCGGATATTGCCTTTTCTGCAGGGCTTCCACCATCTGATTAATGATATAATCGTCATGGAAATTAGTGAATGTAACACGCTCCGGTATGTGGTCAACGCCGAGTATTATATCTTTGGGCAGATCGGTATAGGTTGATATGCATACGGGAAACTCTATGGCCCTGCCGAAGACCCATCCGGGAACATTATGATATAAAGTCAAATCTATATCGTAATTCCTGATCTCATTATAAAGATGCGAGAGATACCTGTTATAGTAGGCTCTATGATATGAATGATAGTCACTCCATCTGACAAAATCCAAACGGGATTCAACTTTTCCGGCGGGCGGCTCGATTTCATCAAAACTTTTATAAGAGGAAGCATAATCCTCATTAAGATTTCTGATGTTCTTATATTTATCTTTCAGGAAATCCCTGAAATACCTGATGCTGACATCCGAATAATCCCCCTGTCCCGACAGCCATTGGTGGATTCCCACCTCATTGCAGACCTGCAGTAAACCGACAGGGCCTCCTCTGCCGACCTGGGCATTCTTTATAAGAGGCATAATTTTGTCATACCACTTTTTTACGTATTCAAGATAAACAGGATGCATAAGGGTTATATACCTGTTATTTATAACGCTTCCGGCTTCATTTTTGGCCAGCACTTCCGCGTGGGAGTCTATGAACCAATCAGGGATCCCCTGGTCAAGAAATTCCGCCATGATTACAGGGCCGGGTTTTAATGTCATATACAGGCCCGCGGCCTTGACTTCATCTATGAAACCCGCGATATCCCTTTCCGGAACGGTATTGCCGGTAAAATCAAATTTCCCTTCCTCATACTCATGCCATGACCAGGGTAAATAGGTCGATACGGCATTTAATCCCGCGTCTTTCATCTTTTTCAAAAAGACCGGCCACTGATTCCTCTTCAGCCGGAAATAATGTATTTCCCCGGAATTAAGGAACCCCGGTTTCCCGTCTATGACAAACTGATCTTTTTTTATTTCTATTCCCATTAAACCTACCTTTTGAATATAACCAGAGATTCGATGCCGAGATACACAAAGAAAATACCTATAACAAATATCAGGAACCTGTTCAGGGGAAACTGGAAACTTCCGACTTTAATAAAACTGCTTAATGTAATCACGATTCCAAGGCCTATAAGCAGTATCCCTTTTATAATTTTTAATTTCGGGGTTTTCCAATTCATATTTTTACTTCTTCTTTGATTTAATCCTTATTAACGCCATTATTATCACAACCGCTATCAGCAGTATGATTACCGCGTTTTTTATGCTGTCCGCGTCAGACAGACATTTTGATTTCAGCAATAAAAACATTGAAGCTATCTTCTTGCCGACAGATAGGCCTGTTTTTCCTTCGACAGGAACCCCTGTTTTTGCGACTTTATAGGAAGTTTCTTCGACCGGACGGCCAGAGACCTTATTTTTAAATCCGGCCCGCGCCAAACCATTAACGATATACGGGCTCCTCATAAAATATTTCCATATGAGGCCCGAACGGTAATTCTCTATAGCCAGCAGGGTAATGCCTTCCCCTAAACCGTAATAGCGGTAGGACCACCATTCCTCATCCAGGTTGAATGAATCCCCCAGCCCGTACACACCCCATAACCTCGGGTATTTCCCCTGGAAAAACCTTAAAGCCTGCAGGGAAAGTTCAGGCGTGAACGGGATTGAACCCGCGGGTCCGGAAGGGGAAATAGTCCCGTCATAAATAGGCAATCCGGAACCGCAAGGAGGCGTTCCGTGCTCCATAGTATAATCCCCTCCTCTTTTAATCGAAAACGATGTTACGCCCCAGCTGTCAGGCCCGTAACTGGAAAACTCGGACACGTGGTCTATACAGAATTTCCTGTTGGCGACAGTGGCATCAACGGAGTTTTGAAACCAATCTGTATCCTCCCTGTCGACAATACCCTTGAAATCAAACCATGCATGGGCGTATTGATAAGAAAAAAGCCCTCCGTGCCATGAATATATGAATTCATCGCCGTCTTTATATCTTCCTTTTCTCCTTGTCCAGGAATAAAAACTTTCCGGCGGGACACTGTGTTCTTTTGAACCCAGCGCAAGGATATTCACAAGCATTATTTCATCCGAATAAAAATCCCAGTAATAATCGGTTAGCTGCCCGCCTTTGCCGCCTTCAGGCCGCCATCCGTGATAAAAATTAAGGTAATGCCCGTAGGCATCTTCCTCATCGAGATTTATAAACTTGTCCCATTCGACCTTATCAATAATCAAATTCCCTTTTTCCAGAACCTCTCCGCCAAAATATTCACCGGCGGTAACCACACCGCACAGAAATATCGCCGTATCTATCGTCGAAACTTCGCTTCTGCCGTCCCTTTTGCCGCTTCCAAGCTTAATAAAGTGATAATAAAAACCATATTCTCCTTCGACATCATTTAAGAACGTATCCAGTATTTTCAAACACCTTTTCTCTGCTTCTTCCCTCTCCACCCAGTTTCTCTCAACACCGATGCAATAAGCGCTTAAACAGAAGCCTACATTCGCTATATTGCAATAATCATGTCCTGTCGCGTCCTTTACCAAACCGGAACTTTCGTCTATCTCATTCCAAAAATAATCAAATGAGGCTTTACTTAACGCGTCCAAAAACTCGTCATCAGTAAGTTCCCTGATCCTGCAGTCCGACAGAGCCCGGGGTATATAAGCAAATTTACCATCTATACTTTCCGCAAGAGCCCTGAAAGAATACAACTTGCTGCCGCTTAAGGTAATGGTATCTATCTTTACGCCATAGGCTTCATCTCCGGTATCATAATCGGTTCCGAAAACCTGCCACACTTTGCCGTCATCAGAAAATTCAAACTTTATGTTTTCAAGTATGACATCCTTTAAGCTTGATTCTGCCGTCACCGTTATTATATCGCCGTTTTTTATGATATCGCCTTTTCCCATAAGCTGTCCGTTAGCTCTCAGCGAATCGGCAAACGGAGCAGAGGGATTCTCCTTGGAATTATAGCTCTGGGAACCCGAATTCACCCTGCCGAATACGATATTATCAACAAACAACGTGCCTTTGGGATTCCCGTTCTTACTTTCTATAACAAATACTATCTCCGTAATTTTTGTGAAATCCCTTATATTGCCGAAATTATTCAATGGAATCACGACTTTCTTCCATTCCGCGGAAATTCCGCCCGGGATATACCCATGGATATATACGGCGGACATATAATCTTTGTTCCATATAAATTTGCCGTCGTTGTCGGTATCTTCATGAAGCTCAAGTTTGATCTTATCGAACCCGTAACGGCTCTTAATCCAGAACGACATATAATCATAACCGGTCAGATCAAGAGGGAGAAAACTGGTATTATCGTTGGGAAAAGGCCTGCCCAGTTTCATCCAAAAATAGGTATATGTATCATAAGCGCTTACGTCATAGTCCAACTGCAGAGACGCCCCCCTGTTGCCGAAAACATCGGTTCCCTTAATATCGATTTCCTTTTCAGAAGCCGAAAGTTCGTCCGGCAGATTATATTTCAGAGTTACCCCGCACGTGCCCGGCTCTTCAAGGTCTCCGCCATAGATCCCGCCCAGATTATTGACCATTATTCCCCTGTTAAAATCGTCCACCAGAAGAACTTTATTCGCGGAACCGGCGTCCGCAAAGCACAAGACGCCGCAGGCAACCAGGTTAAAAAGAAAACTAACAGAGAAAATTTTTATATATTTCAAAACCAATCTCACTTGCCCCCCCTTTATTTGGAAAATCCAATCCTATTTAAGGCCGTTTTCTATATCGTTCAACAAGGTAACAGCGCCCTTTGATATATCGTCCCCGGCAAACCTTTTTTGTATAACGCCGTCATTCAAATAATTATTTATCGCAAGCAATATCAAAGCCTGCTCTTCCGCGGAATATATATAAGCTACCTTTTTGCCCGATACATCAACGGAGGAATAAAAACCATATTCCCCGTACACCTCAAAATCCTTTGTGATTTTCCTGACGTTCGTTACGACATTTTCAGGAATATACATAAGAGCCGAAACAGCCGCCGAAGGCGACAGGAGGTCGGCGTCATAGTTATGGACCGCGAGTTTCTCTATCCCCCGTATTACCCTTCTGCCTGTGCAATCGTAACACCCGGAGACGCCCCAGTACCCGCCGTCAAAAGGAGTTTTTTTCTGGCACAGCGCATACGCATACCCGTTTTTCCAGAGTTTCCCTTCAAATATATTTTTCTCATTTATAAAAACAGCGGGTATGGAAGCCTCACACATACCGCCGCTCCATCCCGGCATAACATTTTCACATTTGTCCGCTTCCCGGTTGAAATCCCTGACGGTGGACAGCCAGCATTCCTTTCCGACATCGTACTTCCCTATAGCTAGAAAATCCAGGAGCCTCGATTCCGTAAAGAAAATTTCATATTCTTCTTCTGTATATCTGCCTGTATCAGAGTAAAACCCGCCGTAGAAACGGTCATTCTCCTCGTTAAGGAAAAAGGAGAAATCCATTTTCAATATCATCTCCTGGCAATCGTCGTACAATTCGCGGGGGAACGTGTTTCTTATGACAATCAGCGCCGCGGCAAAAAAAGCGTTATCAAGGCTGGATATGAAATCGTCCGCTTTTTCGCCGCTTGTGTGGTCGTAATATTTGTATAAAAAGCCGTAATAATGCTCAAAGTACCCGACGCTTTTAAGTGTTGATTTAAGCCTCAGAACGGCATTCTCTTTTTTGATAAAACCAAGGTCATAGGCGCTGACAACCGAAACCAGATACAATGCTATATCTTTCGCTGAAGTATAACCGGCGATAAAACATCCTTCCCCTTTAGTCTGCCCGGCACCGAGTTTAATGAAGCTGACAGGGCACTGGGTCCCCTTATTCACCAGATTATCAAAATAAAGCCATGTATCTTTCGCGACGGATTTCAGGAATTGTTTATCGTCGTCGGGGAGGGTTTTTTTGACAATACTGCGGGAAGGAAATCCTCTCAGATCTTTTATCCTGTCGAGGATTTCCTTCTCCGGTAACAATTTGCCAAAACGCGGATCGTCTTTAAGGCAACCGGTTTCCGAAAATTCCAGCTCTTTCAACACCGTCACATCCAGAACATCGGCGCTCAATACTTCGGCGCCGGAAACTCCGGAATATAACAGGATAATAAAAGCTGTTAATAAAGATAAACCTCTTGTGTAAACGCGTATCATCCGGAAACTGTCCTTTTTTATTTCTATAATATATGATTGAAAAGAGCGATTATTCCACGCTTACATCATCAATGTAAATTATTCCCGATTTTGCATCCGCTATCCTGTCTTCAAACACAACAACAAACTCCTGGCAATTTTCAAGGCTCGGGAGGTTAAACGCTTCCAGCGGAATTGTGAACATCTGCCATTCATTATTTACACCGGTCACGTAGTACGCTCCGACCCCATCCGGCGTTTTAAGTTCGATTTTAAACCTTGATGTGCACCCTTCGGCAGCATCCCCTTTAACCCATAGATTCAAAGTCTTATAAGGCGACAGGTTAATGCCGTTCAGTTTCATCCAGAAACCGTTAAACGCGGGATTAGGCGAATCAACATCATATTTCAGTTTCATCGAAAAACCTCTTTCCCCGTGTTTAACAACATCATCAAATGATTCGACGCATGTCTGTGTGTTATCTACAGGGTCCTTGTCCCACGCGCCAAAATCACCGCCCACATTGTTGGGTTTTGTCCCGCTGTTAAAATCCGCGAGGACTTTCTGCGCGGCATAGGCGGGAAGGCTGATTGTCAACGATGCCATTACAATAGCAACCAATACTTTCTTCATCTCTTACTCCTTTCTTCTCTTTTCCCCCACAATTTATATTACTTACACTAATAATTTATTCAACAGAAATATCATCTATATATATTGTCCCGTCTTTATCGGTAGCGACCTGGTCTTCAAAAACAACTACCAGCTCCGTACAGCTGGCGAGACTGCCAAGCCCGAAACCCGAAAGAGGTATGGAAATTTTCTGCCAGTCCGAATTGATACCGGTAATATAGTACTTGCCGACACCGTCCGGCGTTTTAAGTTCGATTTTAAATCTTTCGGTGTATCCTCTGGACTGGTCACCCTTAACCCAAAGGTTCAGCGTCTGATACTGTGAAAGGTTCATATTATTAAGTTTCATCCAGAAACCGTTAAACGCCGCATTGGGCGAATCGACATCGTAATCGAGCTTTAACGAACATCCGCTGTTACCGTTTTTTACCATGCTGTCAAACGATTCCCGGCAGGTCTGTGTGCTGTCCTGAGGATCTTTATCCCATGCGCCGAGGCCGCCGCCCACATTATTGGGCGAAGAACCGCTATTAAAATCGGCAAGGACTGTTTCCGCGGAAGCGCTTAAAGGCAGGATTACAACGGTAAGTAAAGTAATTACACAAACAATAAGGTTCCCCATTTTCCCTCCTTTTCCCCCTGATTTCCCAAAAATCAATGATAAATCAAGTCTTACTATTGACAAATGTAACAATGTGTGTAAACGGTTACATTTTTTCGCAAAAAAAAACCAAACCTACCCTATAAATATAATACTATTTCAGGATTTGTCAAGGCGATAATTTCCTTCATCCCAAGATTACCCTGATAAAAGTCTTTTTATTTTTGGACGGGCTTATAAAAAGATCCTTATGTTCCCTGCCGTTAACCAGTATCTTATTTATTTTTCTAACAGCTTTTCCCGTAGGATTTTGCACATTTATTACATAGTCCGCGCCTTTAAATCTAGTATAAAATTTTACATCTTTCCAGCTCTCTCCCGCGGGAATTTTCGGGTCTATGGTAATACCGTCAACATAAGCCCTGAAACCTATCACATACCTTTCAAAAATAATACGGGCCCATACGGCCGAGCCGGTCAGGAGAGGATATTCTCCGCGCCCGCTTATATGTCCGTTATCTTCGGAAACCCAGTATTCAGGAAGAAAAGGCGGTATTTTAGCCTCGGTCTGCTCGTGGTTCAACGGATTAATACCGTCCCAGGACCTGAATGCTTCTCCGGGTTTCCCCAGCAGCAGCATAGCGTATATCCAGAACAGGTTCGCGTGATTGAAAACGGCATTATTTTCCTTCGTTCCGGGGGCAAAACCTGTCAAGCGCCCTATCATCGGGTCAAATTCCCTGTAAGGAGGATAATTCAACTTAAGACCGCCAACGGTTCTGTCTCTAAGGTATTTATTAACCGATTTAATCACTTTTTCGGCCTTTTGCCCGTCTGCCGTGCCGGAAATAATCGAAAAAGACTGGGGCATAAGGTTGATTTCAAACTTATTCCTGCCGAATTTTGTATCAACCGGATTCCCGTCCCTGTAAAAATAGCCCGTGTAATATTCCCCGTTCCATGCCTTTTTGTTTATAATGTTTTTTAATATAGCTTCTTTTTTCCTGAGATCTCCGATAAGCGTGTCTATAGGAATCCTGATTTTTCGTCCCGTTACCCCGCAATCAACTTTTCCGACAAAATCATTAAGGATTTTTTTCCTCTCACCGGGATTGGAAGTATTTTTCCCCAAAAGAATCTTTATTTCCTCCATTAATTCCACTTCGGAAACTGATTTTTTATCTTTCAGTTTCTGAAGGTAACCTGCAATATCTTTGAGGTTCTGGACATTGCCCATGGTAAAAGTAACGCTTTCTCCCCAAAGCTGGTCCATGCCGTCATTCCAATCGGCGCGTTTAATTGACAGAAGCCCGTTTTTACCGCAATCATAAAACATAGTGAGGTTCTGAACCAGAATATGCTCAAGAACCGTACCCAAGACTTTTCTCCGTTTTTTATCTTTCGCAAAACCTACAGCATTTTCAGCCCAATTCTTATCAACAGAACCTCCTCTGTTCAAATATAAATCTTTGAAATACGGAACCCTTTTTCTCAGGCAATAATCTATTTGTCCCATATAATCCACAAAAAGCAGCACTGTCTGGGCAGTCCAGTAGGGATGGTCGCACCAGAGCCCGTTAAGCTTATCGGAGCCGAATTTCCCGGTCCTCGCGAAAAATCTTGTGGCATTTGTGCCGTCAAGCCTTATACCGGAAAGGGTATCAAGAAGCTGGGTTTCGGCGCTCCCGGCATCTACCAGGATAGCCCCTATCATATCCTGCCAGATTTCTCTCCACCCGCTGAAGTCGGTGCCGTAATCGAACTCAGGGTGCCCTGTGTTTCCGAACCAGCGCCGCATAGAAAGCTGGTAATACCACCACTTGTTCCACGAAATATTGAAATCGCGGCTGCGCGTTTCAATCTTCTTCCGGTTTATATTCTCATCCCAGAATTTTTTTACCTTATTTAATTCTTCAACCGCGTTCTTATAAGTATTTTTCCTAATCGACACATCTGATTCTTTTTCCGTAATCCCGATGCCGTTCTGTACGATAAAATATTTTTTTTCGCCGGGTTTCAGGGTCACGCGTGAAAACTGGACAGCGCCCACAGCCTCTTCGCCAATCATTTCATATTTCGGAGGAAGATCCGCCAGGATACTGAGAGGCTCGGCCCATCTTTGATGGGGGCCCAGAAAAGACTCCCTGTCCGTATAATAACGGTCGGGCTTTTTGCCCGTATCCGAGACAGCGCTCATAAAATATGTTATATCGCTTTTCTTCGAACGCCCTTGCACCCATTCTATTCCCGGCTTTATTTTAATGGATCCCTTTTTATTATCGCACACCGCCTTATTATACAGCCGGACAACATCCCTGTGATATTCAACATAATGCCTGCTGCCGCCGAACACCGGAACGGCGCAGATAAGATCTATCTCTTTATTTTTTCCGCCTGTATTCTCAATCTCGACTATCCAGTATTCGGTCTTGTCTTTTAATGGGATAAAAACTTCTATTTTTCCCTTCAATCCCAGGCTTCTCGATTCGTTCTCGACAGAAGCAAACCCCATTCCGAAAGTTGATGTGAAGGCATCGGGTTCTACCGTCCTCTGCGGGACATAGTTCACGCACCAGCAGGATTTATCATCTCTTGAGCGCACCCATACAAACCGGCCCTGGTCTTTAGGAAAATAATGCCCGTCAAATTCGCCGAACATACGCGTGTAATCAATACCGAAATAACCTCTCAGGAAATGGTCGCAGATACTGTAACACTGCGTTCCTGTGGCGAGCATATGAACAAAAGGCAAGGGCAGGTTATGCGACTGCTCCATAACACAGTTACCCTGCCCGTCAAAAAACCAGAATTTTTTCCCTTTTCGTGTTTTCCCCAACAAGCTATCGGAAACATACCTTTCGGTAACCAGATTGCCTGAATTGTCTATCCACGCTTTTTTAACCGAGGGATTGAGAGGGATTTTATCCGTTATTTTCAAATCCGATGAGGACGGTTTTTTGATATCCGAATAAGACAATTTCCTGTTTTTCATTCTGCCGGGCATCTCCGATCAGGAATCTTTCATAAGAATACTTAAAATACCCTTCTGGACGTGAAGCCTGTTTTCCGCCTGATCGAAAACTATCGAGTTAGGACTGTCTATGACTTCGTCGGTTACTTCCTCGCCCCTGTGGGCAGGCAGGCAATGCATAAAAAAAGCTGTCTTCTTGGCGCGGGAGAAAAGTTTTTTATTCACCTGGAACGGCTTAAAGATTTTCGCCCTTTTGGATTGTTCACTTTCTTTTCCCATGCTTACCCATACATCCGTATAAACGACATCGGCATTTTTAACCGCCTCATAAGGGTCTGTTCCTATTTCTATTCCGGCGCCGCTTGTTTTTGCCAGAATTTTGGCTGATGTAAGAATTTTTTTACCGCAGAAATATCCATCCGGCGAGGCAATACTTAAATCAAAACCCAGTAATCCGGAAGCCTGAACGAGCGAATTCACGACATTATTGCCGTCACCGACATACGCCACTTTCATACCTTTAAAATCCGGGTCGGCGGGATTAAGAGAAAATTTTTCAATAATCGTAAAAACATCCGTCAAAATCTGGCATGGATGAAGCAAATCCGTAAGGCCGTTTATAACGGGCACCTCGGAATACTCGGCAAGTTCCTCGACTTTTTTGTGCGAGAAAGTCCTGACCATAATTCCGTTAACCCACCGCGAAAAATTTTTCGCGGCGTCGTAAATGCTTTCCCTTACCCCCAACTTAACCGTAGACGGGTCAAGGTTAATCGCAATTCCGCCCAACTGGAACATCCCCACCTCAAAAGTGACCCTTGTCCTGAGGGAAGGCTTCTCAAAAAGCATAACAAGTGTTTTACCTTTGAGAATGTCAACCGGGTTCTTTTCTTTGAGTTTCTTTTTCAGTTTTGCGGAGGCGGAAAATATCTCCAGGACATCGTCCCTTGATAAATCCGCCAAATCAATTAAATCCTTCTTTAGCATATTCATCCCCTATTCAATGAAACAGTTATTATCCGTAAAAAAGTTTTTAATGTCAAGATTTGACTTATTCTTTTATTTGCAACTTGACAAATATAAGATTTACGGTTATATTATGGAATAAGTTTATTTCATAAAGAAACTAAGTGTTTATAAACTTTTATTTTTGGCCTTATATTGTTTCATAATGAAACTAAGTTAACCGTATGAAAGGAGGAAGAATGAAAAGAAGTTTATTTGTAATGGTGATATTTACCGCATTTGCATTGCTCTCATCAAACGCTCCCGCTCTGCTTGAAAATTTCGATGACGGAGTAGCCGACGGATGGACGCCTGAAAGCGGAACAACATGGATTGCTGAAGACGGAATATACAAAAACAACGCGGGCGAAGGTTACTGGCAAAAATCAACTGTCGGATGGGACTTCCAGGGCGGAAATATTTCGGTTGATTTCAGTAAAGGCTACTACGCCGCCGAATCAGGCATAGGGATACTTTTCGGAGGAGATTATACAAGCTCGATGTTTGCCGCAGGATTATGGAAAGATACCAGCGGCTGGATCATAGGCGTTAATGAGTATTCATGGGACGGAAGCCGCTGGCAAAACGTCGGCGGATGGAATAATCAGGGGATAGCCGCTCTTAGCGCGGGAACACAATATGCGCTGTCTCTGGATGTAAGCAGCAGCGCCGCAACTCTTACACTCGGTTCTGATTCTGTCTCAAAAAGCCTCTCGGGAATACCTTCCGGAAATATCGGACTTTACAACAGCGTAAGCTGGGGCGAGTTCGATAATTTTAGCGCGGATGTAGTTCCCGAACCGGCAAGTTTTGTGCTGCTGGGCATAGGACTGGCGGGGATAATAGGTTTTGCTTTTAAAACCAAAAAATAGACAACCCCATGGGAGGGCATGAAACACCGCCCTCCCCCCTATTTCCTCAATATTTCAAAGTAATGCAATTTTTATAAACTCTGACGCTCTTACTACAGGAATACCGAAATTCTTCACGGAATGGAAATGCTTATCCGAAGATATTATCCAGTCGGCTTTGCCGCTAAGCGCGCACGCGAAATATTTGTTATCGGAATAATCATCTTTTACGACTTCGATTTTTTCCGCGGGCCTGACTTCCCTGCTCAAGGCAAGTATGTTCTTAACCCTCTCGAGGAATGCCCGCCGGGCTTTCATCTGTCTTAATATAAAGAACAGCTCTTTTTCTATGCTTTTGGAATACAGGAGTTTTACTTCCTTTTTCTCTATTTTCTCCAGTATAGCGGCGGATGCGCTTCTCTCGTTCCAGTAAGCGCCGACAAATATATTCGTATCAACAACTATTTTAACGGGGAAAAGCCATCTCTTAAGTTTTTGGATTAACCCAAACATTATTTAATGATAAAAGACAGGAAAAGTAATTGCAAGGAGATATGGATGAACGACCAAGCCCAGCGGCCGCGATTAGCCATCCGCCGGAACACTTTGTTACGCCAGGAGTTATGTAATCCACTTTTTGTTTATATTTCTCAGGCTGATATAAAACAGCACAGCGCAAAAACCTGAGAGGACAAGAAAGTCCAACGCGAACGGCATCACGTTCGATCCGGTCATCGAACCACGCAAAATATCGGTACCGTATGTAAGAGGCAAAGCGTATGAAAGTGGACGCAAAAAAATCGGAAGAGATGTAATAGGAAAAAAAAGACCGCAGAGAAAAATCATCGGAAATCGGAAAAAGTTAGAGAACGTCTGTGCCTCAAATACCTCTTTAACCGAAACAGCAATAAACAGCCCCAAAAAAGTCGAGCTTACGGCGATTAGTACTATTGCAGGTACGAGAACATACCAGTTTATAGCGGATAAGTCGGTTAAAAACATTGCCACAAAAATCGGCACAAGAGCATTTATTGTTCCGAATAGAATAGCGCCTGATGTTTTGGCCAACATCAAAATCTCCAGTGATATGGGGGCGAGCAGGAGACGTTCGAAAGACCTGCCCTTCTTTTCAAAAGTTACCGTGACTGAAAGAACACTGGTTGTTCCAAAGAGAATACTTAGCGCCACCAGACCGGGAAGCAAATCCGGGAGCTTATCCATTCCCATGCCGGAACGAATAAAAAACATCGTTATCCAAACCAGGGGAAAAAGCAGCCCCCAACTGATATTAGGCGGTTTCAGATAATAGGAACATATATCCTTAAGTAAAATGTTCCAGAATGCAATCCATGTTTTCATGCATTGCCTCCCATTTTCATTTTTTCTTTTTCCTGTTTCATCATTCTTGCTTCGATACCGGTAATCTCCACGAAAACATCTTCAAGTGTCGGAAAAATTTTCTTTGCCTCAGCCACCTCAATACCATTGTCTTCCAATAGCCGTACGAGCGGGCCTACCCGTATAGGCTGGGGTGATTCTACACAAATTCCTTCTGAAACAGTTTTGCACCGGAGGTTAGGAAATTTGGCTATTATATACTCACATGCTTTGTTTGTAGCAGTCTGAAATGCGAATTGCACCATTTGTTGACCCTGGGTTCGCCTCATCAGGTTTTCAACCGTATCAATACGGTTGATCCGTCCATTTACGATGAATGCGATTCTGTTGCAAAGCCTTTCGGCTTCTTCAATGTAATGAGTTGTAAGAAAAATGGTGGTGCCATTCGAGTTGAGATTAGCAATAAGCTGTCTGATCTGTCGCGCGCTGGCGACATCAATACCTGTTGTCGGTTCATCAAGGAATAAAATAGGGGGACGGTGTATTATGCCTGCGGCAATGGTCAATTTTCGTTTCATGCCTTTGGAATAACCGCTGAATTTCCTGTTAGCCGATTCTTTTAATCCGAATACTTGAAGTAATTCTCCTGCCCGTTCACACCTTTCTTTTTTGCGGATACCATATAAAGACGCACAAAAACAAAGATTGTCAAAACCGGAGAGTTCCGGATAAAGGTTGCTTTCATCGGGGACGACTCCGATTAAATGCTGGGCTGCCTTCGGATTCTTGGTGCAATCCAAGCCCGCAGCTTTTATTGTTCCCGAGTCCGGTCTGGAGAGTCCCGTAAGCATGTTGATGGTGGTTGTTTTTCCCGCTCCGTTGGGGCCGAGAAAACCGAAAATATCGCCGCGGTTCAGAGAGAAAGATATTTCATCAACGGCAGTTATGTCCTCAAACTTTTTTGTCAGCCTGACAACGTCAATCAAAGATTCCTGATTATCGTCCGCCTGATTTGATTTTTGCTTTGTCATATTTTTCCTATGGCAGTATCGAAGTCATCATTTCTGTGAACTGACTGGTTGGCTGTTAAAATGTTATCACCTTGTCACTGTCAATGACCCATTCCGCCAGTTCCGGCATAGTGGCCTTATTTGCTCCATTAAAATATGGTTTATTTTTATGAATTCCGCATCTTGCCATGCATGTGCCACAAACCTTGACAGATACACCTTTTGCAATCAGGTCTTTTAACATTTGAGACAAATCCTGATCGTAACCTTCCGGTGGCCTGCAAACATCACGAGCCATATCAACGGAGTCATTCATCAGGAATATTCTCACTTCCTGTTCAGCCTCCACTAGTTTCCCGGCCAAGCGCAAGCCATTCCATGTCACGTCTGTGTTGTCATAAGGCACACGATTGAAGATAATCAGAATCTTCACGGTCACTCCTTTCGTTTCTTGTTTAACGTTTGAACTAAGCCGCATGGGAATTAACATAAATCAGCTTTGCTGCCACAAGCGCTTATTCCACGTCGGCTTGAGTGAATTGTTACACTTATTATTTTTTAAATAGGTCTGAATGTGTTCCCATGCGTTCAAAAATAAGTTGTTTCCCATCAATTTTATATATTAATAACCAATCTGACTCAATATGACAATTGCGTCGACCTAAATAGTTACCCACAAGTTTGTGATCCTTGTGGATAGGATCTATTTTATGATTTGAAATCAATGTTTTGGCAATAATCTTAAACTTTTCAAAATCTTTGCCTCTGCGTTTACAGCGCTTAACATCTTTTTCAAACTGTTTAGTATAAACAGGTATATACATTACATACCCAATTTTTTAAACATATCTTTAGCATCTTCACAAACAACAAGATTCCTTTTTTCATCCGTTGACTTGAAAGTACGCTTAGTCGTTGATGTGGGAATTACCATATCAAAAGGAAGTCCATCGTGAAGTTCCACTTGTTTATAGAACATTGTAATTGCTTGTGTTGCATTTAAACCAAGCTTATGAAGAATATTTTCCGTACGACTCTTTAATTCTGGTTTTATTCTTGCTCTAACCATTGCACTTTTACTCATAAAACACCTCCATTTACAACAAATGTATCACAAATGGGGTACAACTGCAAGTTTTTTTATTTTAGTATAAGATATAATATACGAATTCGCAATTTGTGGGGTTTTGTACCTTTTAGATAAGAAATATTAAGAATTTTGATACTATGTCATCCTTTGCTTAATTAGGGAAACTTACTTACAGAAGCTTCGGAAGACATCAGCCTTCTTTTAAGAAACGCTTTCCCTGATCCTCTTTTAAGATATTTTTCAAACCGCTGAGCCAAGGACTTGCTTGAAAACGCTAAATAGGTTTCAATCTTCCAGGGGCGATATTTCTTTGTGTATTTTGAAGACCCTTCATTATGTTTTTTGAGCCGCGCGTTTAAATCCGATGTTTCACCAATGTAAAAACGTTTTGGATTAAGCTCGCTTCTCAAAATATACACATAATGCATATCCAACAACTCCAATCAGCCGAAGCATATCTTCAATGAAGATACTACTCCGGCGAAGGCTGATAAATGAACGGCACGGCCACAGGCCGCCCGCACCCAGCCTACGGCCGTGTGCGTCCCCGCCAACAACGGAGCTAGCATATGCCAGTAGATTCCGGTCGGTAGGAGAAATGGTTTTTCGAGAAAATATGATATTGGGACTACTAATCGCCTTAAATCCCCTATGCACATCACTACGTAGGTCTTTGTGCCAAGCGCGTTATAATAATTATGAGGAGATTAAGAGCTACCGTATGCATTTACTCTGATTCTTTTTGAAGTTCGATACAATTTAATATATTCTCTTTAACATTCCCTGCCATGTTTGGAAAATGAATACCAATGCGATATAGATCATCCTCTGACTTGACTTTATGTTTAACTTTACAAGTTAGCTTAAAAGGAGGTCCGCCTTTAGGGCCATATATTCGACATAAGTGTTCTTCCCATAGAATATCCTGCTCGGAAATAAACAACATCCCTTCTTCAGATATATCGGCTATCTTGAGATGTTTAGTATTTCCTTCATCGGAAGAACCAACCATCTTCATCCTGGTGCCCGAGACGGGATTATTCCTTACAAATCTTCTCCTCTCCAAGAGTACCTGGTTTTTCCCTTTTTGTTTAGCTTGAAGCTGAGCGTTGTCGGCAGCACGAATCAATTCTTTGATATTTCTTGCGTTATATGGAAAAACAGCTATTCCTGCACTAAATTGCAAGTTGAGTTCTCTTGCATTTTTTACAGAAGACGAAGTTATATTCATCCGACTGACCTCACCCCGGATCCTATCTAAGACCGTTAAAGCGTGTTGTGAATCTGTTTCAGGAAGAGCAATTATAAACTCGTCGCCCCCGTATCTACCTATAATATCTATGCTCCTGACATTATTTTTAAAAACATCAGCAAAAGCTGTCAGGACATCATTGCCCGCTTGATGACCATACTTATTATTTATTCCCTTTAAATTGTCAATATCTATCATAATCACACTAAATTCTTTTTGAAAGCGCTTTGAACGCGCAATTTCATTCTCTATAAATCCCATTGTCGACCTAAAATTTACGCAGCCCGTGAGTTCATCATGGCTAGCTAAGATTTTTAATTTTTGTTCCAAGTTCCTGCGCTCGGTGATATCCTCAATGGCGAGGAGGATCATCTTCGTATTATTGATTTCTCTATACACCTTTCGTCCGTTCAAAAGCATAATCTTCTTGCCTATGTCAGGAAACTCATGCTCTACTTCGTAATCGTCGAAGGTTTGGTTGGTGGGCAGGACTTTATTCAGCAACTTTCGAAGTTCGGGAATATCCCACTCATGATCGCCCAGGTCATAGATTAACTGCCCTTCAGTCTTTTCGGGAATCACTTTAAAGGTTTGGTAGAAAGAACGGCTAGCCGTGACTATCCGCATATCTGAGTCTAAAATTAACAAAGGTTCCCGTATCGTATCAATTATGTTATGGGCATATCCTAAAGAATTCTTGGAAAAATCGGTGTTCATATTTACCTATTTACCCTTCTCGGCCGGAGTATTTCCTATTATTACGCCGTTTTTAAGGTTTGGATTTTCGTTCATCTGTTACATCCTAGATTATCCTTCTCATTCCACAATTTTTGTAAAAGCCCGTCCTTATTAAACACCGACTTCCACCTTTTCATGGTACTCCAAGCACTGAAACGAATAAGAGATTAAAGCCACAGCCTGTACCATTTTTTCCAGCCGTATTTAATGTTATGGAGGAAAAAATCATGTATGGGAAGGAAAATACATTGAGGGCTATCATAAACATATATTTAAACTGGTAAATCCCGCCCATAATATCCATCGGTAAGGCCTGCATTTCTTCTGGTGTCATCGGATCATCAGGCTCAAAAGTTAGAAAGTTACCATCATAATATTCCCAACCCAGATCCTGGCGTGAGTAAATCCTATTCTCGAGCTTAAGCCGTTTTCTTAATTCTGTTCCGGGCAATGGGATTGACAGCATAACCTGATAGATATCTAGGCACGCCTTTGTCATAAAATTTTTAAAGTATTTTCTCCGCCCTTTTGCTGACATCTTAAAATTTATATCTTTCCTCATAGAAAAACCGAAAATAAACATTCCATGTATTAAAAATCCAAAACCATTACATTTGTTTTACAGATGAAACAAGCGTTAAAACACCTTTACCAATTATCCATGCGATAATGATTATTATTCCAGCAATAATGAATAGCTTTAGAGATCCAGGCTTTAACTTTAATGGATTATTCTTATCTTTCACGTTTTCACACTTCCTTCTTCGGGATTTGCTTTATTACAGTTTATCAGATATCTGATATAAAACACCTCCCGCAATATCAAGTTTAGGCAACAAATATTTGCGCGCTGAAATCGTTATTTCAATCTTATTATCCTCTGTTTTCTCCAGTTGAAGAGCTACCATCGCCCCGTTGATATTGGCTTTAATCACTCCACTTAACACATCCTCTTTAGTAATGGTCCCCATGCGTTTTAATACCTCAAGACTTATGCTATACACATGTTCAAAACTTGCAACAACAATTTCCTGTACACTGTCTTGCCCTATAAATATTGCTGCTATGGCAACAGGCGGCGCCGCTATACCCGTCAACAGAGTAACCCCGTAGATCGCGGCGCCTTTTATCGCGGTATCCTTCAAAGGTTCTGCAAGCACAAGTAAAATCAACTGCTGTATAGTGGGAATGCTCTTATAGGTTTTGTGTTTATTAATATCGAAAACTCGCACATCGGGTTCTGTGCCTATCGTGTAATCCTTGTAAACTATCTTCCCGATGCTTAAAGTGAAAAGATCTATTTGCATGGGTGTGGGCGGGGAATCATCTGATTCCTGCACTATTTTTAATGAATCTACGTTGAGTTTGCTTTCTTTGTTTTTGACAACACCCATCTCTTTTAATTCAATCTCCACAATTAAAAAGTGCCGTTTCTGCTTAAACAAGGTATTTGGATCATATATGACTTTTATTTTGGGGCAGGATACCATTATGCCTTCCGGAAAACCGCCGGGATTATATATTTTAAATCCGGATATATGTATAGTTGAATTAAAAATATTTAATGAAAAACCGTCCATGTGTACCGGTGATCCTATAGTACGAGAAGCAACCGTTGTTACAACGGATTTAAGAATCATGTCCTTAAAAATTGCCATACACACTAAAGAAATGGCTACTACTATACCTATCACTATAAGAACTTTCTTCATACACACCTCTCTTTACCAACAAACGCCCCCACAAATCATTGGCGGAGGCGTTTGCGATAATGTAACTCTTTTAAGTTTTCATAATGTTTCGACCTGCTGCACGATTCTTAACCATCCCTTTGCCGCCAGGACTCTTCTTGGCACGCCTCTTGGCTGCGGTCATTCTGCCACCTCTACTTTTCTTTGCCATTTTGCAATCACCTCTTTTCCTTTCGCGCTAAACCTAAAAACCCGACTATACCAACAGCCGCTCCACCGATCAGAAGCCAGAGTGCTTTGTCTGTAGGTGCACCTGTGAAAAAGCGCGAAACATCGGAACTAGCTGAGTGGTAGGCGCTTAACCCAAAAACTAACAAGATAACTCCTATAACCAGAAGTGCGACTGACATTCCCCTATTCATACGTTCTCCTTTTCTGCTGTATCCCCTCAGGCAAAAAGACGTTCTTGTAAGTCATGTTTTCTTTCCAATTAAAAAATAAAGCACCATACCAATAACAGGCAAAATAAGTATCAGAATAATCCACAATACCTTTTTGCCTGTATCCATGGGACTTTTTAGGGCATCAACAATAGCGATAATGTCTAAAACCAGAACTACTAGCCCTAGTATACTTCCCATAAGACCTCCTTGTTTTTTACTTTACGCCCTTTATTTTATGTTTAAAGCAATACGATTATTGTTTATTCCCGGCAAAACCTCAGCAAAACGCATCATCATGTCATCAATAGACCTTAATCTAGAAATTTGCATGTTGTTTTGGTCTATCTTTACTGTGTGCCCAGTTTCTTCTTTAATGATTTTTTCAATAGTTGCATTGGTACAATGTTTGGGATTAAATTTTACCTGTTTTATATCTTCTATATCCAGGGAACTTTGAGTACCCGGCAGGTAAATCGTCCCATTAGAAAAATCAACAGCGTAAGCAATAACACCAGGAATTATAAAAAACAACAAGCAAAGCCCATCCATAACAGCAACCCCTGCATCAATCCTCCCGCCTTTTTGTCCTCTGCGCTCAGGATACATAAGGGTCCCACACCCTGCCAAATGAACAATTAAAACGGCGCAAACTAAAACAGATAACGTTTTAACCAATTTTTTATCCATAGCCTTTTCCTTTCTTTAGTCCGAATCCGCTTTTATTTCCCAACATTTTCAATGTGTTTGCCCGTATCTTTTATATCTGTTCCCGCACCTCTCAGCGTATTACACCCTACGGTCGAGATTATTAAAAATAAAGCTATAAGCATTAATAAGGAAAAATTTTTCATATTATACCTCTTTTGTTTTTTTACTTTTTTTGAAAAGGTGTCTTTAAGATAACCTTGACTCCATTAATAGTCCCTATTGCTGCCTGCTTTATTTTATCCCCGACTTCTGCGCTAATCTTATATCCGGCTTTTACCGCTCCTGTGGCAGCTTCAGAGACTGCTTTCTCCGCATCAACTCCCAGATTCTTTGCCGAATGGACCGTTCCGCTTAACAACCCTTTCGTAGCAGCAACTATATCTCCGCCGGCATGCGCTGTAGTCTTTATGATTGAACCGGCTAAAGCCCCAATCGAAGACAATGCTTCTTCTCCCATTGACTTTGACCCCTTTAATATTCCTATGACGAGGCCCTTAACGCCCTCCTCCAAATTCTTTCCGGTTTCAATGACCCCGCTGATAGTTGCGCCAATAATATCCTCTGCTGATTCAATCAATGCCGCCCCGGTTTTTCCTGTCTCTTTGACCAACTTACTCACCATTCCACTGATTGTATTAACAATAGCGTTCACAATATCCCCTGCGCCTGTTATCACATTGACAATACTGTCTTTTGCTGATTCAACAATCCCTTTTTTTGTATCAGCCATAAATAATCTCCTTTTATTCTCATAACTCCGCGAGTAGAAATCATCTACCCGCTTTTCCTAATCACAACCCATTCACCTATACCGCTGCGTGCCTTATAACAAAGCGTGTCAGGCCCACTAAAACCACTGCGCCGGCAAGCGCTATAAGAAAGGCCCCGATCGAACTGCTGGTGTATAGCCCGAGCACTCCGGCCATCCATCCGCCAAGCATAGCTCCGACGATCCCGATTGCTATATCTCCGATAATCCCAAACCCCCGGCCCCTGATGATTATGCCAGCCAGCCACCCGATCACCCCGCCGATAAAAAGAAACACTATCCAATATCCTATAGTATTGTGTTCCATATTAATTTCTCCTTTTTATTATTACTCTTTACTGTGTTACAGTTGTACTTGTTGTCGTTGTTGTTGTCGTATTCGTAATTTCCGGAGCCGCTGAAATCAGCGTAATGGAAGTTGCATATCTTTTCCCATCTCTGACCACATATCCAACCTTCACTATGTCCCCCGGATTAAATACCAATCGTGCAGGTTTTATGCTCGGAGCTCTCATGGCGACAATGTACCTCGGGTCAAACACAAAATAAACCAAATCGATTCTTCCTTCTTCACCGAGCAAAGGCTTCCGCTCAACGATGAGTGTTCCGGCTTGTGCATCTATAGCCTCAAGCTCACCCGTAACTTCCATGGAAACAAGCTCCGGCATAGCAAAGGCAATGATCTTTAAGGCAATCGCCGGCTCTCTCCATTCCCCTCGGACCCAATTGAATTCAACAGTCACGTGTTGACCGACTTTTAGATCCTTTACATTGAGAAACTTCTTATCCGTGGGGTCGGTTACGATGGTCTCTTGAGAATTAAGCCTGAACTCTGTAGGGTATCTTCGGTTTTTCGTTGTTTCTCCTTCCAACTTTAGTTCACCGAGTTTGACATCTACATACTCGATCTCTCCCGAAACACTACGCAAGTTTTTCTCAGATGCATAAGCTTGCGTTGATCCGCCAAGGGTCAAAACGCCCAAAATCCCGATCAAAATCATCTTAAATCCCCACATTTTTCTCTGCGTTACTATTTTTTCTACAGCAATCATAAATACGTCTCCTCCTTATATTTTTTTTATTTTTCAAACGCTATCTATCTCTTACAAAGTGCGTTACCCCGTTTTATTCACACATCTCCTTTCTGCTCAACCGCACTGTTAATGAGCTCGACCAACGCCTGGTCATTAAATGGTTTTTGCAAAAACCCTATGGCTCCTGCTATTAAGGCTTTCTTGTGTACCCCTCCGTTTTTGTCCGCCGAGATGAGAATAACCGGACGATCGGACCCGGATCCGACGATCCTCTTTAACGTTTCCCATCCGTCCAGGCCAGGCATACAAATGTCCAGTATCAAACAACCGCAAACGCTGTCGGGCACAGCGCTAAAAAACCTTTCCGAAGAAGTGAATGTATTCACGGTAAACCCGTGCGTAGTTAAGAGAACTTTCAACGCCCGACATACTGATACATCATCATCCACAATAAAAATCTGTTTTTTGCATCTGCCCATTAGTCCCACATCCTTAACCTTTATCCTAGGTTTTTCCCGAAAAGGAGTCAATTGTACCTGGGTATAACATATCTTTTACACTTCTTAAAAATTCAATTTCCCAGACCGGATAATCTCCTCATATTTTCTTGCCGATTCCCGGATCTTTCTGTCTTGAGTCGCATAATCCACCTCTATCAACCCGAATCGTGGGGCAAATCCCTCTGCCCACTCATAATTGTCAATCAACGACCAATAGAGATAGCCGATCACGGGAGAGCCCTCTTTCATTGCTCGGGCCATGGCCTGAAGATGCTCTACAATAAACTCTGAACGCTCGGTATCATCATTTGTGCAAATGCCGTTTTCCGAAATCAAAATAGGCAGTTTGTATTTTGAAAATTTTCCAATTAACGTGTACAATCCTTTCGGATAAATTTCCCAACCGAGAGAATTCTTCACGGCAAAATGGTCTTCTACAGCACGTTCCTCACCTAAAATATCAGGCAGCAAAAACCCGCGATTGGAGACATATTGCCGCGTATAATAATTTAAACCGATAAAATCCAGAGTTTTTGCTTTGGGGAGTCGCATGCTGAAAATCCCGAAAATTCTTGCTTTTCCCTGAATTAAGGCCTGAACAAATAAATGATTAATCATTTGATCCCTTAATCTCGCAGAAAGCCAGTCCCACAAAGAGCCTGCTGAGCGAGGCTCAAATAAAATCACTTGTTGGGCTATCCCTATCATGGGCTTATTCCAGCCTTTCTGGACATAGGCTTCTTTGATCTGCACATAAGCCAGGACATGCGCCATGGCCAAATTTTGCACGACTTTAAACGCATTTTCTGTTGATTGCTCTCCGGGCGGCCACTCCCCGACCATATAGCCCTTATACATATAAACCGCCGGTTCATTCAACGTAATCCAATAATGAACATCCCTGCCTATGGTTTCTGTCACTTCCCGCGCATATCTGGCAAAAAGTTCCGGACTTTCATCCGAAAGCCATCCTCCCCTGCTCACCAACCATAAAGGAATCGTAAAATGATTCAACGTTACAATAGGCTCTATTCCTTTTGATTTCAGCGAAAAGATCATCTTGCGGTAATGCTCAAGGGCTGAGCTGTCAAATTGGCCGGGCGACGGCTCGATGCGGCTCCATTCAATGGAGAAACGATAAGCTGTAAACCCTAAAGATTGGGCGATCTTAAAATCCTCTTCAAAGCGGTTCCATTCGTCACAAGCCCGTCCGGAACGCATTTCCAGGGAAAGATTCTGTTCCCACTGCCACCAGTCGTTATTGGTGTTGTTGCCTTCGACCTGATGCGAAGATGTGCCTGCCCCCCACAAAAATCCTTTCGGGAATGTAAATTCCTGAAGCTTTGTTCTTCTGGTATTTATTCTGAGATTTGCACAACTCGAACCTGTAACAATGATGAGAAGTAAAACGAGTCCTGCGTAAGCCCTTTTTTTAAGCACAATTTTTTTTAGATGCATAGTGTTATTATAAGAGAGGTAGAAATTAAATCAATTGTACTTGGGTATAATCTTAGAATTTATGGTATCGCGTAGAAGACTCTGTCTTTGAAGCGATTGAGAGGAAATAAGTACCTAGGAGGAAGCTACGCCTGCTTTTTGGGCAAAATGGATAAGCTCGGTTACGGTTTCAGCTTTCATTTTTTTCATAACACGGCCTCGGTGAACCTTGATCGTTTGAAGGGAAACTCCACGCTTTGTGGCAATATTTTTACTCATCATTCCCTTGGCTACAAGCTTGAAAACTTCCAGTTCCCGCGGAGACAAAGTCTTGATGCGTTGCTTTATTTTTGATATTTCGGCTTGTTCTTTAATTAAAACTTTACTTTTTGAGATAGCAAGGTTAATAACATCAAGTAGTTTCTTGCTGGAAAAAGGTTTTGTAAGAAAATCAATAGCTCCCCCCTTTATCGCTTTCACACTTTTGGGAATACTCCCGTGTCCTGAAATAAAAATAATCGGCATTGTCAGTCCTTGTGATGCCATTGTCTTCTGCAGGGTAAGTCCGTTCATGCCAGGCAGGCGTAAATCCGAAACGAGACACGAAGGGACCTTGGGATATTTAAAAGTTAAGAAATCTGCTGCGCGCGTAAACGTCTCGACCTTAAACCCGTGTGATTTTAACAGTAAGGATAGAGCTCTGCCTATAGAAACATCGTCATCGACAATATAGATGATAGGTCCGCGATTACTCATTTAAGTATCCTTTATCTGCACCTTGTCTGAGCGATTTACTAAATTACTCTGTAAATTAGTGGCGAGTATGGCCAAAATAATCGATGCCCCAAAGTAATAAATGCCTATTTCAGCCTTAGCACTTGCCAGAGCGCCCAATTTTATGGGCACAATAATAATAGCTATCACAAAAACATCCAGCATTGACCATTTTCCCAGAAGGCTCAAACCATGAAGGAGCCATTTTCTTTGATTATTTCTTAACCTTACAAACCAAATCAAAAAGAGTGTCGCTAATTTTACAACAGGAAAAATAACAGAAAAAAATAATATAACAAACGAAAGAATATAATACTTGCCTTCCCAGATATTTGTTATCCCTGATATTATAGAAAATATATTACTTTACCATAATTTACGAACTGTAAGGACTGGTAGACACAGGCCGATAAAAAGCGATACAGCGGAAATCAAAATCAATATTAATATATCAATCCGCTTAGGATAAAGATATTGCAATATTTTATTCTGGTCAGTTTTCATTTTCCAACTGGAATAGTAAAATAAAATGTAGCACCGCGATCAGGATTATTTTTTACGTCCAATTGCCCGCCATGCGACTCAACAATGGAGCGGCTGATAGACAACCCCATACCCAAACCATCCGGTTTGCTCGTAAAAAAGTGAGTAAAGAGTTTAGGTATATTTTTCGCTGGAATACCGCATCCGGAATCCTTCACCTTCACGATAATCGTGTCGGTATCTCTACGCGATGTGCGGATCAATATTTCACGCCCGCCTTTACTATTCTCCAAAGCATCAAAACTGTTACTGATAAGATTCAAGAGGACCTGCTGCAGTTGTATCCGGTCACCGCGAACAAGCGGAAGATCGGTATCAAACTTGGTTTTAATAACAGTGCTCCTTAGGCCGGCATCGGTAGCAATAAGTCTAACAGTCTCATTGATAATGGCATTAATATCCAGTGGTTTCATTTCAGGATTACCCTTCTTTAACAGTAAACGCAATCGCTGAATGACATCAGACGCCCGCTGGTCATCATTGATGATGTGCTGAAGAATTTCCTGTAACTCAGGCTTCCTGCCTGCGAACATACGCTGGGCAGCCTGAGCGTAGGCAAGAATAGCTGCAAGAGGCTGACTGATCTCGTGGGCCAGTGACGAGACAAATTCCGCGAGTTTTCCTACTCTGGTAACATGCAAAAGCTCCTCGCGCTGCTTAACGATTTCCAGATTTTGCTTATCTATTAAGACAACGTCTATCTGGAGTTGCTTTTCTGCTCTTTTCTGTTTCTTTATTCCATTCCTCAGTTGCCCATTTTTGATCTTGAGCTCGTTGGACTGCCGCTTGATCACCTTCTCAAAACGGCCGCGCTGATGATTTTTAAGTTTATTTCTCGACAGAAGCTTTTTTGTTTTCTTCTGCTTGCCCATTTTTAAGCTAATCCCACTTTATTTAAGAATCCGCAGTTTTTGCTTGAGCTAAACTGATATATAAAACTTTGTTCTATCTTAGTGATTGTATTATATGATAGCCTGGTCTTTTTTGCTAATTTCTGGTGAGACCAACCAGATTCTTTCAGTCGTTTTGGTAGCATTTATCTTGACAATATAGTACATTTATACCACTACAATTTCAATAGTTACATCTCACTACATATTATCTATTATTATATCTTTTTTAGATAGCTATTCAAGCAAATAAATGCTTTCGTTTATCTATTGTTCTATTTTCCCCTCCCTGGGGGGGCAAGTATCGCTCAATTACTCTGCCCTTTTTTATGTTCTCTCAATCTTCTGGATAAATTTCTGCTTATTCCGACATATAAGCAGCCCGTTGCCATACTCTTCAATATATATACTTTGATTTGTGGCATTGATTAGACCTCCGTACCCACAGAGATAATTAAAGGGCAGAGGATATAACCCTCTGCCCTTTAATGATGGCGGGAGTGACGGGGCCCGCCTAAGGCGGGCAAGCTCGAACTTTATCAGCCGAAGGCTGACCGCGACCATTCACGGCCCTTGCCACTCTTCAAAAATTTCTCCCTTTCACGGGCTGTTTTATAATCAGGGAAACTTTCCTGGTGCACTAATTTCCAAGGACCTTTTCCTCTTGTCCCAATACTCTGCCCTTTTTTATGTTCTCT